>JBGCEM010000088.1:0-6534 GCA_045106335.1 Paracoccaceae bacterium | reverse complement strand
GGCGGTCTCGCTTCGGACGATATAAACACATACCAATGACTGAAATGATGACTTGCGCCGCGTCGCTGTAATGAACGTGCCGCAGATGCAAACCGATGCTGCGTCAGCGAATACAGAAACTCGAATGACGGTTTTGTCCGCTCACTTAACTTACGCATTTCCCTTAGTGCAGGTCCGGTCTTGGTCAGGAGTAGTTGACGATTGGGTCAAGATTGCCTGAAGCGGATCATTGGTAGGATTCAGAAAAATCGAGCCATCGAGTCAAAGGTATTAGACGTTCCACACGAGAAGGTGCCGTGAGAGCTCAAATTTACGAAACTTCCGCGATGTTCCGCACTTTAAGGACTTCGGGGGGTCATTCTGCCAGAACCCTGCGCATTGTGTTTTGCGTTTCGCGGTTCAATTCGCTCACCAATCTGCGAATTGCGATCACGTCGTGGCTGCGTCCGCCGTGGGTCCAGTTTGGATTTTTTGGCCCTCTTGGGTGTCCGCCGCCTGCGCCGTGCATGCGACAGACGGACCAGCCGCGCACAGCTGGGGCGCGACATCTTGTGCCGCTGCGTTTGGATTTTGCGGTGCATCTAGGGGCTGCATGAGCGCTTTGCATGGGGTTGATGTCAGGTTTAATCATGTCTACGCGACCCAGCTTCGACAGTGCCGACAATAGCTTGGCCGCCATTTTCGACAGTCACACGTTCGACCTGAACAATTTGTTTACCTTTTGATCGGTAGCGTTTGAGCGCATCCATTTGAGTCGTGAAGGTGCGGGCCGTTTTATTGTAAGCCCGGTCTGCCGCTTCAGCTTGTTGCAGCGTGTCGGCCAGGTTCATGCGCCGCACAAGCATCATCAGGGTTTGGTGCGTCGTTGCCATTTGGGCAAACAACAACACTTCGGTGGCGTCTTGCGGGGCCATCGCTTCGACATAACCAACCACAAAGTTGGACGCATTGACGTCCAAGCTTTGATCCCGCGATCCAATATTGGCGATTTGGGTCATCAGCCCTTGGGTGACAGAAATATGGCGCGCTGGTTCTATGATATCGTTCCAATCCCCAATCATGTCCAAAGCGACTGTGCCTTTTTCCGTAAATTCCAAAAGCAATTTGGGATGGTCGGCTGGGGGTGTGGGTTTGCGTTTCGTAGTAGCGATCTGCTTAGACAATTGAATTCTCCTGATTATGACGGACCCAACAGGTCACATGCAGATTACGGCCATCCTCTTCGGTCAAACTGACTGTCCAATCTGCCGCGTGACACAAGGCGCATGTTGGTGGTGTTTGGGGCGTGGCGAGCGGTTTGGACCGCCGCACTGTTTTCGGTTTCAGGTCTTGAGGGGCTGCGACTTTTGCGACTTCTGCGACACGGGGCGGCGTATCTGGCGCAAGGGTTGCCAATGCTGCAGAGGCATCAAACCACATGGGTTTTGCCCTTTACGATCTGCCACGCTTCTTTGCGCGCCGCGCCGCGTATTACGGCACCCTCATCAAGCCTCACAAGCCAGCCGTGATTTTCTAAGATAACCAGCGCCGCCCGCGCTTTGATCGTTTCCCGCAAGGCATTGGGTCCTGAATTCGCCACATCCCGCGCCATGACGTTTGTATGGGGCCAAACATCCAGCAGCCATTTGCGCAGGGTTTCGGCTTGGTCTATCTCTTTGGAAATCACTGCAGCACTGGCCAGCCGGGACGCCTCAGACAGATAGAACTGTGCCAGGGTAATGGCATCGGCCATCGTCGTAGCCTCAACAGCGTCTGCGTCCAAATCTGCCCAGAGTGTCAAGACACCTGCGATCCGTGCGGCCTGTTCTGCGGACTTCGATGCAGCCCCTTTGATGTGCACAAGATCACCGCCGGGGGCTTGTGCCTGTTCAATCGCATCCGTGAAACCCACCAGCAAGGTTTGCGCCCCAGGGGATAGGGCCAAAGTCCGTGGCTGCAATTCGCGCGTGTCCTCGTCCATTGGCATCGCTGTATTGAGGATTGCTTGCAAACGGTGCGCAAATTGCGCCAAAGCCGGGGCATTGCGCCGGGTGTTGGCCTGCATATGGGTCCCGATGGTCGATGCGGGTTCACAGATCAAAAACCGCGCAAGAAAGCCTGTATCCGCCGCCATCGGGTCCGCAAGAAAGCTGCGTGCAACACCCGGTTGAACCATCAGGTGCACAGCCAGCCGCCGCCCATAGAGTGTCGCATGTCCATCACCGGCCCGTGTGCGCTTGATCGGATTGCCTTGCCAAAGATCATTCAGCGCAGCCAAGGTCTTTTGGCGATTGTCTGAATTCATTGCATGACCGCCCAGGAATTGCCCGCCTTCATCCGAGAACAGACCAAGGCTTGGCTGGCCCGTGGCATAGACTTTGGTCAGCCCCTCAAAGGTCGGTTCTGACACGGTGCGATCCGGTGCAGGTGGCGCGGATGGTTCTGCCCCCAAAGCTTCTAGATCTGCCTTAGCTGCGGTGCGCTTTTCGCCTTTCGCTTTCTTGGCTTCAGCTAAGATGCGGTCGCGTTCGCCTTTCCAAATTGCTTGCGCATTTAACCAGCTTTGCGTCGCCTCAAGCTGGGCGCGGGCCTGATCCTTTTCATACGCCCGCAACGCCGCAAGCAAAGGTTCATCACATGCGGATTTACGTTCCCCACTGCCTGCTATGGTCAATGCATAAAGCGACACCGGACGCACCCCATTTAAGGTCTGCACATTGGCAAAGCCCTGAACCGCAAGCGATGCCACTGCCAGAGCAGATTGTGCCGGGATTGCAACAGGGGCTTGGGTAACACCTTGTACGGCCTCAACAACGGGTCGCAACGGACCAAGCGAATCCAAGGGATAGGCTGCGCCGGGTGCAATTTCACGAACCAAAGGTTGCGGATCTTCGGGGCGGAAGGGGATAGGATTGACCATCTTCATGCCGCGTCCCCCTTCAGGTTCAAAATGTCGTTCCAGTCCCGGCCCTCAGGTGCAGGCAACATCGACACGCGCCAGCCCAATGCACTAGCTTTGGACGCTAGGGCATTGGCCGCATCCCGGCCCGCCGCTTCGCCATCCGCCGCAAGGATCAGCCGTTCTGGTGTCGGCGGCAAGTTCAAGCTCCGAAGTCCCGATGTCGACAAAGCGGCCCAGATCGTGGCAGGGCCACGCAACAGACCGCAGGCAAGGCTTAGGGCAGTTTCGATCCCCTCTGCGACCAGCAGCGGCCCTGCGCATGACGTCAAACGCACGGCCCCGCCAGCGGTCGTCCCCAACATCATTTTGCTGGGGTGATTATCCGCTTTGCCCGCGCCATCCGCGCGCAAATACGTGCGATGAACCGAAAAGTTTGCACCACCTTGGACCAAGGCAATCATAGCCGGGTACCGTTTGGCCGTTGGACTGTGCCAACACGCCGGGTGCAACCGCAGCGTTGCGGGTAAATCGCAGGTTATCCCACGTCCGCGCAGATAAGTGTCTGCCAAACTCTCTGTGATCGGTCGCGCTTCATCCCAAAGGCTGTGCGCTTGTCTTGCGCGCTTTTCGGCGTCCCGCAAATGTTCCGCATCGCGCCGCGCCATTTTAGCCGGGTCAGGGGGGCTGTAGGCCCCCAAATGAAGCCCCGCCGCCGCCAAGATATCCGTGAAAGCGCAACTGGATTTCTTACAATTCAACATCAAACGCCCATTGCGCCCATCCGCAATTGTCAGCGCGTTTTGGCGCTTTGTGCGCGCTGCTTGGCACACGGGGCAGGGCGCAGCCCCATATCGGCGATACCAAGTGCCGCCCAGATCCTTTGTCAGGCTTTGTGCATCAACCATTGCTGATCCCCCAAACTAGAATTGACAACGCTTGTGCTTGCGCCTCGCTCAGACCGTGCATCCGCTGCAGATACAGCGCGCGCATACAGTCAGCCGCACAATGTCCTATCCTGCTTGCGCTTTTGTACGTTCCCGTCGTTTCGTTTTGTGCTATGGTTGAAAAGGCGTCCGCGTTTACATGGATACCCTTTTCAGCCCCGGTCGCGCATGCAGGCGCGCCGGGGTTTTCTGCTCTGATCCCCATAATTAGCTCGCCCGTGTTTCACGGTTTTCAAGCCAAGCGATCACGTCGCTTTCGCGCCACGCCACAAGACGCGCCCCCAGCTTTATGGGCTGCGGAAACTCGCCGCGCTTCATCCAGTCGTAAAGCGTCGACCTGGACAGCCCGGTCATAGCCTCGACCTGAGGGCGACGGATCACGCGGGGCGGGGTGGTTTCACACCTGTATTGAGGAATGCCTTTACCCGCGCTGTCGCGTTTCCAGCTTTGGTACGCTTCGAAATTCTTTTCAGTCAATGCCTTTTGAGCATGTGGTTGCAGTCTCTTGTCTGTCATGCGTTACCTTTCGGATCCTGTTAAACATGACTTAAGAGTGTATTGAGCTCGGCGTTCGGTCTATTGGAAAGCGCTAGGGCGCACTTTCCAACGGTTTGAGCTTTTCCATAGTTAAACGGCGAATTTCGGCCCTTGCATGAATCTGTTGTTTTAACGTATCCGTTCGCTGCGGTAGCCCACGCGATTTGACATCACTGGCCCGCCAAAGGTCGATTAAGTCATTCGGTGGATGAAAATTAGCGGCCTGTGCGGCTTCTCGCGCGATGCTGCATGCCTTTGATTCGCTTAGGCCAAACAGTGCCCAAATCTCAAAAATGATCGTTGAAAGCACGACATTACGCGAAGCGTTGTTGTATTGTTGTGTTGCGCGGATAGGCGACTGACTATCTGTTAAAATGTGACACACAAAAGCAATAAGCGGCCTAGGAAGTGGCTTTTCTCTAAAAAAGTTATTCAAGCAAATTGCACGTGCAAAGTCCCATGCTTGAGCGGACTCTTTGCTATCTTCGAGAAGTTTTTTCGCGTTTTCCTCGGAAATCTCAAACCAAATGTCAGATCTGCTTCGGTCATCTAAGTTGACGCCCCCATGTTCAACTAACTGATACTGTTCACGTATTGCAGGGGTCCAAAGGCCCATCTTACCGCTAGTGGGCACTGAAGCGATTCTTCGTAAATGCTCCGATGCATATCGTTGTGCCTCAGCCTCGCTCATTTGAACTCCATTTTGACCACTTTCGTTGATACTTGATCGCCCGCCATAATGAATTTGCACCAATCCACCATCATATCGCGCCGCCGTTCCAGCATGTCGCTGCGTTGATAGGCGCGTTCGACATCTGATCCGATGAAGTGGGCCAAGGCGATTTCGGCCATGTCGCGGGGGTAGCCTGTTTCTGCCGCCCATTGACGGAAGGTTGAGCGCAGCCCGTGCGGGACTGCGGGACGCTTGCTGGCTGGGTCCAGATAGCCTGTATGGCCTTCTTTTTCCTGGGCGGCCTGCATCCGCCGCATGACCGCTGATAGGCTCATATCTGACAGCATGCCGCCGCGTGATGCGAAGAACACATGGGGCGATCCTTTCAGGCGGGGCAAGGCTTTCAGCAGCGCAACAGCTTCTGGGGGCAGGGGAATTCGGTGCGGTTTTCGGTTTTTCATGCGCTCCGCCGGAATGGTCCAAACCGCACCCTGTGTCGCAGAAGTCGCGGAAGTCGCAGCCGCGCCCCACTCAATTTCATCCCATGTCATGCCGCGCACTTCGCCTGATCTTGCCGCTGTCATGGCCGTGAATTGCAAAGCCAGTGCAGCCATGCCGTTGCGGGTCGACAGATCTTCCCACCACCGCGCCACGTCGCCCAGCGCCAGGGCAGGCTGATTTGTAGTTTTGGTAAGCTTGGTGGGCTTAGGCAGGATTTCTGACAGATTGCCTTTCCAACGCGCCGGATTTTCCCCCGTACGGTGCCCGGCAACGGTGGCCCAAGACAGCACAGCCTCAATGCGTCCACGCAGTCTTTTGGCTGTAACCGTCTTGGTTTGCCAGATCGGTTCCAAACTACGCAGAATGTCTTGTACTGCGATCTCAGAGACTTGCCGCGTGCCCAGCTCAGGCAGCGCGTAGGTGTCCAAGGTCGCGCGCCATTGCTTACGGTGCTTTTCATTGCTGAATTCATCCAGCTTTGAGGCCAGATACGTGTCCACGGCATCCGAAAAGGTCAAACGTTCGCGCGCCTTGCGCTTTTCGGCCAGCGGATCACCGCCTAACATAACAGTTTCGCGGTTCTTCAAAGCCAGTTTGCGGGCTGTCGCCAAAGATACCGCAGGCGGCGCGCCCAAGCCCAGATCTTTGCGTTTGCCGTGAATGGTAAGACGCTGCACCCACTTGCGAGACCCGTTTTTTGCGATCCGCAGAAATAGACCGTTGCCGTCATAATACTTGCCAGGTTCTTTTGCCGTTTCGACAAAGCGGGCCTACAGCGATTTCTGCGGTTGCCTTATCGCATCGGCTTTCACTTGGTCCCCCATCTGGTCCCCCACTTCGACTTGGATTGAGCCGGATTATGGCGGACTATTTCGGAATAAGAAAGGGGTTTAAGTGATTAATATAAAGGATATATTTGAAACTCGTAGGAAATAGCTGGAATCCCCCATGGCGGTTCTAGGGTCCGCCATGAAAATCTGTAAACATCTGTTTTAAAG
>JBGCEM010000087.1:0-3696 GCA_045106335.1 Paracoccaceae bacterium | reverse complement strand
GCCCAGCGCCTCGAAATCACCTTTGCCGTAATCAGTAATGTCCCACCCCATGCGCGAAGTTGCGATCCGGGCCGCCTGCCCTGCACTCACACGCGCCTTGAAATCGTCGGGCGTCCAGTACGCAAAGGGCGGCAAGGTAAAGCCATGGCTGCGTATCAGATCATCGGCCTGCGCCATAATCTCGTTTATCGTGGAACGTTTCATCGAACTTGGCCTCTCAAAGCGTCATCTTCCCCAAAGGGGTGACATCCGAAACCATGTTCGTCCACGAAAAACTTTTGCGGTGCGCGGCGTTCCCTTACGGGCGCAAATCAATAGTAAAGCTTACACTTCATGAAATCACCATCGCGCAGCACGACAACCTCGTAATCTTGCATTCCCTTACGCCGGTCCGCTTCGATAATGTCTTTGATGCTTGTCCGCATATTCACCGGCATCCCGTTGCCATAGGCCAAGATACGATCGCCAACCTTAAGATCGGTGTCGGCATCTTCTGGCAAGGACACCAGATAGGTTTCCCAGCTGTGCGTGGCGAATGTTGTCTCAAAGCGCATACCGTTGCCAAGTACGGTGTCCTGAACAATCGGCAGAGACATACGCGTTTGCGTCACCTCATCAGAACCGGCACGCTGCACGCCAAGGTCAACAACCATCCCAGTTTCTTCTTCAATATCCGTCGACAGACGCAAAACCGGAGAAACTGCATTGATGTTTCCGATTTCGATACCGTTCACTGAAACGATCTGGTCTCCGGCGACGATCGCTGCATCTTGTGTGCGCGCAACGCGGCTTGGAGCAAGTGGATCAGCCTCCATTGGCATTTTCACGTTCCATTGTGTCAGTACAACAATGTTGGCCGTGTCACGCTCGGCAATACGCTCTTGAGAAGCAGGCGCATCATTCATCAGCTCGATCATCCCCGACAATTCTTGCCCATTGCGCGTAAAGACGACGTCATACGACATATTGCCTTTGCGACGTTCCTTTTGAAGAATATTGCGAACGCTTTGGCGCGCATCGAAAACCTGATCGCCGTAAGAGACCAGTTGATCTCCAACCTGCAAATCCGTCACTACACCTTGGGGAAGTGCAACAAGCGTCGATACCCAAATACGACCGTCGAAAAGCGTTTCAAAGTGCATGCCGTTTTTAAGAACCGTATCCTGAACAACCGGAAGAACCGCGATTTCGTCGACCACTTCACCGTTCGTCTCGGTGCCAAACCGTGCAATGATCTGCGTCTGGTCGCTCATTTCTGTCGACATGCGCAAAACAGCTCGCACCGCATTCAGGTTGCCGATCTCAATGCCGTTTACCGAAGTGATCCGCTGTCCCGGCGTGATCCATGGCCACATCGGATCAAGAACGTCACCCACCGTCAAAGGATCGTTTTTATCCAATGCAAAAGGGAGTTTTACCGACCAGTGCGACATCACAACAATGTTCGGGTCGGCTCTTTCAGAGTCACTTTGTGCAACACCGGATGTAGCACTCAACGTTGTAAAAAGAACAAAAGCAGACACTGCTAAGATAGGATAGGTCACTGGTAACACCTCAAACTTTCGACTTTGCGTCACCTAGTTAAGATGTTTGCCGAGAAAATGACGAATGAAGGCATTCGTGTGTTAATGTATGCGTTAACACATACATTCTGGGAATTTACGCGACGTCAGGAGCTAGTGAGCAGCAGCCCATGCCCGCAATGCACCGCCGAACGCCTCAAACAACGGGCGTGAAACAGGATCATGCGCAGCGCGGTACTCGGCGTGCCACTGAACACCCAGCGTAAAACCGGGCGCTTCTTTGACATAGATCGCCTCGGGCGTGCCATCCGGGGCAGTGCCGTCAATGACGATGCGTGGGCCCGGCTCTTTGATGCCCTGCCCGTGGAGCGTATTGGTACGCACCACTGGAGCACCAAATACATTGTGGAAAACCCCGCCTTCGGTCAGCGTCACATCATGGCGCAGGGCGAATTTCTCTTCCACAGTGCCATCGGGGGGCATCCGGTGGTTCATCCGACCCGGCAGATCGCGGATTTCCGGATACAGACTTCCGCCCATAGCGACATTCAATTCCTGAAAGCCACGGCAGATCGAAAGGATCGGCTGGCCATCCGCCACACATGCGCGGATCAATCCCAGCGCAACGGCATCACGTGCCTGATCAAAAGCGCCATGCGCCTCGGTCGGGTCTTCGCCGTACTCTTCGGGATGCACATTCGCGCGCGCGCCGGTGAACAAAAACCCATCACAGGTTGCCCGCAAAGTCGCAATATCTGCAATGGCGGGATCGACAGGGACAATCAGGGGTAAGGCATCGCTGACTTCGGCCAGAGCTGCAGCGCACATCGCACTGCCCATAAAGACGTGGTACTGATCGTCGATCAGATAGTTGCTACCGACAACACCAACAACTGGCTTACGCATACCATCCTCTTTTCAGGCGATCCTTGTTCAAGGCAGCACTTAGACGTGCTGCCTTGTAGGGTAAAGGTACTACCGCAAACTTACGCCTCAGGCTTGATCCCAGCGAGTTCAATCGCCGCAACAGCAGCTGCCGCATCGTTGTCAGATGTATCGCCAGATACGCCCACTGCGCCGATGACCCGATCACGCGCATCGTACAACAAAACACCGCCCGGCACTGGGATCATTTGACCACCAAAGGCACCGCTTAGCGCATTTACGAAATAGGCCTGCTGTTCCGCGCGGTTCATCAGGGCTGTTCCGCTCATGCCGGTCATCACCGCGCCGTAAGCTTTGCCGCGCGCGATATCAAAACGACCCGGGCTTGTGCCGTCTTCACGCTCAAACGCTTTGACGTGTCCACCGCTGTCCAACACAACAACCGCAATTGGCTTAAGCTCCATCTCGCGGGCTTTTTTGATGGTGCCGCGGACGATATTGCGGGCTTTGGCCAGGTTGATATCAGGCATTTGGGGATTTCCTTTTGGTTCGCTTATGCGTTTGGTGCCACTTACGATGTGGCTTTCAACTCGAGACGACGACGGTGCAACACAGGTTCGGTGTACCCACTTGGCTGTGCGCGCCCTTCAAATACCAGATCACAGGCCGCCTTAAAGGCAATCGTGTCAAAGCCCGGAGCCATGGCGCGATAAAGCGGATCGTTTGCGTTTTGCGCATCCACTTTCGCGGCCATCTTTTTCATCGCTTCCATGACCTGTTCCTCAGTGACAACACCGTGGTGCAGCCAGTTCGCCAAAGCTTGGCTTGAGATACGGCACGTCGCGCGGTCTTCCATCAGGCCAACATCATTGATGTCAGGCACCTTGGAACAGCCAACGCCCTGATCGATCCAACGCACCACATAGCCAAGGATGCCTTGGGCGTTGTTTTCAATCTCAGACTGAATGTCCGCATCGCTCCAGTCCGGGTTACCAGCGAGCGGGATCGCCAGAAGATCATCGAGCGTTCCCCGTGGTCCATCAGAGGCAAGACGGGCCTGAACCTCTAGAACATCGGTGGTATGGTAATGGGTGGCGTGCAGCGTGGCAGCGGTGGGTGACGGCACCCAAGCGCAGGTGGCGCCCGCTTTGGGGTGCCCCGACTTGGCTTCAAGCATATCGGCCATCAGGTCTGGCATGGCCCACATGCCTTTGCCGATCTGCGCTTTACCGGACAAACCGCAGGCAAGGCCGATGTCCACATTGCGATCTTCATAGGATGCGATCCA
>JBGCEM010000086.1:0-4467 GCA_045106335.1 Paracoccaceae bacterium | reverse complement strand
GCCTGCGGTGTGGTCCCCGAGCGCAAAGAAAATCTGCCCGTTCAGTTGCCCGACGATGTCAGCTTTGACATTCCCGGCAACCCGCTGGACCGCCACCCCACCTGGCGCAATACGTCCTGTCCGTCTTGTGGCAAAGCTGCGCTGCGCGAAACTGACACGATGGACACGTTCGTTGATTCGTCCTGGTATTTCGCCCGCTTCACCGCCCCGCATGCGGACACCCCCACCAACTTAGAGGATGCGGCCTATTGGATGAATGTGGACCAGTATATCGGCGGAATTGAACACGCGATCCTGCATCTGCTCTATTCCCGCTTCTTTGCCCGCGCTATGAACATCACGGGTCACTTGCCAGACACAGCGCGCGAACCCTTTGATGCGCTGTTCACCCAAGGCATGGTGACGCACGCGATTTATCAGCGCGACGATCCGCAAACCGGGCGGCCAATTTATTACTATCCTGAACAGGTCGAGCTGCGCGACGGCAAAGCCTTTACCAAAGACGACGATCTGCAATGCCAGATCATCCCGTCGGCCAAAATGTCCAAATCCAAGAACAATGTTGTCGACCCAATGGACATCATCAAAAACTACGGCGCCGACACTGCGCGTTGGTTTGTGCTGTCCGATAGCCCCCCCGAGCGCGATGTGGAATGGACCGCCTCAGGCGCTGAAGCCGCGTTCAAGCATTTGGGTAGGGTGTGGACCTTGTCGGAACGGATCGCCGACATGGACGCCGACGCCAAGGGCTCGGGCGATGACGACCTGCTGCGCGATATGCATAAAGCGATCCACGATGTGACCCAAGGTGTCGACAGTTTTGGGTTCAACGCCGCAATCGCAAAGCTGTATGCCTTCACCGCCAGCCTGTCGAAATCCAAGGCAGGAACAGCGGCAAAACGCCAGGCGATCCAAACACTTGCGCAACTGATGGCCCCGATGACTCCGCACCTGTCCGAAGACATTTGGGCCCGTCAAGGCGGCACCGGCCTGTGCGCCGAAGCCCCCTGGCCCGTGGCGGATCCGGCCATGTTGGTGTCCGACACAGTCACCCTGCCCATTCAGATCAACGGCAAACGCCGCGCCGAAATCACTGTCGCCAAAGACATGTCCAAACCCGACATTGAAGCCCTGGCATTGGCCCAAGATGCCGTTGTGAACGCATTGGATGGTGCTGCGCCGAAAAAAATCATCGTTGTGCCGGGACGGATTGTGAATGTCGTGGTTTAGCCGCCTTTGTGCACTCGGCTGCCTGTTGGTCATTACGGCCTGCGGGTTCGAACCGGTCAACAGGCCCGAAGGAACAGCACAACAGCTGCGCAACGCCGTTTTGGTCACAGAGCCAGCCGAGCGAGACGGCTTTTTGTTGGTCCGCCGCCTTGAGGAACGCTTGGGGCGATCAAACGCGCCGCGCTATCGGCTAAGCTACAACCTAAACATCGAAACGGTCGGCTTGGGCATCGACTCGGTCGGCAACACCAACCGTTTCAACTTGCGCGGCACGGCAAGCTATGTGCTGAGCGATATCGCCACGCGAGACCCGGTCGCGTCGGGCACCGTCAACAGCTTTACCGGCTACGCCGCGACCGACAGCACAGTGGCCACATTGGCCTCAGAGCGCGATGCGCGCGAACGGTTGATGCTGATTCTGGCCGATCAAATCACCGCGCGTCTTTTGGCAACTGGGGTGCCGGAATGACCCCGAACGCTGCGTGGGCAGACCGATGAAGCTGTCAACGCGCGACGCCCCGGGTTATTTCGCACGGCCCAACGCGCAGGCTGCCGGCCTGCTGATCTATGGCCCCGACACGATGCGCATCGCATTGCGCCGCCAAGAAGTCATCGCCGCGCTGATCGGCCCGCAAGGTGACGAAGAAATGCGTCTGACCCGGATCCCCGCAGCAGATCTGCGCAAAGATCCCGCATTGGTGTTAGATGCGCTGAAGGCTGTGAGCTTCTTTCCCGGCCCCCGCGCTGTGTTTGTCGAAGACGCCACAGACACCGCTGCCCCCGCGATCTTGACAGCCCTGCAAGATTGGCGTGCGGGGGATGCGCAATTGATCGTGACCGCCGGGCAGCTCAAGGCCACATCGAAGCTGCGCAAAGGCTTTGAAGGTCATAAAAATGCCTATGCCACGGGGATTTACGATGACCCTCCGTCGCGCGGCGATATCGAGCGCACCTTGTCAATTGCCGGAATTTCCGCGCCAGGGGCGGACATTATGGCGGCGCTGACCGATCTGGCCAAGGCGATGGATCCCGGAGACTTCCGCCAGACCATGGAAAAGCTGGCCCTGTATAAACTGGGCGATTCCAGTCCCGTGACAGCTGACGATATCGACGCCTGCGCGCCCGCATCCACCGAAGCCGCGTTGGATGACATTCTGCATGTGGTGGCTGAAGCGCGCGCGGGTGATATCGGACCATTGTTGCGTCGACTTCAGGCGCAAGGGGCCAATCCCGTGTCGCTGACCATCGCCGCGATGCGCCATTTTCGCGCACTTCATGCCGCCGCATCTGATCCCGGGGGGCCAGCTGCAGGGATTGGCCGTTTGCGCCCGCCGATCTTTGGCCCCCGACGCGACCGGATGTTGCGCCAAGCCCAAGCCTGGGGCGCGTTCAAGTTGGACACGGCCATTGGCGTGTTGACGGATACCGACCTGACCCTGCGCTCGGCGGGACAAACTGCGCCGCAAATGGCTGTTGTTGAGCGCGCCTTTATTCGTCTTGCCATGTTAGGCGCCAGCCGGTGAGCACACCCACATCGCAAGACACGCCGCGCGGGTTGGCTTTTGCTGTGTCCGCCTATCTGCTTTGGGGTGGATTGCCGATTTATATGAAGGCCTTGTCGGCAGTCGCCCCCCTGGAAATCGTCGCGCACCGTGTTTTGTGGTCTGTACCCATCGCCGCGGTGATTTTAATTGTTCTACGCCGCACCAACGATCTGTGGGCCGCTTTGCGAAACCCCGCAATGTTGGGCATGGCGGCAGTCACAGCCACATTGGTGACGCTGAATTGGTTGATCTATGTGTGGGCTGTGACCTCGGATCGGGCTATGGACGCAGCGTTGGGCTATTATATCAATCCTTTGTTTTCGATTGCCTTGGGCGCAATTTTGCTGCGCGAACGACTGGCCCCGGCGCAGTTGGTGGCCGTCGCTTTGGCGGCGCTGGCCGTGGTCATGTTGACCGTCCAAGCCGGGCAAGTCCCTTGGGTCGCGCTAAGCCTCACCGCCACTTGGGGGTTTTATGCCTATTTCAAGCGGGCACTCCCCATCGGGCCGAACCAAGGCTTCTTGCTGGAAGTGCTGATCCTCTGCCCCTTCGCCATCGCCTATTTGATCTGGCTAGGCCCTGACAACGCCTTTGGCAGCGCGCCCGATATGACCTGGCTGCTGATGGGCTGCGGGGCTGTGACGGCAATCCCGTTGATGCTTTATGCGAATGGGGCCAAAGGCTTGCAGCTGAGCACGATTGGCATTTTGCAATACATTGCCCCCACGCTGATTTTCTTAGTTGCTGTGCTGGTGTTCGAAGAACCCTTTGACCGTGCGCGCCAAATTGCGTTCCCTATGATCTGGGCGGCGTTGGCGATTTATTCCTGGTCGATGCTACGTGACATGCGCGCGCGATGACGGAGTATTCACCCCCAACTGATCCCTTGGATATCCTACATGAAGACGCGCAGATCTTTGTGGTGAACAAACCGTCTGGCCTGTTGAGTGTGCCGGGAAAGGGGCCTGAACTGGCCGATTGTTTGCTGACCCGACTGCAAGCGGTGTTTCCAGAAACATTGCTGGTGCACCGGCTGGATCGAGACACCTCTGGGTTGATGCTGTTCGCCCGCACGCCGCATGCCCAGCGTCACCTGGGGCTGCAATTCGAAAAGCGGATGATCCGCAAAACCTATGTGGCAGATGTCTGGGGCGTGCCGGATGACACGTCCGGGACAATTGATCTGCCGCTTATTGTGGATTGGCCGAACCGTCCCTTGCAGAAAATCTGTCACGAGACGGGAAAATCTGCCCAGACCGACTGGAAGCAGATCAAGGATGACGGACAGATCACCCGGCTGCGCCTGTTTCCCAAGACCGGGCGCAGTCATCAACTGCGCGTGCATTGTTTGGCTATGGGCCATCCGATTTTGGGCGATCCGTTTTATGCCAAAGGCGCGGCCCTCGCTTACCCACGCCTCATGCTGCACGCAGAAGAGCTACGCCTAAAACACCCCGAGGGCGGACGATCTTTGCGGTTTCGATCCAAAGTCCCATTTTAGAGCGTGTCGCGTTCAATTGAATTCATTGGGTTTCAAAACACGCATTTGAGCGCATGCGAAAGGCAGCTTGTCTTGAATGCGATTTAACACGAAACGCTCTAGAAGACGCTTAGCTAGGACCGAACATCTCCATCACCTGGGCTTCGGTCATTTTATGCGTGTCCCCGGCAAAGGCATAACCGCTGGGTTTCA
>JBGCEM010000085.1:0-21980 GCA_045106335.1 Paracoccaceae bacterium | reverse complement strand
GGCTAGCATTGCAGCGCCCACTGACGGCCAAGATATGGGTGCCGCCAATGTCCTGTGTATGGACGCCGCCGGGGTTGCAAGTGACTTCTGTTCCTTTGGTAATGGCACAGTGGTCGAGTTCCTTCGTGTAAGCACCGGGGGAAGTTGCGTTTCGAAATAAGTATCAAATGCAGGCCCGTTCATGGCCCCTTTGATCACCCCAGGCGCGATCAGGTCATTCTGCGTCAGCCCGGCAATGAATGTCTGCGTGCCCCACTTGCCAAAGGGTGCCCCGCCGTAGAGCCGCTCTCCGACAGGGGCCCTACCGCGCAGCCGTGTGAGGTTGGTTTTGACCGCCGTTTCGTCGATAAAGACCAATCTGTGAGGCTCCTGGCGCATGCGGGGCTGGCGGTGCGTCAGCCAATCGCACCGCTGTGGCCGCGCTCACGCCGAACAGCCGCCCAGCGGAACGGGCCGAGTTGCCCTCAGCGACGTAACCGCAAATCCGGTCCCGAAGATCCAAACAGTAGGGTTTGCCCATGACCCACCTCCCAACTGAAGTGAATAAGACAAAGGCAGACTTGTGAATCCCAATTCGATTCAAATCAAACACAAAAGGCTTTAATGACCTTGCCTTTGGCAATAGATGGGAAAAGGTGCATGGCGCGGCAACCGCATGATTGAACGGCTCTGGCGATCAATGACGTACGAATGCGTCTATCTTTACGCCTTTGAGACGGATTCAGAAATGCGGGCTGGGTCAGCAAATGGTTGACCTACCACAACTCTGAGCGCAACCATTCGACGTTCGTCATTTTGCCCCCCGATGAGGCCAATGACAGCAAAACGGTACCAACGAGATTAGCTGCCTAAATGAAACCCTAATCCACCTTGATAAGGCTGCAAACTGGTCGGAAAACCAGGACCACCTCTAGCTGCAACCAACTTTCAATAGTTTTATGGAGCACAAGCCGAACACTTTTCTCTCAGGTGCCTGATCACATTCGAACATTAGGACGAAGCAAGCAACCGCACCGGGACTGTTGACCCCGATGCAAGCCTCCAGCGTTCCGCAAGTTTCGCGAACTGAGGCTGGATCTAACCTTGGTGAACATACCGGGTTAGCTTCCAGTGACACTTAACAACCCCACCGTTGATTTGCGCGGGGGGAAGGGTGCAATTGAGATCCAGCATTGCGCCTCAGTCTATGTAGAAGTTTACACGCTGGCTTCAATCTCAGTCGCCCTTTCGCCTCAGCGCTGAAGTCGATATGGACCCCATAAGAGCAATTAGAGCAGCGCAATATGAAACCCATTCGGCTTATATCTGGCTTTTTCACTGTTGGCATTTGGACGATGGCCAGCCGTGTCTTGGGGTTCGTACGTGATGCTATGATCCTGGCCTTTCTGGGCACTGGACCTTTGTACGAGGCTTACGTTGTTGCCTTCCGCCTGCCCAATATGTTCCGTCGGTTTTTCGCTGAAGGGGCCTTCAACATGGCCTTTGTGCCGCTGTTTTCCAAGCGGGTAGAGGGCGAGGAGAACGCAAAAGAGTTTGCAGAACAGGCCTTTGCATGGCTGGCTGCGATCTTGATTGGGCTGACGCTTATTGCGATGGCAGTGATGCCTTGGCTGATTTTTGTCCTGGCTTCGGGGTTTGAAGGTCAAGAACAATTTGGTCTGTCGGTTGAATTCGGGCGCATCGCTTTCCCCTATATCTTGTTCATTTCCTTAGCTGCTTTGCTGTCGGGCGTTCTGAACGCTGTGGGGCGATTTGCGGCGGCGGCGGCGGCACCTGTGTTGCTGAACATCATGTTGGTCTTAGCGATGACAGGCGCGGCGTTGATCGGCGGGGATGTGGCGCGGGCGTTGATTTGGACGATTCCGTTTGCGGGAATGGCGCAGTTGGCGCTGGTTTGGGTTGCAGCAAAACGGGCCGGATTTGCCTTGCGCTTGCGCCTACCTCGGCTGTCTGGGGACATGAAACACTTGGCAATGATCGCCGTCCCTGCGGCTCTGGCGGGCGGCGTCGTGCAGGTTAATTTGTTGGTTGGACAACAGGTTGCCAGCTACTTTGACCGTGCCGTGGGCTGGCTGTATGCGGCGGATCGGTTGTATCAATTGCCCCTGGGTGTGGTCGGAATCGCCATCGGGATTGTTCTGCTGCCCGACCTGTCGCGTCGCCTCAAAGCAAAAGATGACACCGGGGGGCGCGAGGCTTTATCGCGCGCAGCCGAGCTATCTTTGGCGCTCACCATTCCGGCTGCTGTGGCCTTGATTGTCATTCCTTTGCCGCTGGTTTCGGTGCTGTTCGAACGCGGCGCGACCACCGCAGATGACAGTGCTGCGATTGCCGTAGCTGTTGCGATTTATGGGTTAGGGTTGCCCGCCTTTGTGATGCAAAAAATCCTGCAACCGCTATATTTTGCCCGCGAAGATACACGCAGCCCGTTCCGCTATGCGCTGGTATCGATGGTCATAAACGCGGTGTTGGCTATTGGGCTTGCCATCATTTTAGGCCCGATTTTGGGCTGGGTCGGGCCTGCGATTGCGACCACCTCTGCCGCCTGGGCGATGGTTTGGCTGCTGGCGCGCGGCGCGAAACCGATGGGTGAAGTTGCCCAGCTTGACGCCCGATTTCGCACCCGGCTTTGGCGCATCTTACTGGCTTCAGCGGCGATGGGCGTTGTGCTGAGTATGCTGAACACCGTGATGATCAACTTTTTGGGCACACCGGGGTGGCGCTATTTGGCGCTGGCTTTGTTGGTCATCGCAGGTATGGCAAGTTATGTTGGATTTGCACATCTGTTCAAAGCCTTCCGCGTGGCCGAAATGAAAGCAGCCCTGCGTCGTGGGTAACGTTTAGCGCTGTCGCAACCGATCCAACAACGCGCGCCGTGCCCCTGGAACAATAATAAAGCAGGACGCAAAACCGGTGATAAACCCGGCCAAATCTGCAACCCAGAGATTGTCTCCGCCAAACAGCACACCGAATAGCAATTGAATGCCCATCAACATCGCTATCAGCGAAAAGGCCTGACTTTGACTTTGACCCGTCACCAACGCACGGGTCCACATGATGAAGGTAAACCCGCCAATCAGCCCATACGCCCCAGGAAAGGAACCCAATAGCCAGGCTTGTTGCCCCGGCACCAACCCATAGGCTAACGCACCTACAATTGAGCCGCCAAAGAACATTATGATAACACCGATTTGGCCCATTGCCTCGCCCACCAGCTTGCCCATGGCCAGGAAAATCACGGCCGCGATGGCCATTTGCACAAAGCCCTGATGCAAGAACGGGTAAGTCACAAAGCGCAGCAAATGCTCGCCCGGCCATTGCCCCAACTCCATCATCCGCTGAAACAGTTCCGGCGAAAACGCATAGGTCTGCGCCAAGTTCAGCCGCCAGCCCACGGCCTCGGCGCCACCAATCAGACCAGCCGCCCCCGCCGCGACCAAAGCCTCGACTGCGAAAATCATCAAGAACAGAACAATCACCACTGGGGGCAGCGGGTTCACGGGGCTGGGATCATACCCGGATTTACCATCGTCCATCGGGGGCTCCTGCTTGACGCTTCGTTGTGCTGTGGGTAAGCCAAACCGTCCCAAATCACCAGAGCGAAGCCCATGTCCGACACAGCCTTCACCCCCCGCGTCTTTTCCGGCATTCAGCCCTCGGGCGGTTTGACGCTGGGTAATTATCTGGGGGCGCTGAAACGCTTTGTGGACATGCAAAACGCGGGCAGTCACGAGACAGTGTACTGCATGGTCGATCTGCATGCGGTCACGCAAGTGCTGCACTATCCAGATCTGGCCCGTAACACACGTGAATTGGCCGCGGGTTTCATTGCGTCTGGCATTGATCCTGAAAAATCGATCCTGATAAACCAAAGCCAAGTGCCGGAACATGCGCAGCTGGCTTGGGTGTTTAACTGTGTGGCGCGCATGGGCTGGATGCAGCGCATGACGCAATTCAAGGATAAGGCTGGCAAGAATGCGCAAAACGTGTCGCTTGGGTTGTTTGCTTATCCTGCGCTGATGGCTGCCGATATCTTGATCTATCACGCGACCCATGTGCCTGTGGGCGATGATCAAAAGCAGCATCTTGAACTGACCCGCGACATTGCCATCAAGTTTAACCATGATTTTGGCGTGGATTTCTTTCCCGTGATCGAGCCCGTGATTGAGGGTGCCGCCACCCGCGTCATGAGCTTGCGCGACGGGTCTAAAAAGATGTCCAAATCCGATCCGTCCGATGCCAGCCGGATCAATATGACGGACGACGCTGATACGATTTCCAAGAAAATCCGCAAGGCCAAGACAGATCCCGATGCGCTCCCGTCCGAGGTAGAAGGGCTGGAAAACCGACCCGAGGCACGCAATCTGGTCAATATCTATTCGGCTTTGGCGGACATGAGCGTCGAACAGGTGCTCGCCGATATGGGCGGCAAACAGTTTGGTGAGTTCAAACCCATGCTGGTCGATCTGGCTGTCGAAAAACTGGCCCCGATTTCAGGCGAAATGGCGCGGTTGATGGATGACCCGGCCGAAATCGACCGGATCCTGGCACGCGGGGCCGAGCAAGCGCGCGCGATCACGGCCCCGATCCTAGCTAAAACCTATGACATCATGGGCATGGTCCGCTAATCCGCGTTCTCGACAAGGCTGCGATGGTCAGGCAGGTTGCTCTTGCAACACGGGGGCAGGCATGAGCACAGGATTTTTCTGGGACGAACGCTGCTTTTGGCATGGCGGCGGGAATTACGCGTTTACTCTGCCTTTGGGCGGCTTTGTGCAACCTTTGGCGGCAGGTGGCCTGCCTGAAAGCCCCGAAACCAAACGGCGCATGAAGAACTTGATGGATGTGTCAGGCCTATCCGCTGACTTGGATTTGCGCAGCGCGCCCATGTCGACCCATGAAGATCTGGCGCGGGTGCATCCCAAAAGCTACCTGAACGCGTTCAAATCCATGTCCGATGCGGGTGGCGGCGAGTTAGGCATGCGCACGCCTTTCGCTGCGGGCGGGTTTGAGTATGCAGCACTTTCCGCGGGATTGGCACAAGAGGCCGTACGCGCGGTCCTGGCCGGGGATTTAACCAATGCTTATGCTTTGTCGCGCCCTCCAGGACATCATTGCTTGCCAGATTTTCCTAATGGTTTCTGTTTGTTAGCCAATATAGCTATTGCCTTGGAAGCCGCCCGCGCGAACACCCCTGACCTGCGCGCAGTTGTGCTGGATTGGGATGTGCATCACGGCAATGGTACCGAGGCGATCTATTATGACCGCGCTGACACGCTAACGATTTCGATGCATCAAGAAGGCAATTATCCACTGGATACGGGCGCGGTGACCGATCGCGGGACTGGGGCTGGGATCGGATTCAACCTCAATTTGCCCATGCTCGCAGGCTCGGGACATGTGGCTTACATGCATGCGATGGACCGCGTTGTCCTGCCTGCGATCCGCGATTTCGATCCCGATATTATAGTCGTCGCTTGCGGATATGACGCCGCTGTGCCGGACCCTTTGTCCACAATGTTGGCCACCGCAGACACCTTTGCGCAAATGACTATGAAAACCAAAATTTTGGCGGAAGAAATCTGCGCAGGAAAACTCGTCCTTGTGCATGAAGGTGGTTATTCCGAGGTCTATGTGCCTTTTTGCGGTCACGCCACGATCCAAGCGCTTTCGGGCAGTTCGGTGCGTGTGCCCGACCCTTTCCCGGGCTTTGTTACACGCCAACCCAATGACCGGTTCAACACCTTTTTGTGCGCAGATATTGACCTGCGCGCACAAGAATTAGGGCTGTGACCTCTTGAATTCCGCGTGGGTTGACGCGACATCAAACGAAATATGTGAAAAGGTTTAACATGCCCGAGAAAAACCAAGCCGCCTTAGATTTCCTGCTAACGCGCCGTTCGCGCCCAGCCAAAACGCTGACGGGCCCGCTTCCAGATCGCGACACTTTGACGATGTTGCTGACAGCAGCCGCGCGCACGCCAGATCACGGCAAATTAGAGCCCTGGCGATTTATTGTATTGCAGCGGAATGCGTTGGATCGATTGGCGAAACTGGCCGATAAACGCGCAGCCGCCCTGGGGTTGGATGCAGAAAAAACCATGAAGGGCAAAGCGCAGTTTGAACAGGGCCATCTATGCGTCGCAGTGATTGAGGTTCAGAAACCCTCCGAAAAGATCCCTGCGCTGGAACAGACTTATTCCGCAGGGGCGGTCTGTTTGGCGCTGGTGAATGCGGCTTTGGCCTCGGGTTGGGGCGCGAATTGGTTGTCGGGTTGGCCATCGCATGATCGCGACTTTATGACCGAAGGGCTTGGCTTACAGACCCATGAACGCATCGCGGGATTGATCTATTTGGGTACAGAAACCGCCACGCCCCCTGAACGCCCCCGCCCAGATTTAGACGCGATCACAACTTGGGTAGACGCATGATCCTTAAGGCGTTCCTACGCGCAATTGCTCAAATCGGAGACCCCAGATTCCGCCGCGTGTTGTTCCTTGGGGTGGTGCTAACACTTGGGCTACTCATCGCTACTACAATTGGATTTGTGTGGCTGATCAACGCGGTGACAGGGCCAAACAGTTATGTCCCAATCTTGGGCGAAGTCACTTGGGTGAATGATTTACTGGGCTGGGGCGTCGTCTTGGTGATGATGGTGCTGTCTGTGTTTCTGATGGTGCCTGTGGCCTCGGCCATCACATCCCTGTTCCTAGACCAGGTCGCCAACGCGGTCGAGGATCGCCGCTATCCGCATCTTCCCCCTGCCAATTCTGTGCCAATCTGGGATGGCTTGCGCGATACGATCAGCTTCCTCGGTGTGCTGATAGTTGCCAACATATTCGCGCTGATCCTTTATGTGTTTTTGCCATTTGCTGCCGTCTTTATCTTTTGGGGCTTGAACGGCTTTTTGCTGGGGCGCGAATATTTCACCTTGGCCGCGATGCGCCGGGTTGGGCGCGCACGTGCGAAGGAAATGCGCCGACAACACCGCGCGACCCTTTGGGCGGCAGGCACTTTGATGGCAATTCCCTTGACGATACCTTTGCTGAACTTGATGATTCCGATCTTAGGGGCCGCGACGTTCACCAACTTGTTTCACTTGCTGAACCGAACGGACTAGGACGGAGTCGTACCGCGATTGAACCAGTCCAGATCTTCAATCGTGATCCATCCAGACAGAATAATGCCTGCGATAATGATCCACAGCACCACCGAAATCGCGGTCGTGATCCAGGCCTTTTTCTTTAGGTTATGAACCTCGGGGGATCCGGCATGGGTGCCGGGCACGATATCGCCCCGGTCGCCTTGTGTGACAACACGGATTGGAATGACGATCAAAAACGTCATAAACCAGATCACAGCGAACAGTACCAATGCCGACGTCACACCCATTTGATTACACCTGTTCCAACTCGGTTAACGTTCCATTCATGTCTTTGGGGTGCAAAAACAGCACAGGTTTACCATGTGCACCAATCTTTGGTTCCCCATTGCCCAGTACCCGTAAGCCCGCAGCCTTCAAGTGATCGCGCGCAGCTAGAATGTCATCGACTTCGTAGCACACATGATGAATCCCGCCTGCCGGGTTCTTTTCCAAAAACCCATTGATCGGACTATCTTCGCCCAGCGGATACAAAAGTTCGATTTTTGTGTTGGGAAGCTCAATAAATACGACTGTCACGCCGTGATCTGGCTCGTCCTGTGGCGCGCCAACTTTGGCCCCCAAGGCGCTGCGATACTGCTCGGATGCGGCCTCTAAATCGGGTACCGCGATTGCAACATGGTTAAGTCTGCCGATCATTGGCCTCATCCCTTGGAAAATTCTTGCGCCTTATGACTTCAGATAGGGCGCGGCGCAAGTTCTGCCAAATCCTTGCGACGTTAACGCACCATTAGGCTCTGGTTATTAAAGTTTAACTCATATCAGAATCGTTTAAGGGAGCCACCGATGGACGACCAAGACCCGTTTGCCTTTCAAATCCGCCAACCCACGGCGGCACGTCCCCTTTTGGGATTGACCGTTTTGGTTGTTGAGGACAGCAGGTACGCGTCCGAAGCCCTCCGATTGTTATGTTTGCGCTCTGGCGCGCGCATACGACGTGCAGATGGATTGCGCTCTGCCAGTCGCCATTTGCAAGTTTATCGCCCGGCCGTTGCGATCATAGATATCGGTCTGCGCGATGGCAGTGGTGCAGATCTGATATCCGAAATGGCCGCAGCCCCAGTGCGGACAAGTGTCATTTTGGGCATGTCGGGTGACCCTGATGGAGAAGACAGCGCATTGAAGGCGGGGGCGGACGGTTTCTTGCACAAGCCTGTGCATTCATTAGCGGACTTTCAGGAAGTTATCCTGCGTCATCTGCCACCTGACCGTCAGCCTTCGGGTCCGCGCGCCATGAACGACGAATTCGTCAACCCTGATCCTATCGCGTACCAAGATGACCTGGCGCATATGGCAGACATCATCAATACCGCAGATGACGAAAACACCATGGACTATGTCGCCCAATTCTTAGGGGGCGTCGCACGCAGTGCGAAAGATGATAGCCTGTTGCAAGCTGTCGATGCATTGGCGCAACGCCGTGCAGAGGGGCGCTCAACAGGATCAGAGCGCGCCCGATTGGCAGGTTTGGTACAATCCCGTTTGGAACAAAAAATAGCGATGTAATGTCTATAGCATGGGATCCGAACCCGGGCGGACCAGCCCAGTCAAATCGCTGAGGCGTTCACTTTGCCGCCCTTGCGCGTCAAAGTTGGTGGGGTCTAGCCAGACAGAAAACGCTTCCTTCAATGCCGGCCATTCTGCATCGATGGCTGCAAACCAAGCAGTGTCGCGATTGCGGTTCTTGTAAACGGTGGCTTGGCGAAAAATGCCTTCAAAGCTTAAACCCAAGCGTTGCGCGGCCCGTCGACTGTTAACATTCAACGCATCGCATTTCCACTCATACCGCCGATAGCCTGCCTCGAAGGCCCATTGCATCAAAAGGAACATCGCTTCAGTTGCGGCCCGGGTGGATTGAAGGGCTGGGCTAAAATTGATGTGACCAACTTCGATTGAACCAGCCTCAGGCATAATCCGCAGATAGCTGGCAACACCTTCCCAATTGCCGGTTTCAAGGTTTTGGATCGCCCAAAAATAAGGATCTGGCTTGCCCGCCACATCGCGCACCCAGCGGTGGTACTGGGACGATGAGGAAAATGGGCCATACGGCAGATAGTCCCAAACGTGATCCTGGCCCACATAGCTTTGATACAACATCGCAGCATGTTTTTCGGCGCTTAACTGAGACAGCCGCGCATAGCTACCGACCAGATCAACCCCATCCGGACGCGGCGGCGGGGTCCAGTTCGAAACAGAGTTTCCAAATTGTTGAGACTGCGTCATAGGCCACTTTCAGAATTCTTCTTTAAACGCCAGAAAGCCACATTTTGGTCTGGCTGTGCACATATTGCATAGGCACGTATATCGTGAAAAGTCGCCAGCTGGTATTGGGTTTAGTGTTATGTTCGAAAAGTGGGCTGAATTTCTGCGCAATGAAAATGGGGCCGTTACTGTTGACTGGGTTGTTTTGTCGGCCGCGATTGTTGGATTAGGGGTTGCTGTGGCGACCGCCTTCACGTCGGGCGCAATTAACTTAAGTGACGAAATTTGGGCTTATGTGGACGGTCTCGGCCTGTACTAATTTCAGAGTCTTTCAAGCTTTTGGAACCCAAAATGCTTTGTAACATATGCGTTAGTCCTGCGGGATCACCCGAAGGCCAAGCTCCATTAACTGATCTGGCATCGGTTCAGACGGTGCGGACATCATAAGATCTTCCGCGCGCTGGTTCATCGGGAACAGGATCACTTCGCGGATATTCTGTTCATCCGCCAGAAGCATCACAATCCGGTCGATACCCGCAGCGCATCCGCCGTGGGGCGGCGCGCCGTACTGAAAGGCGTTGACCATGCCGCCAAAGCGTTTTTCGACTTCTTCTTTTGGGTATCCTGCGATTTCAAATGCCTTGAACATGATTTCCGGTTTGTGGTTCCGGATTGCGCCAGACACCAATTCATACCCGTTGCAGGCCAGATCATATTGATAGCCCAACACATCCAGCGGGTTGCCGTCCAACGCGGCCATTCCGCCTTGGGGCATTGAAAAAGGGTTGTGTTCAAAGTCGATCTTGCCGGTGTCTTCGTCCTGCTCATAGATCGGGAAATCCACGATCCATGCAAAAGCAAAGCGGTCCTTCTCGATCAGGTTCAGCTGTTCACCAATTTCGGTGCGTGCACGGCCCGCGACACCTTCGAACGCCTTGGGCTTGCCGCCAAGGAAGAACGCCGCATCGCCCACGCCCAGCCCCAGTTGCTGGCGGATCGCTTCGGTGCGCTCGGGTCCAATGTTTTTGGCCAAGGGACCTGCTGCTTCCATACCATCGCCCTGATCACGCCAGAAGATATAGCCCATCCCGGGCAGCCCTTCCTTTTGGGCAAAGGCATTCATACGGTCGCAGAATTTACGCGACCCACCACCCGGCGCAGGGATCGCGCGGATTTGCGTGCCGTCCTGTTCCAGAATTTTCGCAAAGATCGCAAAGCCAGAGCCCGCGAAATGATCCGACACAACCTGCATTTTGATCGGGTTGCGCAGGTCGGGCTTGTCCGATCCATACCACAAAGCGGCGTCACGATAGCTGATCTGCGGCCACTCTTGATCCACCTTGCGGCCATTTCCGAACTCTTCAAAAATGCCTGTCAGAACGGGTTGGATCGTGTCGAAGACGTCCTGTTGTTCCACAAAGGACATCTCAAGATCAAGCTGATAGAAGTCTGTGGGCGAGCGGTCCGCGCGCGGGTCTTCGTCGCGAAAGCAGGGCGCGATCTGGAAGTATTTGTCAAAGCCCGACACCATCAGCAGCTGTTTGAACTGCTGCGGCGCTTGCGGCAGCGCATAGAATTTACCCGGATGCAGGCGTGAAGGCACAAGGAAATCGCGGGCGCCCTCGGGCGACGATGCTGTAATGATCGGAGTTTGATACTCGCGAAAATCCTGATCCCACATGCGCTTGCGGACCGACGCCACAACATCAGACCGCAGCTTCATGTTTTCCTGCATCTTGTCACGGCGCAAGTCCAGATAGCGATAGCGCAGGCGCGTTTCCTCGGGATATTCCTGATCTCCGAACACCATCAGGGGTAATTCACCCACGCCCGCATCACCCAGAACTTCCAGATCGCGCACAAAGACTTCGACCCCACCCGTCGGGATTTTCGGGTTCACCAATTCGGGATCGCGGGCTTTGACGTTGCCATCGATGCGAATGCACCATTCGGCCCGGACCTTCTCCATGTCGTTGAACACCGGGCTGTCAGGATCGCACAGCACCTGCGTGATGCCGTAGTGATCGCGCAGGTCGATGAACAGAACGCCGCCATGGTCACGCACGCGGTGCACCCAACCCGACAGGCGCACGGTATCGCCCACATGTTCAGCGTTCAGATCGGCACAGGAATGGCTGCGATAGGCGTGCATATTGGGCGTCCTTTTCGGGCGTTGACGGCGTTTCGGTCGATACATCTGCACACGGACCTAAAGTCAAGCCCGCTTCCCAGATTTCAGCCGTATGAAGTTTGCTTTGACAGGGGCGAAAATCGACGATTATCTGCGCAATACCACAGCACCGCGAGGACCAAGATGCAGTTCGGCCTGTCAGAAGAACAACAGATGATCGTGTCCACTGTGCGCAGTTTCGTTGAAAACGAAATTTATCCGTTTGAGGCTGAAGTGGAGCGCACCGGCCAAGTCCCGCACGAGCTGGGCGAAGCGATTAAGCAAAAGACGCTCGATCTGGGGTTTTATGCATGTAATTTTCCCGAAGAGGTCGGCGGCGCCGGGCTAAGCCATCTGGATTTCACACTTGTCGAACGTGAATTGGGGCGCGGTTCTATGGCGCTGACCCATTTCTTTGGCCGCCCGCAGAACATCCTGATGGCCTGCAATGACGCACAACGTGAACGCTATTTGCTGCCTGCGGTGCGCGGGGAACGGATGGACGCGCTGGCCATGACCGAACCGGATGCCGGATCAGATGTGCGCGGAATGAAGTGCAGCGCGGTGCGCGATGGCGGGGATTGGGTCGTGAACGGGTCCAAACATTTTATTTCCGGGGCCGAGCATGCAGATTTCTTTATCGTCTTTATCGCGACGGGTGTGGATGACACGCTAAAGGGGCCGAAGAAACGGATCACGACTTTCCTTGTGGATCGGGGCACACCGGGGTTTGAGGTCCGTGCGGGCTATAATTCTGTCAGTCACAAAGGCTATAAAAACTGTATCCTCTATTTCGACAATTGCCGTTTGCCAGATGCCCAAGTGCTGGGCGAAGTCGATGGCGGCTTTGCAGTCATGAACGAATGGCTTTATGCGACACGCCTGACCGTGGCGGCGTTCAGTGTGGGGCGGGCGCGGCGCTGCTTTGACTATGCCCTGAACTACGCAGCTGAGCGCAAGCAATTCGGCCAGCCCATCGGCAAGTTTCAAGGGGTCAGTTTTCAAATCGCAGATATGATCACCGAGATTGACGCGTCAGATTGGTTGACGCTCGCAGCGGCTTGGCGGTTGGATCAGGGGTTGCCTGCGAACCGGGAGATCGCCTCGGCTAAGGTACATGCTACGGAAATGCTGGCCAAGGTGACTGACACGACACTGCAGATTTACGGCGGCATGGGCTTGATGGATGACTTCCCGATTGAACGGTTCTGGCGCGATGCAAGGGTCGAGCGGATCTGGGACGGAACCTCTGAAATTCAGCGGCACATCATTTCGCGCGATCTTCTGCGCCCGCTTGGGGCCTGATCTTTGGGTCGTTTGTCGCGCCTGTTGAACCCGCGATCCATCGCGGTGATCGGCGGGGGTGTGTGGTGCGCGCAGGTCATTGGGCAGGCGCAGAAATTTGGCTTTACCGGAGACATCTGGCCGGTCCACCCAAAGGCCGATGCCGTCGCCGATCAGCCAGCGTTTGCATCAATAGCTTCGCTGCCCGGTGTGCCCGATGCCGTGTTTGTCGGGATCAACCGCCACGCGACAGTAGAAGCAGTCCGGGTGTTAGCGCATATGGGCGCAGGTGGCGCCGTGTGCTTTGCCAGCGGGTTTTCCGAAGCCATGGCCGAGGACGCAGAGGCGGGCGATTTGCAAGCAGCCCTAGTCGATGCTGCGGGCGATATGCCGATCCTTGGGCCCAATTGCTATGGCTTTATCAATGCGCTGGACGGCACGCTGTTATGGCCTGACCAGCATGGCTGCACGGCGCAGGGCAGCGGCGTTGCGATCCTGACGCAAAGTTCGAATATTGCGATCAACTTGACCATGCAGGCCCGCGCTTTGCCGACTGCCTCTGTGCTGACCTGCGGAAACATGGCGCAGACCAGTCAGGCGCAGCTTGCCTTTGATCTGCTGGATGATCCGCGCGTCACCGCCATTGGGCTGCATATTGAGGGCTTCGGCGACCTGCGCGCATGGGAGGCACTGGCAGTCAAAGCCCACGCCAAAGGCATCCCGATTGTGGCGGTGAAAATCGGCGCATCCCAGCAGGCACAGGCGGCAACGGTATCGCATACAGCATCTTTAGCGGGCAGTGATGCCGGGGCGCAGGCGTTTTTGGACCGGCTGGGGATTGCGCGCGTGACGACGCTGCCGGACCTTCTGGAAACGCTGAAATTGCTGCATGTCTATGGGGCGCTGCCCAACAAGAACATCGCGTCGATCAGCTGTTCGGGCGGCGAGGCCAGCCTGATTGCAGATATGGCGACGCGGACCACGCTTAAATTTGCGCCCTTGAACGCGGCGCAGACACAGCAATTGCGCACTGCACTTGGCCCCATGGTCGCGCTGAGCAATCCGCTGGATTATCACACCTATGTCTGGGGAAACGTCCCCGCGATGACGGCTGCATGGTCGGGCATGACGGGCGCAGATATCGCGATGACCTTGTCTGTTGTGGATTATCCGACCACAGATGCCTCTGATTGGCAGTGCACATGCGACGCCGCTTTGGCTGTGCGCGCAAACACTGGCGCGTGCTTTGGCGTGGTCGCAAGCCTGCCTGAATTGATGCCCCCGGATGTCGCCGCAAAGCTGATGTCCGGGGGCGTTATCCCGTTTTGCGGACTGCGCGAAGCTTTGGCGGCGATTGAGGCTTCGGGGAATATCAAACCTGTGCATGACCTTCCTGCCCTGCTTCCCGGCCCGCCCGCAGAGGTGGCGTTGATACCTGAATCCGACGCCAAACAAGCGCTAAGCGCCTTTGGTTTGCCGGTGCCCAGTAACAGAACAGTCCCAGTCGCAGATGTCGCGGGGGTCTGCGCAGACCTAACTGGACCTTTTGCCATCAAAGCTGTGGGATTGGCCCACAAGTCAGACAGCGGCGCGGTCGCGTTGAACATTTGTGCAGCAGATGCGCCGAAGGTGGCGGCGAGAATGGGCACCGACACCGTTCTGATTGAAGAGATGATCCCCGACGCAGTGACCGAATTGCTGATCGGAGTGGTGCGCGACCCTGCCCATGGGTTTATGCTGACACTTGGCGCGGGCGGAGTGCTGGCCGAAATAATGCAGGATACGACCAGCTTATTGTTGCCGATAACCGAGAAAGACTTGCAAAACGCGCTTACCAGCTTGCGGATCGCGCCAATATTGGATGGGTATCGGGGGGCGCCTGCCGCCGATCTGGATGCCGTTATTCGTGCGATCCTTGCTATTCAAGACTACGTGATTGCTAATGCGGGCAGCGTCAGCGAAGTTGAAATCAATCCCTTGTTGTGCACGCAAACTCGCGCAGTCGCAGTGGATGCCCTGATCAGAAAGGCCTAAGCCATGAGTCCCATTCACACCAAGCGCAACGGCGCGATTTTGGAAGTTACGCTGGACCGGCCCAAGGCCAACGCGATTGATCTGGCCACAAGCCGCATCATGGGCGACGTGTTCCACGATTTCCGTGACGATCCCGACCTGCGCGTTGCCATCATCACAGGCGCGGGGGACAAGTTCTTTTGCCCGGGCTGGGATCTGAAAGCCGCCGCTGACGGGGATGCAGTGGATGGTGATTACGGTGTGGGCGGCTTTGGTGGCTTACAAGAATTGCGGGATATGAACAAACCCGTGATTGCCGCGATTAACGGAATTGCCTGCGGCGGCGGGCTGGAACTGGCGATCTCTGCGGACATGATTATCGCAGCCGATCACGCGACCTTTGCACTGCCGGAAATCCGGTCAGGCACCGTGGCGGATGCGGCCAGCATCAAGCTGCCCAAGCGTATCCCGTACCACATCGCGATGGAGCTTTTGCTAACTGGACGGTGGTTTGACGCCGCCGAAGGGCAACGCTGGGGGCTGATCAACGAAGTGGTCACCCCAGCAGACCTGATGGCCCGCGCGCGGGAACTGGCCGAACTGATCGCGTCTGGCCCGCCGCTGGTTTATGCTGCGATCAAGGAAATCGTGCGCGACGCTGAGGACAGCAAATTTCAGGATGCGCTGAACAGGATCACCACCAGCCAGCTTGCCACGGTCGACAAACTTTATCATTCGCAAGATCAACTTGAAGGGGCAAAAGCCTTTGCTGAAAAGCGCAATCCTGTCTGGACCGGGAAATAGCCCATAGCTTTTCAAGTTTTACCCGAAACGCTCTAAAAGCGCATCGCCGCTTGTTCATCCCTTTGCCTACGCAGTGCGGCATGCTTCGTTGCCAGTGATGCCGTGATCACGCCGACCGTGACCAGCCCAATCAGGATCGTGCTAAGCGCGTTGATTTCCGGGCTGACACCAAGACGCACGGAAGACCAGATTTTCATCGGCAAGGTCGTCGCCGCTGGGCCGGACGTGAAGTTTGCAATCACCAGATCATCCAGCGACAGGGTAAAGGCCAGCAGCCACCCCGAAATCACTGCGGGCGCAATGATGGGCAGGGTCACAAGGCGGAACGCTTGAAACGGGCTGGCGCCCAGATCCAGCGCGGCTTCTTCAAGGGATCGGTCAAAACTGACCAGCCGGGACGACACGACCACCGACACGAAACACATCGAAAAGGTCGTATGGGCCAAAACGATGGTCAGAACTCCGCGATCCAGACCTATACCAATGAACAAAAGCAGCAGCGACAGGCCGGTGATGACCTCGGGCATGACCAGCGGCGCATAGATCATCCCGGAAAACAGCGTGCGCCCAAAGAACCGCCCACCGCGCACCAACACATACGCGGCCATCGTGCCAAGTACCGTTGCAATCGTGGACGAAATTACAGCGACGCGCAGGGTCACCCACGCTGCATCCAGAAACTGTTCGTTCTGCATCAACTCGCCATACCATTTGGTCGAAAATCCCGCCCAAACGGTGACCAGTTTGGAGTCATTGAATGAATAGATCACAAGGATCAGCATCGGCAGGTACAGGAACGCGAAACCCAGTGTCAGGGACACGACATTGAAGCGGGACAGGGTTGTCATTTCTCGGCCTCTGCTTGTTTTTGCTGATTCATCTGAAACAGCACGATGGGGATCACAAGGATCAGCAGAAGGATTACCGCAACTGCGCTGGCGACGGGCCAATCACGGTTGGCAAAGAATTCTTCAAACAGGACTTTGCCGATCATCAATGTGCCAGAGCCACCCAGAAGCGACGGGATCACGAATTCGCCCAAGGCGGGGATGAAAACAAGGAAACAGCCCGCGATGACTCCGTTGCGCGACAGGGGCCATGTGATCAGCCAGAAGGCAGACAGACGCGAGCAGCCCAGATCCTCGGCCGCTTCGATCAGCGATCCGTCCAGCCGGTCGAGCGCCGCATAGATCGGCAGAATCATGAACGGCAGATAGGTATACACGATGCCGATATAGACCGCTGTGGGTGTGTTCAGGATCGTGAGCGGTTCGGCGATGAGGCCAGTCCATTGCAAAAACTGGTTCAGAAAGCCTTCGGTGCTGAGGATTCCGACCCATGCATAGACGCGGATCAGGAAAGACGTCCAGAACGGCAGAATCACCAGCATCATCAGGGTGGCACGCCACGCCTCGGGCGCGCGGGCCATGGCATAGGCTATCGGATAGCCGATCAGAAGCGTCAGGAAAGTGGACAGCCCCGCAATCTGGAGCGAACTTAGATAGGCTTTCCAATACAGATCATCTTCGGTCAGGAAGACGAAATTTTCAAAATCCAGCCCCGCAATTAGGGCAGCAAGCCCATCTTTGATCGTCGGCGCATAGGGCGGGATCGCCAGCGCCGTGTCCGACAATGAGATTTTGAACACGATGGCGAAGGGGATCAGGAACAGCGCCAGCAGCCATGTATAGGGAATAGCGATCAGCAGCGCGCGTTTCATTGATCCAAAAGCACCCCTGCGGTGTTGGTCCAGCTGACCCAGACGGGATCTTCCCACGTGATCGCGCGCCGTGCCAACCTGCGGGTGTTGGCGGTTTGCGCCTTGATGATGTGCCCACCGGGCAGTTCGACATGGTAGGTGCTGAGATTACCCAAATAGGCGATGTCCAGCACTTTGCCTTGCAGCGCGTTATCAACGTCTTTGGGCGGCTGCGTATGGATCGATACTTTTTCCGGGCGGATCGCCAGATGCACAGTCACCCCATTGGCAAAAGCAGTTTCGCTTTCGGCCTGCACCTGTGCATCGCCATATTCCATAGCATAAAGCCCATCCCCAATAGGTTTTACAGTGCCGCTTAGGATATTCACATCCCCAATGAAATCAGCGACATAACGGGAATTTGGCGTTTCATAGATGCCATCCGGCGTGGCGACCTGAATGATGCGACCCTCATCCATCACGGCGATACGCGACGCGACGGTCATGGCCTCTTCCTGATCATGTGTGACGATCACAAAGGTGGTGCCAGTCTTTTCTTGGATGTCCATCAGTTCAAACTGCGTGTCCTGGCGCAGCTTTTTGTCGAGCGCGCCAAGGGGCTCGTCTAGCAGCAGCAGTTTCGGTGCCTTGGCCAAAGAGCGGGCCAGCGCAACACGTTGTCGTTGCCCGCCCGAGATCTGATGCGGCTTGCGGCGCGCGAATTTTTCCAAACGGGTCAGCTTCAGCATTTCGTCCACACGGGCAGCGACGGTAGCCTTGTCCTGCTTTTCACGGCGCAACCCAAAGGCGATATTGTCCCAGACCGACAGATGCGGAAACAGCGCGTAGGATTGAAACATCATATTCACGGCACGTTTGTTAGGCGGCACATGGGCGATGTCCTGCCCGGCCAATTCGATACGTCCCGCGCTGGGGTCTTCAAAACCGGCCAACATGCGCATCATCGTGGTCTTGCCACAGCCCGACGGACCCAGCAGCGCAAAGAATTCGCGCTCATAGATGTCGAGAGATAAATCATCAATGGCCGTGAAATCGCCGAACCGTTTGCTGACATTTTCGAACCGGATCAGCGGGCGTTCATTGAGATTATTCCAGGGGGCAAAGACGCTTTGGCTCATATCGGACCTTTCCCGAAAAAGGGCGGCCCCGTGCAGGCCGCCCTATGTATTTCGCGTGTCTCGGATTAAGTGCCAGATTTGACCCTAGTCCACATGCGGGTCAGGGACCGTTGATCCCGCGCGCCCCAAGGTGTCACGGTATATAGATTTTCCAATGCTGCCGCATCTGGGTAGATCGCCGTGTCGCCAATCACATCCTCGATCAAGTGTTCTTGGCTCGCCAGATTGCCGTTCGCGTAATACACATAGTTCGACGCGGCGGCCATGTTTTGCGCATCCATGATGAAATTCAAGAACTTATGAGCCCCTTCAGGGTTTGGGGCATCCGCAGGCACCGCCATTTGGTCAAACCACATCAACGCACCTTCGCTGGGCGCATTATAGGCGATTTCGACGCCATTTTCCGCCTCGGCGGCGCGATCACGGGCTTGTAGGATATCGCCCGACCAGCCCACAGCCACGCAGATATCGCCATTGGCCAGCGCGTTTATATATTCAGACGAGTGGAATTTCTGCACGTGAGGTCGGACCGCCAGCAGGATCTCTTCGGCTTTGGCCAGCGAGTCTTTGTCCTTGGCATCAGGGTTTTCCATCCCGGCATAGGCCATCGCGGCAGGGATCAGTTCTGTCGGGGCATCCAAGAAATGCACGCCGCATTCCGCCAGTTTTTCCATATTGGCGGGATTGAACACCAGATCCAAAGAACCGATTGGCGCATCGTCGCCCAAAATTTCGCGTACTTTGCCGACATTCACACCCAGCCCGGTGGTGCCCCACATATAGTTGATCGAATAAGCGTTGCCCGGGTCATAGGTCGCGGTGCGCGCGGCGATCACGTCCCACATATTGCCTATGTTGCTTAGCTGTGCGGTGTCCAGCTTTTGGAAGACGCCTGCGCTGATCTGGCGTTGCAGGAACGTGCCTGTGGGCACCACCACGTCATAGCCAGACGAGCCCGCCAACATCTTGGTTTCCAGCACTTCATTGCTGTCAAACACGTCATAGACCAGCTTCAGTCCCGTTTCTGTCTCGAACTTGGCCAACAGATCTTCGTCGATATAGTCGGACCAGTTATAGACCCGGACCTCGTCCGCCTGCGCGGCCATTGCGCCTAGCGCCAATCCACACGCCGTTACGGCCAGTTTCAGTTTCCTCATTGGAACACTCCCATCAGATTCACCGGTTGTCCGGCTTTGACGTAATTTGACCAAGTTTTGCCGCTGGCAACAAGGAGAAAGCCATGGAATAGTCGCTTAATTGTTGGGCCGTGCGCAAAAGGAAGCCGTTATGAACAAGATCACAAACCATATGCCCACGTCCGAGCTGCAAGCGATTGACGCGGCCCACCACATGCACCCGTTTTCCAGCGGGGATGAGCTGCGCGAAAAGGGCGCGCGCGTGATTACCAGTGGCAAGGGCGTGTTTCTGACCGACAGCGAGGGCGAACAGCTGTTGGATGGGATGGCCGGATTGTGGTGCGTCAACATTGGCTATGGGCGCGAAGAGTTGGCCGAAGCCGCAGCCCGTCAAATGCGCGAACTGCCCTATTACAATACGTTTTTTCAGACCACGCATGTGCCTGCGATTGCGTTGGCTGAAAAGATTGCCTCGCTTGCGCCGGGGGATTTGAACCATGTGTTTTTCGGCACCTCGGGGTCGGATGCCAATGACACGAACATCCGTCTGGTGCGCACATTTTGGGCCAAACAGGGTCAGCCCGAGCGCAACATCATCGTCGCGCGCAAAAATGCCTATCACGGCTCGTCCGTGGGGTCTGGCAGTTTGGGCGGGATGGCCCCGATGCATGACGTCAATTCCATGCCGATCCCGAATATCGTGCATATTAACCAACCCTATTGGTGGGCTGAGGGCGGTGATACGGACCCAGACGCGTTCGGGCTACAGACAGCGCGCGAATTGGAAGCGGTGATCGCAGAACATGGTGCCGACCGGATCGCCGCGTTTATCGCCGAGCCGATCCAAGGCGCTGGTGGCGTGATTGTTCCGCCTGACAGCTATTGGCCTGAAATTCAGCGCATTTGCCGCGCGCATAATATCCTGTTGATTGCGGATGAAGTGATCTGTGGCTTTGGGCGCACGGGAAATTGGTTTGGCAGTCAGACACTTGGGATAGAACCCGACATCATGACCATCGCCAAGGGGCTGAGTTCTGGCTATCAGCCCATTGGTGGCGTGATCGTAAATGACCGGATTGCGGCGGTGATTGACAAGGATGATTTCAACCATGGCTACACCTATTCTGCCCACCCGGTCGCCTGTGCCGTGGCCTTGGAAAACCTGCGGATTTTGGAAGAAGAAAACATTATCGACCATGTGCGCGATGTGGCGGCCCCGGCGATGGCAAAAGCTTGGCATGGTTTGGGCGATCATCCCCTTGTTGGCGATACGCGGATTGTGGGGCTGATGGGGTCATTGGCGCTGACGCCGGACAAAGGCACCCGTGCGAAATTCGCCGCCCCTGCTGGGACTGTAGGTCTGATCTGCCGCGAGATGTGTTTTGCCAATAATTTGGTCATGCGTCATGTGGGTGATCGCATGGTCATTTCACCGCCGCTGATCATTTCCCAGGACGAAATCCAGCTATTGGCGCAACGCGCGCGCAAAGCGCTGGATGACACTTATGCGCATCTACAAGCCCATGACATGCTGCAAACCGACGCCTAAAATTCCGCGTTAATCAACGCAGCGCGTGCAACACCGCCAGCGAGGCATATCCGTCCGCGATCTGTCCATTGGCGCGCTGCCATCCGCGCACAGCGGCAATCGTCAGCGGCCCAATTTTGCCGTCAATCTTGACCGTATCAAATCCGGCAGCGGTCAGGCGGGTTTGTAGCTCGACCCGTTCATCATAACTGAGGGCGCGGTCTGACAAAGGCCAACTGGCCTGAATCGCCTGACCTCCAGCGATACGGTCGGCCAAATGTCCGACGCCAATCACATACGCATCCGCACTGTTATAGCGCTCCAACACTGCGAAATTGTCAAAGATCATAAACGCCGCCCCCTTCGCCCCGGCGGGCAACAGAATTGCGGCCCTTCCATGATCTGGCACGGCACGCCCGGACATATCGCGCACACCCAAGGCCGTCCAATCGCGCGGAGATTTGGTGATTTTGCGGTCCGCTTGCGTGTAGTCGAACCCTTTGGGCAGCCGGATTTCGACCCCCCAAGGTTGGCCCGTGGTCCATCCAAAATTCTTCAAATATGACGCCGTTGAGGCCAGCGCGTCCGTGGGATTGCCGCCCCAAATATCACGCTTACCATCGCCGGTGAAATCCACGGCGTGTTCCAGGTAAGATGTGGGCATAAATTGCGTGTGTCCCATGGCACCGGCCCAACTTCCTGTCATTTTCTGCGCATCGACATCGCCCGCATCCAAGATCTGCAGCGCGGCAATCAACTGTTTTTCAAAGAACGCAGTTCGGCGGGCATCATAAGCCAGACTTGCCAAGGATTGGATTGTGTTGTTCGACCCCTTGAAGGCCC
>JBGCEM010000084.1:0-10627 GCA_045106335.1 Paracoccaceae bacterium | reverse complement strand
TTCTACATAAAACGCCAATTCCGACGCTGCGGGCAGCGCGAATTCGGTCACCCCGCCATATTCCAGCCGGTTGATCACCGTCCCCACAGCCGAAGCGATAACGATAGGGGCAAAAGCATGCACCGCGAAGTGACGCAGGACGACCTCAAGCGCGAATAAGGCCCCCGCGATCGGCGCATTAAAGCTGGCTGACACCGCAGCCGCAACGGCACATCCCAAGAGGTCCCGCCCCGTAATCCCATCCGCAGCGATTTTGTCGCTGACCCAAGTCGAAATGACGCCCGCCAAATGCACCACAGGCCCTTCTCGGCCAGATGATCCCCCAGAAGACAAGGTGATCATAGACGCTGCCGCCGAGGCCAAGCCCGCACGGGCCTCAACCCGCCCATCTTGCATCGCGGCCCCCAAAATGACATCTGCCACAGAGCGCGCGCGCGCATCAGGGGTGAACTTGTGCAAGATTAGGCCAACCACAAGTCCGCCCACAATCGGTATGATCAGGATCCAGTACCATGGCAGACTTTCGGCAAAACTGTGCAAATGCTGAACGTCTTCGGTGCCATACAAAAAGGCCTGCAGACGTTCGATACCCTTGCGAAACAGCAGGGCCGCAAAGCCAGCCGCACTTCCGATGATCAGAGCGATGAACCAGAATTGAATTTGGCTTGGCCCACGATCGCGCAACAAAGCCCAAGCCCTGCGACAGCGACGCAAGACGCCACCACGAATGGATCCTAAATTGGGGCGCGCAGATCGGGGCATGTATCGGCTGCTCTTACATCACCGGGTTTTCTTCTGATAGGCCGCTTTATGCATCACGAAAACCCCCGAAGCCTTTCAAATCAAGCCAAATGTACCAAATCTAAGGATCTGTCGCAGGCATTTGCCGGATAAAAGATCCGATCAGCCTGCCAAAAGCGCACGGGCCGCCGCGCGCGCTTCGTCTGTGATCGTGTCCCCTGCCAACATACGCGCGATTTCATCGACCCGCGATGGTTCGGGCAGTGGTACGACCGTCGACGTCGTCATTCCAGCCTTCACGTTCTTTTCAACCCGCCAGTGATGCGTCCCAAGTGCTGCGACCTGCGGAGAGTGGGTCACCACCAGCACCTGCCCTTCGGCCGCCAGCGCGCTTAACCGTCGCCCCACCGCATCGGCAGTAGCCCCACCGACACCGCGGTCGATTTCGTCGAAAATCATTGTTAGTCCTGTTTGTCCTTGGGTCAGGCACACTTTCAACGCCAACAAAAACCGGCTGAGTTCCCCGCCCGACGCGATCTTGCCCAAGGCCCCTGCAGGTGCACCTGGATTTGTCGCCACGCGGAACGACACATCGTCTTGGCCCTCAGGCCCCGCAGGCCCCGCCGCGATATATGTTTCAAACACCGCCCGATCCATCTTGAGCGGCGCCAATTCCGCGCTGACAGCTTTGTCTAACTTTTGGGCCGCTTTGGTCCGCGCTTCGCTCAAGGCGTCTGCCGCGCTGGCATAAGCATCATCTGAGGCTTTCCAAGCCCGCTGCAAATGATCCAGATCCGCGTCACCGGCATCCAAAGCATTGAGTTTGCCACGAATATGGGCCGTGAACGTTCCCAGATCATCCGCGGCCACGCCGTGTTTGCGCGCCATCGCACGGATCGCAAACAGCCGTTCTTCGCAGTCTTCCAGCTCAGCCGTATTAAAGTGCAGCGCATCCAAGCATTGTTCAACTCCGCTGGACGCTTCGCCCAATTCGTTCAACGCCCGACTAAGGGCACTCATAGGCCCTTCCAACTGTCCATCAGCGTGATCTGCAGCCCCTTCAAGCCAACGCAACGCATCAGACATAGCGCCTTCGGCCCCATCATAGCCCAAGGCCGCGTGGGCACGTCGCACATCAGCCGCGATCTTTTCCGCCGATTGCATTGTGCGACGACGGGCATCTAACGTCTGTTCCTCGCCTTGTTTGGGGTCCAGCGCCTCTAACTCGGCAGCGGCATGGCGCAAAAAGTCCTCTTCTGCCCGTGCGGCATCCAACGCATCCTCGGCCTTTGACAGGGCCTGCTCTGCCTCTTTCAAAGCGCGCCATGCGCGACGCACCCGGGCGATATGGCGATCGAGCCCACCAAACTGATCCAAAACCCGCCTGTGGCCGCGCGGATTTAACAACCCGCGATCATCATGCTGCCCGTGGAGCTCAACCAAAACATCCGACAATGCGCGCAACGCTTCGCCACTTGCCCGCCGGTCATTGATCCAAGCGGTTTTGCGCCCGTCTGGATGGTTCACCCGCCGCAGGATCAGCTCGGATCCATCGCAAGGCAAACCCGCATTTTCCAGAACTCGGTGCACAGGGTGACCGTCCGGAATATCAAACCAAGCCGAAACCTCACCACTTTGCGCCCCTTGCCGCACAAGGTCGGCGCGCCCCCGCCAACCCAAAACAAAGCCCAACGAATCCAATAAGATAGACTTTCCAGCCCCAGTTTCACCGGTCAGCACATTTAATCCCGGCTGGAACTCAAGCTCCAACCGGTCAATGATTAACATGTCCCGTATTTCAAGTCCGCGCAGCATATTGGAAACTTGCGCCAGGTGCGGCTGTGTCCGCACCCGGCATCACAGCCACTGGCCTTTGATCATCTGGCGATAAATTGCCGACAACCAATTATTGCCACGCGATTTCGGTTCCAGCCCTACCCCCGTAAGCAAGGTATAGCTGGCTTCATACCATTCTGTAGACTGGAAATTATGCCCCAAAATCGCACCCGCTGTTTGCGCCTCGTCCGTCAAGCCCAGGCTAAGATAGGCTTCAACCAGCCGATGTAACGCCTCGGCAGTGTGGGTGGTCGTCTGGAAGTCCTCAACCACAACACGGAATCTGTTAATCCCGGCTGTGAAATGTTCGCGCTTCAAGTAATAGCGCCCGATTTCCATTTCCTTACCGGCCAAATGATCAAACGCCAGATCGAACTTCAACACCGAGGATTTTGCGTATTCGCTATCTGGATAACGTTCGATAACTGCGCGCAGCGACTGCAACGCCTGGAACGTCAATCCTTGATCCCGCCCTACGTCATCAATTTGATCGTAATAGCTTAATGCCAGAAGGTACTGCGCATAGGCGGCGTCGTCATCATCGGGATAAAAATCAATAAACCGTTGCGCCGCAGATCTGCTATTTTCATAGTCCTGATCTAAGTGATACGAAAACGCCTGCATAATAAGGGCGCGTCGCGCCAAATCGGAATATGGATACAGCCGTTCGATCTCGGCAAAGTAGAACGCTGCGTCCTCATGGCGCGACCGTTCATTTTCAAATTCACCGCGTTCAAAGATCTGCAGCGGCGTATAGGTTTCCAACGGCACGGTTTGACTGCTAAAAATGCCGCCGCCGCCCTGCCCACTGCACCCCATTAAGGCACCAGACAGAATCGCTGCTGCGATCCATTTTCGGTTCGGCATGCGCGCTAATACGCTTATCATGCTGCTGTTTCCCATCATTAGCCCCCAAGGGCACTGTCCCGACTGCCATTGGTTTAGCACATTAATTTGTGAGGCAAAATGCAGTTTTAACAGACAATGAATATCTGCATTAAGTGATCACGCAACTTTGACGGCAGGTATCTCAGCCCAATGCAAGCCAAAGCCCGGCAACCTACCGGCCTGGGCCGGGCCACAATTGATGATGCGATACGCATCAGGCGTCGCGAACAACTTACGCAGCAACATATTTGTCACCGAATGCCCCGCCCGAATTCCTGTGTAATGCCCAATCAACGGGGCACCTGCTAAAGCCAAATCCCCCAAAGCATCCAACATTTTGTGTCGAACAGGCTCATCCGTGTGACGCAGCCCGCCCGGGCTCACCACCCGCGCGCCGTCAAAGACAACCGCGTTGATGCCCGGCGCGCCGCCCAAAGCCAAGCCATTGGCCTGCATCGTGTCAACATCTGCTTGCCGGCAAAACGTCCGGCTGTCGCACAGCTCACGCGCGAAACTTCCGTTGGACATATTCAACAACTTGGACTGGCGTCCAATCGCCATATCTTCAAAATCGATGTGGAATTCGATCTTCAGCTCATCACTGGGCACAATCCGCGCTGAAGCATCACCATGAAACACCTCGATTGCTTTCAGCACTTCGACGGCGCGCACGGGCGTGTCCACCTGACATATGCCGCGCTTCACAATGCCGCGCACAAAATAGACAGCAGAGCCGTCCAAGATAGGCACTTCCGGACCATCCAATTCGACTAATGCATTGTGGATGCCGCAGCCCATCAACGCTGCCATCACATGCTCAACAGTCGACACGGTCGTGCCGTGTTCATTAACCAGTTTTGTACAAAGTGGCGATTGATGCACGACATCAAAGCGCGCAGGTACTAAGCTTTTGTCAGTGGGTACATCCAAACGCTTGAACCAGATCCCATGATCCGCCGCTGCTGGACGAATCGTCAACCGAGCCGCCGCACCGGAGTGCAGGCCAGTTCCACGAAACGTGACAGGCGATTTGATGGTGTTCTGCAAAGCGGGTCCTAACCTGTAGCGTCTGTTAGCGCAAAAATCTTTTAATTACTGACTAGATACGTCGCACTGAACACAGGCTCAATTCACTCTTTGCAACGGCTTGAAACATCTCTGTCACAATCGGCTCAAATGCGCCGAATTTCATCTAATCCCTTAAGAGGAAACGAAAAAGGGCCGCAAGATGCAGCCCTTTCGTTAAGGATTTATTAGGATTTAGTTGGCTTGACGCCGCAAGAACGCTGGGATTTCGATGCGGTCAGCATCTGGATCTGCCGTCTGTTCAGCACTTGGCGCAGGTGCGACGGTCCGCTGAACGGGGGGCTGTGTGCGCGCCGCGGGCGCTTGCGCTTCGCCACTTCCAGTCATGCGTGTGATCAACGAGTTAATCCCAAAGCGTGACTTTTCCGCTTGATCCGCTGCACCGCTTGGTGTCGGCTGCTGCGGCGCTTGCCCTGGGGCTGCGCGCTGTGTGGCGGCACGAAGCCGGGCCAGTGCTTCAGGTGACGGCGTTCCCGCAGGCGGCGCTTGGGGCGCGATGTACTCTTCAGGACGCGCTTCCAACGTTTCCGGCGTCGGCTCAAACGGAGTCGGTTGTGCCTGATAAGCCGGCGCGGGAAGGTCGTTTTCGTGTGTCGAAGCGACGACCGACGGGAACACGTCTTGTTCCGGCGCGTCCATATCGTCGAACAATGCAGGTTGTGCGTGTTCGTCTGCAGATGCTGCTGCGACATGCGCCGCCACATCTTGGGCAAGTGCAGAAACCGGCGCCGCCGCGACTGCCGCAGCTGGGATCGCGGGCTCTTCTGCTGTCACAGCTTGCGTCAAAGGCGCATGAAGCGAGCGACGTGGAACTGGGATATCACCCACATTTTCTGACGCATCAATCCCGGTTGCGACCACAGACACGCGCATCATGCCTTCCATCGCCGTGTCCAAAGTCGAACCCACGATGATATTGGCGTCAGGATCTACCTCTTCGCGGATCCGGTTTGCCGCTTCGTCCAATTCGAACAAAGTCAAATCATGCGCGCCTGTGATATTGATCAACACACCCTTGGCACCGCGCAGGCTGATTTCGTCCAACAGCGGATTGGCAATCGCTTTTTCGGCTGCCTGAATAGCGCGATCTTCGCCCTCGGCTTCGCCTGTGCCCATCATGGCCTTGCCCATTTCGTCCATAACAGCGCGCACATCCGCGAAGTCCAAGTTGATCAGGCCAGGGCGCACCATCAGGTCCGTTACGCCTTTAACACCTTGATACAAAACATCATCCGCCATGGAAAACGCTTCGGTAAAGGTTGTTTTTTCATTGGCCAAACGGAACAGGTTTTGGTTCGGAATGATGATCAAAGTATCGACCATCTTTTGAAGCGTCTCGACACCCTCTTCGGCCTGACGCATGCGTTTATTGCCCTCAAACTGGAAAGGCTTGGTCACAACACCGACTGTCAAAACACCCAGCTCACGTGCAGCTTGTGCGATAATCGGCGCAGCCCCCGTTCCGGTGCCCCCGCCCATTCCGGCCGTGATGAAGCACATGTGCGCACCGGCCAGATGATCCACGATTTGCTCGATGCTTTCTTCCGCAGCCGCGGCGCCCACAGTGGCCCGCGCACCCGCGCCCAAGCCTTCTGTGACTTTCACACCCAACTGGATCCGGCTTTCAGAAGCCGATTGTTGCAGTGCTTGCGCGTCGGTGTTTGCCACAACGAATTCAACGCCATCCAGCTGCTTTTGGATCATGTTGTTGACCGCATTGCCACCTGCGCCCCCAACTCCGAACACGGTGATCTTTGGCTTCAGTTCATCATGCCCCGGCATGGAAAGGTTAAGTGTCATTATATAGGTCCGCCTGTTCTATCCCGACTTCCGCGGGCTTTGTCATATCAAACTAGTGATACATTACAGCCACATACGCCCCACGTCACGTCAAAAACTGCTTGAAATCACAAAATATGGCATTTTTTTGGCCACTTTCAGCGGCATCTTGCGGATCTGTCCAGATATTGGGGAAATGTTGACACATGCCACAAGGCTGTCCGAAAACTGAGTTCGGGCATCATATTTGGCATACCTCAACCGGGTCGGTCGTATTTTCAATTTCGGGCTGACTGCTCGGCCATCCACCAGATCTCTTTTGGATCTTGCATAGATGCTATCAAGGAATGTGGGGGAATGCGAACACTTTGTTTACCAAAATACGCAGGGCGCTAACTGGTCGGCGCGTTGGGGCATTCGATCTTTTCTGTGGTGATCGAGCTGACCCTTTGGATTTCTGCGTTCAACATTTCCGGCGCGCGGACATATAATTGCGCGCCGTCCTGCAGGACAAACCAACAGCTTTTCTCTGACTGCACTTCGTCGTCATACAAAAAGCAAAGCTGCCCGGCCTCGATCGTGATCCGCCCATAAACGCATGTGCCGCCCGCCCGCTTCCAAACAGACAGATCCCGACGCAGAAATTCTTCTGTTCCGACCAAAGCCCCAAACCGCATCGAATGAAATGTCAGGGTCTTACCAACGGCAATGTCCAAAAACGCTTCGGCGCTGATCCGGGATTGCGCCTGGACCGCGCCGACGGTCAGACCAGACAACACAATCCCCAATATCCACGCGCGCTTTACCAATTATCGCGAAACCACCGCACGGCGCGTTTCAAAGAGCGCTTTGGATAGGTATCCGTTGGAATGTCGAAATCCCACCATTCATCCTGTGGATGCGCTGCGAACAGGCTCAGCCCAACGGCCCCGGCAAATCCTGGCCCTGTCGCAGCCTGGGGCAAGCCATGCACACGCAAAGGCCGACCCAAGCGCACATTTTGTCCCAAAATCCGACTGGCCAAGGAATCCAGCCCGGGGATTTGGCTTGCCCCCCCCGTCAAAACGATCTGTTGGCTGGGCAAATGATCAAACCCTGCGACATCTAACTGAGCGCGCACATCTTCCAAAATTTCTTCAACGCGCGGCCGCATAATCCCAATGATTTCTGCGCGGCTTGCGGTGCGACGATCATGTTCATAATCCCCTGTATCACCCCCAATTTCGATCATCTCGCGGTCATCCACCCCAGTGGCATGCACCCCACCATAGAAGGTTTTGATGCGCTCTGCCGTCGCAGTCGGCACTTGCAGCCCCATCGAGATATCCGACGTCACATGATCGCCACCCAACCGTACAGCATTGGCAAAAATCATGTGCTTCTTGACAAAAATCGACACCCCGGTGGACCCACCGCCCATATCGATGCAGGCCGCGCCCAGCTCTTGTTCGTCTTCAACCAAGGCCGCAATCCCGCTGGCATAGGATGACGACGCAACCCCGGCCAGCTCCATGTCACAGCGCTTTACGCAATGGGCCAAGTGGTGAACCGCCGCCGCATTTACCGTCAACATATGCATATCAACGGACAATTGGTTGCCCAGTTGACCGCGCGGATCAATCAGGCCCGAGCGATTGTCCAATGCGAAATTCACTGGCTGTGCGTGCAGAACTTCGCGCCCCTGGCCAATATTGGGCACATCGCATCCGGCCATCACGCGCGCCACATCGTCTTCAGAGACCGCCGCACCGTCAACATCCAGCACATTGTCTAGCCCATAGCTGCGCGGCCCGCCCCCCGAGAAACAGGCAATCACATGATCCACGCGAATGCCTGCCATCTTTTGCGCAGCCTGAAGGGCTGTGCGAATGGCGCGCTCTGTTTCGTTCATCGAGGCGATTTCACCAAAACTAACCCCGCGCGAACGCGTTGTCGCAGCGCCGATCACCCGAAAACCCGCCTGGCCCGCCAAGGCGCCCATTTCCGGTGTTTCTTCCAGTTGTGCACCGCCATCAAATCGCAGCACAAGGCAGGCCACCTTTGAGCTGCCCACATCTAAAATCGCAACCACACCCCGTTGCAATGCCTGTTTGCGCATATGCCGCATACCGCGCTGAGCACTGTAAAAATCCATCATCCCTTACTGCCCCGTCTTGTCCAAGATCAGCGCCTTGGTTTGTGTTTTGATATCCCACCAGGCTTGGGTGGCCGCTTCATTCATTTGCACTGTGGGACGTTGGCCCAACCGCATATCGACACGCACTACATCGCGGGCCAACAAATCCTGCGCCTGATCCAGCGCGATCACCCGTTCCAGCGCCTGCAATGCGTTCGTTTCAGGAAGCAAGATCCGTTGATCCCGATCCAAAACGACATCCCAGCGCCGCGCGCCGATCCGAACCAACCCACGCATTCGATCCCCCAAGGGCCGGGCCGCGCGCATCAGATCCAGGGCTTCGGTGACATGATCTTCGGCCCCCTCGCCTGCAATCAGTGGCAAATCTGGGCGCCCCAGGCGTGTGGCAGCCTCGCTTACATGCGCGCCTGTGGCATCGATCAACGTCAGGCGATCATAGGTCCGCCAAAGCACGGCCGGAATGCGCTCGGTGACATGCACTTCTAGCACCCCGCCGGGGCGAATGCGCACCGCGACGTCTTTCACCGGATCCAAAGTGGCGATCTTTTCGCGCTCGGTATCCAAGTTCAGATCAAATGACGAAACGGGCAGTTCAAGCTGCAAAATGTCACGAATATCTGCCGCCACTTCGGGGCTTGCGCCCTCAACGGACACCAAATTGACCATAAATTCAGGGCGCGTTTCAATGGCCGCGCGCGCCTCGGCAACAGTGTCTGCAATCTGTTGCCAGCGCGTTTCATCGGCCAGATACCAAACGCCCGCAGCAACAGTTGCACAAAATGGAAGACCTGCGCGCAAAAACAAGCGGAAGCTTGGTGTCAGCAGCCAACGTTCCAAGCGATATGCCAATCGAGACGGAGCCGGATCGGCCCTAAGGCGACGTGTCTTCATCAACGATCGCATGAGGCATCCTCGACTATCCAAGCACAGAGATCTGGGAAAGAAATCCCGGCATGTGCGGCTTGTTCTGGGGCCAGAGACGTCGGCGTCATACCCGGTTGTGTATTGGTTTCCAGAAGGATCAACCCTGCCAGACCGCGGCTTTCATCCCAACGGAAATCTGTGCGACTGACCCCCCGGCACCCCAATGCCGCGTGCGCACGCAGCGCATAATCCTGACACGCATCAAAAATATCAGCAGGGACATCGGCAGGAATCACATGGCGCGACCCGCCTTCGGAATACTTGGCGTGAAAATCATACCAACTGTCCGTGATAATATCCGTCACCCCCAAAGCGCGCCCGTCCATCACAGTCGTCGTCAACTCACGTCCCGGCGCATAGGTTTCCACCATCAGCGTGTCGGGCAAATCCGGGGCCAGCGTGGGCGGTCCATTAGCGGCCTTTTGCACAATATACACCCCGACCGAGGACCCTTCATTATAAGGTTTAACGACATAAGGCGGGGGCATTACATGGGCCGCTTCGATCTCGGCACGGCTATGCAACTGCGAGGCAACAAAGGGCAGACCGGCTGCGGAATAGATGTCTTTCGTGCGTTGCTTGTCCATCGCCACAGCCGAGGCCATTACCCCAGAATGGGTGTAGGGAATGCGCAGCCACTCCAGCAGCCCTTGCACGCAACCATCTTCGCCCCAGCGCCCATGAAGCGCATTGAACACAACATCTGGTGTGTGGGTTGCCAAAGACGACGAAAGATCGGGGCCGGCATCGACCTCGATCACATCATATCCTGCCACGCGCAGCGCTTGGGCGCATTCCCGCCCCGAGGACAAAGACACCTCGCGTTCAGCCGAGGGGCCGCCCATTATCACACCTACGCGCTTGGCTGTCCTGCTCGACATGCCCAAAATTGCGCCTCTTTATATCCTGGGACGTTTGCGCCCCTTATGTATCTGCCTGTTTCGGCTTATTTTCTGCGTTCGGTTCACCGATCCGCATAATTTCCCAGTCTAGCGTGAGACCGCTGTTCTGGTAAACCTTTTTTCGCACATGCTCGCCCAAGTTTTCAAGGTCCGCCGCCGTGGCTGCGCCTGTATTGATCAGGAAATTTGGATGTTTGGGGCTCATTTGCGCCCCGCCCAAAGTCGCCCCGCGCAGACCGGCCTCGTCGATTACCTTCCAAGCTTTCAGATCCTGATTGTCATTGGCCTGGCCCGTGGACGAAAACCCAGCCGGATTGCGAAATGTGCTGCCCGC
>JBGCEM010000083.1:0-6565 GCA_045106335.1 Paracoccaceae bacterium | reverse complement strand
ACACCTGCGCCCTCACGCGCCAGAAGGCGAACCATCGCCATGTCATCAACGTCGGCAATGATATCCGGTGTCACGCCAAGCCGGGCAATCAGGCTGTCGAACCCCTGCCGGATCACGTTGTCCGTGGGAACGACGAGAGGCTCTCTTTTCAACAGATCGCGCAGCGTATCATGGCCAAGTCGATGTGGCGCGCCGTGGATGCCGACGATCTGCTCATCCAGCTGATGAGAGGTAAGGTCGGGCCCCATTGCTGCGGACGGCGGTTCTTTCGTCAGAACCACGTCCAAAGCGAGCGATTTGAGTGCATCGAACAGATCGTCCGCAGAAACTGTAGTTGAAAATTGCGAGACAAGGTCGACAAGGCCCCAACCCTTAGCGGCGGGCGGGCGTCACTGCTGCACCGGCGCCGAAAATCCGGTCCGCGTGATTGAGCGCGATGCGGCCCACCTCGATCAGCAACAAATGCCGCCCGACGCGATCGAAAAAGGCATGGCCCAGCCGATCCCCTAATTGCCTGATCTGGGTAGAGAGGGCGGATTGCGATACGTTCATCCGCTCAGCCGCGCGGGTCAGGGCGCCTTCGTGCGCAACCTCACGAAAGTAGCGAAGATGGTGATAATTCAGGTTGTCCGTGACGCGCTGATCCCGTTGAAATCTGATAAGTCACATAGATCGTTCTGTTAAACAGAGCGAACGCTCAAATACTTCATATTTTTATTACCCTTAGACAGTCCACATATCCCCCGCTGGGCGCCTCCACTGGTCATGGAACACCGGTGGCGATCCTGAGCATCCCGATGTTCATCGCCTTAGCCGAGATCTTTGTGGGCTAGCAGATCCGGCGCGTTGGGCTTGGCTGAGCCGGCGCGCCGTTTCATCCTGGGGATGGAAACTGTCACCGCCAGCCTTTGTGATCCGCACCTAATCCCCCTTGGCCACGGCAACATCGCTGGCGTAAACATGTGCTTGGACGCCGCAATCCAAACCAAGCGGCGATCATATCGCAGTTAAAACTGTCAGTCACCGATACGCACAACGGCGCGGGGCAGCTCTGACAGGATTTCGGGACCATCGCTGCGCAAGATCACGATATCTTCCAGCCGGATGCCAAACCGATCGGGCAGATAGATCCCCGGCTCAATCGAAAACACCATGCCTTCGTCCAGAATGGTTTGAGACGCGGCGGTGATATAGGGCTCTTCGTGGCCCTCAACGCCCATGCCATGCCCCGTGCGGTGGACGAAATACGCACCATAGCCCGCATCCGCGATCACCTGGCGCGCAGCATCATCCACCACATGCGCTTTGACCCCTGGCTTGGCGACCCCAAGTGCGGCTTGCACCGCGCGTTCGACCACATCATGGATTTCTTGATACCCGTCAGGTGCGTCGCCCATCACAACCATGCGTGTGATATCGCTGGAATAGCCGTCCCTAGATCCACCAATATCTATGACCACCGCATCGCCCTGTTTCAGAACTGTGTCGCCTGTGTGATGGTGCGGGAAGGCGCCATTGCCGCCTGCGCCCACGATGGTGAACAAAGGTTTCACACCATGTGCCTCAAAGACCTCGGCGGCCACTTGCGCGACATCCTGTTCGCACATTCCGGGTTTCATCGCCGCCCAGGCGGCTTGCATCGCGTCGTCTGCAATCAGCGCATTGGCCTTTTGTGCGCGATACTCGCCATCTTCTTTGCGCATCCGCAAATACCCCAAGGTCGACATAGCGAACTGGCGCTGTGCGTGGGGCAATGCGTCCAGCACAAGCCCTGCAAAATCCGCCCGCATGGTTTCATCTAACACGATGCGTTTGGCGTCCTGTGCGTCCGCCGCCCTCAGCAGACCTTTAAAAGCACGCGTTGGGCCTTCGTCATCGGCCCACAGTATCATCGGCAGATCTGTGTGCTGTCCTAGGCTTTCGGCCTCAAGTGCGGGCATCAAAAACCCAGCATAGCTTTGCGTGACACAAAACAGCAAGGGGCGCTCATCTGCATGCGGGCGCAACCCGGTCAGCCAAACCAGATGCGCGCCCGGTCCAATGGCCAGAAAATCAACGGCTTGCTCGGCCATCTTTGCACGAAGTTTCGTCAACCGATCCATCATAATCCCCTTTGTTTGCGTGGTGTCGCATTGTTCATGTACCCAAACACCATGGATGCGTTTGGCGCGCTCAGGCATGATAAACCCGTTCCTGATGTCAAGTTTCACCACCTCGGGATCGCGATCTTTTGGGTTCGCGTAACCCGCAATAGCCCGGGGATCATATCACCTGTGGTCATAGGTCTATTGGACACAAACGAATGAGTCGAGCGATTGCCGTTTACAAGTATGAAAACCACGAAATTGCCCCTGCCCGCATAGCCGCCCTGAAGGGACCAGGCATTGAAGGCCGAGCGCGTGAACCCAGCCCTGCAAAACCAGTTCTCGGGGTGGATGCGATAATTCAGACTCAGACCGCACTGCCTATGGAATTCGCCCTCGCCCCCAAGTGCGGTGTTCAAAGCTATCTGATCGACGAACACCCCATTGCGCGCTTGGGAAATCTCGGCCAGCGTGTTGTAGGTTTCCCTGTGAAGGCCCCAAAAGATGCAAAAGTTGCCGTCATGAACCGTGCCAGCAGATGGATGCTGACCATTTCGACCGGCGCATTCAGGTGATCGGTATACGCGCGCTCATCGGTGGTGTGAGATCCTTGGCCATCCTTGCAAGCCCGGCGTCACTGATCGCACCATCCAAATGCACATCAGTTTCGAAACTTGGCAGAGTCGTATCGGATTTGACCCTGGCACCATTCAGCCCCTCAGGTCCGCTTTCTATCGTCACCAGGTCGATGAAAGTACCACCCACATCGGTGGCAATCCGCGTTGTTTTGTCCTTGTTAAACAGTCCCTTTCATCTGCGCGGCCAGCAGGAACGCCACAGCACCCGCTTGTTTCAGCCCTTCGGCGGCAGCGACTTTGCCCGGTGTGTAAAAGCCCGCATCATGCAAACAGTTCAGCGTACCCACCAACTTTTGGTTAATAAATACAGGCACATTCATGCAGCTTTCACAGCCCAAGGATTGGATCAATTCATAGTCGGGAAACACAGCAGAGATGTCGTCAATCGAGTTGGCGACAAACGTCTGGCGGTTGGTTTCAACGATCTCGGACCAGGCATTTGGCGTGCGGGGCTTTTCGCCACTGGTGGGATAGGCCTCTGGCATGTTGGAATAATTCCGGCGGGCGACGTTGCGGTCATAATCGACCTCCATCAGCGTGAATAGTTTGGCCCCCACTGTGTCCTGGACCAACGTTTCAAGCGCTTTGAAATAAGATGTTGGCTGGTTCGGGGCGGCCAGGGCGGCAATTAAGTCGGTCATGGGGGTTCCTTTAAATCGGTATGTAAGGCCAGTGCGGACGATGGACGGTATTGTTTAACACATCCACCACTGCGTCGGACATGGCGCTATACAGGGGGCGAAAATGCCACAGAGCGTGATCAGAGTGACCAAGATAAGCCCCATCAGCGATAGCAGAGTGCTGGCCAAGATCCTCGGCGACAGGCCCGCGCGCACCATGACCCCCCCACCAAAAGAACTAATTCCAAAGCGGCGGGCAAGACATGAGCAAGACACCAATAACTGACTGATATGGGGCGTTTTTTCAGGCTTTGATACCTGCTCAGCAAGCAGCGTCCAGTGCAGTTTCTTAATTTCGGGCTTGGCCCCCAGCTGGTTGAAATTGGATTGCATCAGCAAAGCGAGCCGTACTTTCAGAGACACTTGGGCGATCCCGCTGACTTCGATACTCGTGTCTGCAGCATCCTATTTACAGGCCCCCCAAAAAGCTTTCGCGGCATCCATATCCAGCACTCGGAGATTTTCTGCCCCCTTTGCGCCGCACGTGCCCAAAGGGAACGCGCCGGTCGCGGGACTGCCTGCCGCACTATAGCTTTTCAAGTTTAACCTGAGCCATCGCGCATCATTTGTCACGTGCAAGCAAAGCGAGATGCCGCGATACCGTGAGTCACGTTTTACGCGAAACGCTTTAACCGCGATCATTTGAATGGCGGTGGCATAATCAAAAGCACCGGACAGCGCGCAGCCGCAACTCATGTCATCCAGCGGCGCTTTGGTGCTGTTCATCTTGAAATACCCCGCCTGTTCCGCTTTTGGTCAGCAATTGCGCACTGTCTTTTGCCAAGGCTTGCACCACTTCAGGCTGCAACCACTGACTGGCGATGTCATGTTCGCCCTGATTGGGTAGGATGCGTGTGTTATAAATGTCGAACATCAAAATGCCGTCCGCGTCGTCAGACGCTTTTACCGGGTCCAATTCACGGACCGCCACTTCATCAAAGCCCAAGACCGTGTCTGCAAAAGCCGGGCTGGCTTAGGAACGCGCTGATAGCCGTTTGCAAAACGCCAAACAAAGACGCAAAAGAGCCCCGCGAAGGACTCGTCTATCCGAGCTCGGTCTGACTGATGAACCCCGCGGACAAACCAGCACGGTCAGCCCCAGTTTCGTGCAACATGCGCGCAGAGCAGCGCCTAAATCCGTTGGGGTTTCATCCAAATCCGCGGCAGTTTTTTACCATAGCCAAAATGTGGCCAAGCCTGGCGTGCCCATCAATTTTTTGGACATCGCGTGCCACCGCAGGCTCTAAAACGCAAAAAGCCCCGCCAAATGGCAGGGCTTTCAGATTTCAGTTTAAAAGGTCGTCTTAGTCGTCGCCCTTAAGTGCTGCGCCCAAGATATCGCCCAAGCTCGCGCCGGAATCCGAAGAACCATACTGTTGCACGGCTTCTTTTTCTTCGGCGATCTCACGCGCTTTGACCGACACGCCCAAACGACGGGTCTTGTTGTCCACGTTCGTGACGCGCACATCGACCTTATCACCGACCGAGAACCGCTCGGGGCGCTGTTCGGCGCGATCCCGGGACAGATCCGAACGACGGATGAAGGATTTCATGCCCTCATACGCCACTTCGACGCCGCCATCTTCGATCGAAGTGACCTCGACCGTGATGATCGATCCACGCTTCACGCCGCCAACGGCTTCAGCGAATTTGTCACCACCAACGTTTTTGATCGACAGCGAAATACGCTCTTTCTCAACGTCAACTTCGGACACCACGGCCTCAACCATATCGCCTTTGCGATAGTTCTGGATGGCTTCTTCGCCGCGCTCGTCCCAGGACAAGTCGGACAAGTGCACCATGCCGTCGATGTCGCCGTCCAGACCAACAAACAAACCGAATTCGGTGATGTTCTTGACTTCGCCTTCGACCTGCGTGCCCTCGGGGTGCGTTTCTGCAAACACTTCCCATGGGTTGCGCATTGTCTGTTTCAGACCCAGAGACACGCGGCGCTTGGCACCGTCGATTTCCAGAACCATGACTTCGACTTCTTGGCTGGTGGATACGATTTTGCCCGGGTGGACGTTTTTCTTGGTCCAGGACATTTCGGACACGTGCACCAGGCCTTCGACACCGGGTTCCAGCTCCACGAAGGCACCGTAATCCGTGATGTTGGTCACGCGGCCTGTGTGGTTGGATTCCAGCGGGTATTTCGCGGCAACCAGATCCCATGGATCTTCCTGCAACTGCTTCATACCCAAAGAAATACGGTGGGTTTCTTTGTTGATCTTAATCACCTGAACTTTGATGGTTTCACCAATTGTCAGGATTTCGGAAGGATGGTTCACACGACGCCAAGCCATGTCCGTGACGTGCAACAGCCCGTCTACGCCGCCCAGATCAACAAACGCACCATATTCGGTGATGTTTTTGACCACGCCGTCGACATTTTGACCTTCGGTCAGATTGCCAATGACTTCGGCGCGCTGTTCGGCGCGGGATTCTTCCAAGATCGCACGACGCGACACAACGATGTTGCCCCGACGACGGTCCATTTTCAGGATTTGGAAGGGCTGCTTCAGACCCATCAGAGGGCCCGCATCACGCACAGGGCGCACGTCAACCTGAGAGCCAGGCAGGAACGCAACCGCGCCGCCAAGGTCCACAGTAAAGCCGCCTTTGACCCGGCCAAAGATCGCACCTTCGACACGTGCGTCGCCTGCGTATGCTTTTTCCAGACGGTCCCAAGCTTCTTCGCGGCGTGCCATTTCACGGCTGATAACTGCTTCGCCGCGGGCATTTTCAGCCGCGCGTAAAAACACTTCAACTTCGTCGCCAATTGCGATTTCAGGGGCTTCGCCGGGGTTTGCGAATTCTTTAAGCTCGACGCGGCCTTCCATTTTGTAGCCGACATCGATGATGGCTTGTCCGGCTTCAATTGCCAGGACTTTGCCTTTTACAACAGACCCTTCTTCGGGTGTGTCCATTTCGAAGCTTTCTTGCAGGAGGGCTTCGAATTCCTCCATGGTTGTGTTTGCCATGTGGCGTATATGATCCTTCGGTTATGTATCTGGCCGCGCGGTTGTCTCCGCCGGTCTTGAGTTGGATTGGTTGAATACGCAAAAACAGGGCCGGAAAACCGACCCTGCCTCGTGTGTGCGAGTGTTTCCCCGCTTCAACATGCGCGCGTATAGGCGAGGATGGCACGAAGGGCAAGGGGCTT
>JBGCEM010000082.1:0-3119 GCA_045106335.1 Paracoccaceae bacterium | reverse complement strand
AATGGAATAGTGTGTTCTGATAATCAGTCCTCTGGATGCACGATGAACAGCGATATTTCCCTTAAAGCCCTGCGTTATTTCATGGCCGCTATCCATGAAGGCAGCATTACCGAAGCCGCCAAGGTCGTGAATATCGTCCCATCCGCCGTGCACACAGCCGTCAATCAGGTTGAGGCGGCCTTTGGCCTGCAACTCACGATCCGCAGCCGTTCAAAAGGGATTTCGTTGACAGCGACGGGGCAGCAAATGGTGGCCAAGATTCAAAATCTATTGGATGAATATGAAAGCCTGATGCGCGATAGCGGTGACATGCGGACCCAACTGAAGGGCGTATTGCGTGTCGGTTATTATGCACCGGCTGCAGCAACATTCATGCCTAAAATTGTTGAACGGATGTTACCTGACAACGACGATGTGTCCGTCAAATTCTTTGAATGTGACAACCAAAGCGCGCAAGATGGCCTGATTTCGGGGGCTTATGATGTGATCGTCTGCGTGGCCGACGCCATGAAACCGGGCATCACCTATGAAACCTTGCTGGAAGTTCCAGCCTATATGCTGGTTTCAAACTCCCATCCTTTCGCGATGCGTCCCAACATCGCGATGCATGACTTGTCAGACCAGAAGGTCGTGTTGCTCGATCTTCCTGTCGTAAGCGAATATTACGCCAACCAGTTTGACCTCGCAGATATCAAGCCGAATATCGTTGCAACCGCGACATCGCTGGAAATGGTGCGTAGCCTTGTCGGACAGGGTGTTGGATGTTCGTTATTACACATGCTGACTGCGACTGATTCCACCTACGCTGGCGACAAAGTTGCGGCGGTGCCGTTAGAACCAGCAGTCGAAACCTTTAAAATTGTCGTTGGTCATCTCCCCGACAATCCGCGCCGCCTTGTGAAAATGTTTGTAGAAGAAATGCGGGCATACTTCCAAGGAGATGAGGCACAAAAATTAACTACCAACTCGTAGGCAGACTTTCGATAACTCAACCTAAAAGTCCAGTTCAGTCGCAACCTGTAAAGTGGGAGAGATTTCTTCGCAGCGAGGGGCACGAAAGGCCGGTTATCCCGCCGCGTGACAGCGCGGGTTGTTACACCCGCCGCAAAGCCTAGACCTTCGGTAGGAAAAATATCCATGCCTCAGCTCCATCGATAGTGGGGCGGACGGGCACGATATGGAACTGCGTTCTTGTAAAAGATGGCCGAAGGATCAAACAGAGAGTAGCGTTGCATTTTCCAACTTGCCTTCAGGCAAGAACGATATTTACGCTCTGTTTTGAGCGACTTTCAAGATGGAGATTTGACTTGAACTTCCGCAAATTCTTACTCGGTTTCTTTGGCCATCAGAAAGGCCCATCCGAAAAAACCGTCGAAAGCGTTGATCCCCCTCACCATCAATCGGCTGTAGATGCATGGCTGGACCCGTCCGAAGACGTCACACCGCATCCTTTGGGATGGCTCGGTGGAACAACGTTGTTGCCTGATAATCGCCCTGAAATTCATCGGTGCCAGCTTTGCGATATTGATTGCTCACAACTGCCTGCAGACGTTTGGGGCGGCTTGGGCCCTCGACAGGGACGATTGGTTTTTTTCCTCACCCTGAAAGATTACATTGGGGCGGAGGTGGTCTTCATTGATGATCCTGCCATTGCCGCACCAAGACCCACCCAAGCACCAAAAGAAATATCGTGCTATTTCATAGAGCAAAATGACTTTCGCGATTTCATGCCGGCCTTACCGGCGTGGCCTATATGCCAGCGCGGCAATCAAGATTCAGCCGAAACCGAAGACACGTCTTATGAAAACCCCTTCAACGATCTTTCGCTGGCTGACGATCGCCTTAAACCCCAAACGCTTGAACAACTGAGACTACTGGTTGAAGTCGCCGATCACAAACTGACGGAAAGTCACAATGCGCAGATGCTGCAGCTTGAAAGCGCAAAATCCGCTACCGGGGACAACACAGAATTGCGGTCAGTTCTGGAAAGAAAGATTGCTGAATATGAACGACTGATAACATATTTTTCGGAGCATTACGGTGCCAAACCGTTTTCGTCAGCCAACTGGATCGACGCATACGACGAATTGAAGCAGTTGTTCCGCCTGGATGTCGACGAAAGCCTCGCCATCGGGGAACCTTTCATACGCATTACTGGATATCAGGACGTCTTTAGCCTTACCACGTTGGCAAGCCGTTCTGACAACAAGGCCATAAACGAGGCGTGCGAAGCCCTCCGTGATCTAACTATTGCGACCACTAAAGTGCTTGAGGAACGATTTAGCGATGTTCCGACTTGGGCCGGGTCTACGCCGAACTATGGCGCTTACCGAAAATTTAGGGCGGAAAGACCGGAGCAGTGGGCGGCCTTTGCCAAGTCAATTCATCAAGTCCAGGAAGAGTATACGCGACTGTGCTTCGCGCTCTTTGGGATCATCGCCAAAATTGTGGCTGGACCAGGGCATGACAGCCACGCCGCTACGGCTTACTTTCATGTGGGTCTCGGAAAACCACCAAAAAACTTAGAGCATGCCATCTATAATTTGACTGAACGCGCAAAACGGGCGCGCAGCGCATTGGAAGAGCTGGACGACGCGACGGAACGCAAGTCAAAACGCGCCTCAACCCAAATGGCCGTCGAAACACTTTCAGGCGCACTTCAGACAACGGCAAAGCTTAAGAAACAACTTAAAACGGCGACAGCGCATGACTTCGCACAGGGTACTTGGGATCACGTAGTCGCATGGTTAGTTGGATTGATCGAAGACAATATTCTGCAAAAGTATATGCTTGGACCCTACGTCACCTTGCGAAACCTCATGATGCAACAGACCTATCGTGACGCGCCCGAAAGCATAGATCCGGACACCAAAATACTGCTGCGTGAGCTATGGCAAAGACAGGCCCGGATTGGGCCGATCCAAATTGGTGGAATACCAAAGGGGTACTGCAAGAACGTCGCCAATAATCAGTCGGTTTTGTTGATCCAAGTTCAAACAAACTTTCTGGCTGGTTTAATGTTTGGCGATGCGAGCAGCGTGGCTATTTCGATTGACCGGAATCTGCTTGCCAAGAACGACTTTAGCCAATTGCGGCTCGATATTTCGAACGAGAGATTT
>JBGCEM010000081.1:0-11411 GCA_045106335.1 Paracoccaceae bacterium | reverse complement strand
CATCGCGGCCTGTCCGGCCCTGCTGTGCTGCAAAGTTCGAGCTATTGGCGTGAGGGGCAGTCGATTGCCGTCAATATCGCGCCGAAGGACATGTACGAAACAATGCGCACGCATCGTCAAAGTGCGGGGCGGCACAGTTTGAAGACAGAGCTGTGTCAGTACTTGCCCAATCGATTGGTGGATCATTTGGCCGACCAGCTGCCTTTGACAGAACGTTTGGCGGATCAATCGGACATGCGCCTGGCGCAGATTTGCGAGCACTTACAAGCGTGGAAGTTGACGCCCTCTGGGACAGAAGGGTATCGCACGGCTGAAGTCACTGCCGGTGGAATTGACACGGATGGACTGTCTTCTAAGACCATGGAGGCCAAATCCGTTCCCGGTCTTTATGCGATTGGGGAAGCGGTTGATGTTACGGGTTGGCTGGGCGGTTATAATTTTCAGTGGGCTTGGTCGTCGGGCGTCGCGGCGGCGCGTGCGATGGCTGGGTGATATGCGTAGATGGGGGCGCTGCCCCCGGCCCGGTGGGCCTCCCCCGGAGTTTAGTGTGCTAAGTGAAGGCGGCGGGTGGAAATTGATCAGGCTTTAGTTTGCCTGGATCAGAGGAATTGTCGGACTTGCGCTGCGAAGTCGTCACCGCGTTTTTCGAAATTGTCATATTGATCAAAGCTGGCGGCGGCGGGGGCAAGAAGGATGATGTCTCCGGGATCCGCATCTGCGATCGCGCGTTTGACGGCGTTTTCCATGGTGCCGCAGATTTCGGTTTCTGGTTTTAAATGCAGGGCAAATTGCGCCGCGTCGCGTCCGATGACATAGGCTTTGCGCACGTTTTCAGCAGCTTCCGCCAAGGGATCTAGGCTGCCTTCTTTTTGCAAACCGCCACAGATCCAGCGGATGTTCTTGAAGGCTTGCAGGGCTTTGAGGGCGCTGTCAACATTTGTGGCTTTGCTGTCATTTACGAAGGTGACGCCTTTGGCGCGCCCGATGATTTGGCTTCGATGTGGCAGGCCGGGGTAGCTGTGCAAACCAGCTTCAATCTGGCGGGGGGCCATGCCTAGCGAGCGACAAACCGCGTAGGCACAGCAAGCGTTTTGGTGATTATGTACGCCTGGCAGGCCCTCAACAGCGCGCAGGTCGATGGAGCCCACTTGGCGGGTTTTGCGGTATTCGCTGAGGAATCCTTTGCGCGCGAAGACGTGCCAACCGGGGCCGGAGAGTTTGCCTGCGACCGAGATCCGGATCACGCGATCATCGCTGGGGCCTTCGCTGAGTTGTCCTGCCATGAATTGGCCTTCGGGTTCGTCGACCCCGATGATGGCGTGGTCTGGCCCACCTTCTGCAAACAGGCGGCGCTTGGCGGCGAAATATCCGCCCATGCCTGCGTGGCGGTCTAGGTGATCCGGAGTCAGGTTGGTGAAGACAGCGACATCCGGGGTCAAGCTACGTGCGAGATCAGTTTGGTAAGAGCTGAGTTCCAGCACCACCACATCGCCGTCTGTTGCAGGGTCAAGATCCAGGACTCCGCGCCCGATATTGCCGGCCAACTGCACGGGGCGGCCGGTTTCTTCGAGGATGTGATGGATCAGTGCGGATGTGGTGGATTTACCGTTGGATCCGGTAATGGCCACGACCTTTGGCAGGGTTTCGAAATTGTCCCAGGCTTGTGTTGCGAAAGAGCGAAAGAACAGCCCGATGTCATTGTCCACTGGGATGGCTTCGGCGTAGGCTTTGGCGAGGATGGGATTGATTTGCGGATACAGATGCGCGATCCCGGGGGATGTGATGAGGGCGGCCAGCCCATCGCGCACATCGCCGCGCGCCAGATCTGCAACGTTAAGGCCCAAATCCGTGGCCCGTTGGCGCGCATCTGGATTGTCATCCCAGCAAACCGCCTGTGCCCCCCCTGCCTGTAACGCGTGTGCCGCCGAAAGCCCTGTGCGGCCCAGTCCCAGCACGCCGATACGTTGGCCTTTGACCCCTTGCACTGGTATCATAGTACGCTCCTTACCATTCCATGGGTGCCTGGTCGCGAAAGAAGCCACCGGTCGGTCCATCCGTCCCCAAACGCGCCAGCCAGAGGGGCGTGTGCGCACCGTGTTCAGGAGTGCGCGGGGCTTGATCGCCTCCCATGCGCGTCGCCACCCAGCCAGGGCAGCAGGCGTTTATTTTTATGCCGTCCGGCAAATCGCGCGACAGGGCTTTGGTTAATGCGTTCAGCGCTGCTTTGGCCACTCCGTACGCGCCAGGACCTTTGAGCCCTTCGGCAAAACTGCCCCAATCCGAAGACAGATTCACAATCCGCCCCCATCCTTGCGCCTGCATGTGCGGCACGCAGGCCCCGATCAGATGGTAGGGCCCATGCACCATGACTTGCATTGAGGTCTCAAAGCCCAGCGGATCAACTGTCAGGCCCGTTTCGATCAACACCCCGGCATTGTTAATCAGTACATCCACGCCGCCAATTTCTGTCAGTGCCGGGCCGTAACTGTCGGGGTCCTCAAGATCCAAATATACAGCTTGCGCGCCAATTTCTGCCGCAATCCGGCGGCCTTGGATCAAATCCCGAACACCCATAAAGACGCGGTGATCGTGCACCAAACCCTGGGCGATGGCCAAGCCAATCCCGCGATTTCCGCCCGTGACCAGCGCCGTCTTTAGGGCGGGATGCGCATCCAAGGCCATGCGGGTTATCGGACCTTCAACGTCGCCAGCCCGATCATCGCCAGGATCAACGAGATGATCCAGAAGCGTATAACGATCTGCGGTTCTGCCCAGCCTTTTTTCTCGTAATGGTGATGGATGGGGGCCATGAGGAAGACGCGTTTGCCGGTGCGTTTGAAATAGAGCACTTGAATGATCACCGACAGGGCTTCGACGACGAACAGCCCCCCAACGATCGCCAGTACAATTTCATGCTTTGTGACCACTGCGATTGCGCCCAAGGCGCCGCCCAAGGCCAAAGACCCAGTGTCGCCCATAAACACCGCAGCGGGCGGGGCGTTGTACCACAAAAAACCTAAGCCGCCCCCGAACAAAGCCGCGCAAAAGATTAGGATTTCGCCTGTACCGGGCACGTAATGCACATCTAAATAATCCGTAAAATCAACACGCCCCACGGCATAAGCAATCACCCCAAGCGTGCCCGCCGCAATCATCACGGGCATAATCGCAAGGCCGTCGAGGCCATCCGTTAAGTTCACCGCATTGGCCGAACCGACGATGACGATAATGGAAAATGGGATGAATAAGAGTCCCAAATTGATCAGAACATCCTTAAAAACAGGGAGCGCCAGTTGATTTTGCAGACTTTCGGGGTGGTTAATCATGGCGAAATAAGCCGCAATCGCCGCGATCAGAAGTCCCAGCACCAACCGGATCTTACCGGGCACACCTGCGGTATTTTGCTTGGACACTTTAGCGTAATCATCGGCAAATCCGATGGCGGCAAAGGACAGCGTGACAAGCAACACGATCCACACAAACGGGTTGTCTAACCGCGCCCACAGCAGGGTCGAGGTCGCCAGCGCGCCAACGATCAACAAGCCCCCCATGGTCGGGGTCCCGGCTTTGGCAAAGTGGCCTTCGGGACCATCATCGCGGATCGGTTGGCCTTTACCTTGGCGGCGGCGCAGCACAGCGATCAGCGGCTTTCCAAACAGGAACCCGAAAATCAGCGCGGTCAGAAACGCACCCCCTGCCCGGAATGTTATATAGCGGAATAGGTTAAAAAAGTCCCCGCCATCGGACAAAGCCGTCAACCAATAGAGCATGTGTCCGCCCCTAACTCATTATCTTGTGTGTCCATCATGAGGCCGGGGGATGACCCATTTTGCGGATCGCGTCAACGACCTCGGCCAGCTTCATCGACAGCGACCCTTTGACCATGACCACATCGCCACTGTCGAGCAGACGGGGAATCTGAGCTGCGATCTCTGCGGCGGTGTCGACGTGCAGGCCGCGTTTGTCTTCGGGCAAAGCTGCGTGCAGGTTTTGCATCAAGGGTCCGATGCTATGGATCACATCCAGCGCGCCTATCGCCGGATGATCAGCCAATCCCGCATGTAAATCAGGACCCGTGGGGCCCAATTCCTTCATATCCGCCAAAAGCGCGATGCGCCGGCCTTTGGACACGCGGCCGATGTCATGGGTGACCCGCGCGGCGGCCAGCACGTCCAAAGCAGCGGCCATCGACGTTGGATTGGCGTTGTAGCTTTCGTCAATCAATTCCAGTGTCAGATGCGTTTCGACCGGATCAAGGTGGATGACTTCGCGCGCCCCGCGCCCGACAAAAGGGCTCCAACGGCCCAAAGATTGCGCGGCCAAGGCGATATCGGCGCCCAGCTCAGACGCCGCCGCCAAAGCCCCAAGCCCGTTCATCGCAAAATGCTGTCCTGGCGCGCCCAGTTTGAACACCAATGGCGTATCATCGACCAGGGCTTGCACCACCGTTACGTCATCCTGGATCGTCACATCGGTCAATTTGTAATCAAATCCGTGCCAGCCGAAGCCAACATCTTTGCGCTTTGCATCATGCGCTTTGGAATAGAGCACCGCAGAAGTGTCCAGATCGCAATTCATCACCGCAGATCCGCCATATTCCAAACCTTCGATGATCGAGGCCTTTTCGACGGCAATGCCTGTGATATCGTCAAATGCTTCCAAATGGGCAGCGGCTACAGTCGTGATAAGGGCCACGTGGGGTCGGGCCATTTTGGCCAAGGGCGCGATTTCACCGGGGTGGTTCATGCCGATTTCGATGACCCCAAATTCTGTTTCTGCAGGCATGCGCGCCAAAGTCAACGGCACGCCCCAGTGGTTGTTATAGCTTGCCACACTGGCATGGGTGCGGCCCTGATCGGACAGGATTGCGCGCAGCATTTCTTTGGTCGAGGTCTTGCCCACGGACCCGGTGATCGCCACAATCCGGGCATCCGTACGGGCGCGCGCGGCACTGCCAAGATCCTGAAGGGCCGCCATCACATCGGGCACAAGCAACAAAGGCGCTGTGTCAGGCACACCTTCGGGGATCCGCGACACCAGCGCCGCCCCAGCCCCTGCACGAAGCGCATCGCCCACAAAGTCATGGGCATCGCGCGCGGCACTTAATGCAACGAACAAATCCCCCGGCTGCAAGGTACGGGTGTCGATACTGACGCCCGTGCAGGACCAAGTGCCAATCGCTTGCCCCCCCGTGGCCGCAGCAGCGTCTTGGCTGGTCCAAAGGCTCATATCCCGCGCCCCTCAAGTGCAGCCACAGCAATGCTGGCCTGTTCGACGTCATCAAACGGCAGCACGTCATCGCCCACAATCTGGCCCGTTTCATGTCCCTTGCCTGCGATCAACAAGGCATCCCCAGGTTCCAACGCATCGACGGCACGCAGGATGGCTTCGGCGCGATCGGGCACTTCGCTGGCATCACGGCAGCCTTGTAAGACTGCGGCGCGGATCTGGGCTGGGTCTTCGCTGCGCGGGTTATCGTCCGTGACAAACACCACATCCGCGTGCGCGGCCGCCGCCTGCCCCATCAACGGGCGTTTGGTCGGATCGCGATCCCCCCCGGCCCCCAGCACACAGATCAGACGCCCCAACACATGCGGGCGCAAAGCCTTAAGCGCAGTCAACACAGCGTCCGGTGTGTGCGCGTAATCCACATAAACCGCAGCCCCATTTGCGCGCGTTGCCGCCAGTTCCATACGGCCCCGAACTGTGGTGAGGCTGGGCAAAGTATCAAACACCTCGCCTGGATCGGCGCCACACGCGATGACCAAACCAGCAGCGACCATGACGTTAGAGGCCTGGAAATCTCCCACCAAGTTCAGCCGTGCGGCATAGGCCTTGCCATCATAGCGCAGCCGCAGATCCTGGCCCGTTGCATCCATGCGCTGACCTTCCAAAGTTAAATCGGCGCCGTCTTGCCCGACAGACATTACATGCTGACCCCGCGCTGTGGCGATTGCCAGCATATCCACCCCGCGCGGATCATCCAGATTAATCACAGCCAGCCCGTCTTCGGGCAGCACGCGCGCAAATAGACCGGCTTTGGCGTCAAAGTAGGCCTCAAAGCTGTCATGATAATCTAGGTGGTCTTGGGTAAAGTTGGTGAAAGCTGCCGCTGTAAGAATAACGCCGTCCAGACGCGCCTGATCCAAACCATGGGACGAGGCCTCAACCGCTGCGTGGGTGACGCCATGTTGCGCGGCGTCGGCCAATGCCCGGTGCAGGGTGATCGGCTCGGGCGTGGTGTGGGCGAGCGGGGTCTGAAACGCGCCCTCGACACCCGTGGTGCCCATATTTACTGCGCAGAGCCCCATTTCGATCCAGATTTGACGCACAAAAGTTGACACAGATGTTTTGCCATTGGTGCCTGTTACGGCCACCATCGTTGCTGGTTGCGGGCCAAAGAACAGCGCTGCTGTTCGCGCCAGGGCCGCGCGGGGCGTGTCCGAAAGGATCAGCGCAGCGTCGTGATCGCAGAGCATTTTTTGTGCAATTTTGGCACCTTCCCGATCCGTTAGGATTGCAACGGCCCCTTGTCGTAACGCGTATTGGATAAATTCGCCGCCATGGACGTGGCTGCCTGGAAGGGCTGCGAACAGATGGCCCGGCTTGACCGAACGGCTATCAACACTGAGACCTGCAATTTCAGGGTTGCGGCCCCGTTGTGCGGTGAGACCCAAATCGGTGAGATACATGCTGCCCAAGCCTGTCGTTGTGATTTTGATCATTATACGGCACCCGGTCGAAGATGAAACCGTTTGGCTTGGGTGATTTTTCCCTGCGCTGACGCGCGATTGGGGCGCTGCCCCAAACCCCGGAGTTTAAGAGCTAAGTGAAGGTGGGGTTTATTGGCTGCTGGTGAGAACGCCGCCGCTGAAGGACACTGGTTTTGTTTCGGGGCGCAGACCAAGCAAGGGTGCGATGCGTTGGATGATTTCCCCGGCAATTGGGACTGCTGTCCAGCCGGCTGTGCGCCGGGGATCTTTGCCGGAAGTTTCGACCGGCTCATCCAGAGTGACCACGAGTACATATTTTGGCTGACGTGTTGGGAACATTGCCGCGAAAGTGGCGATGGTTTTTTTGGCGTAGTAACCGCCCTGTGGTCTGGGTTTGTCGGCGGTGCCCGTTTTTCCACCAACGTCGTAGCCTGGGACATTGCCCATAGAGGCCGTGCCGTCGGTCACAACAGCGCGCAGCATTTCGCGTGAATGTTGGGCGGCCTGTTCGCTGAGCACACGTCTTCCGGGGCGGGGGCCGTCTTGTTTCAAAAGGGTTGGTGAGATGTAGCGCCCGCCATTGGCCAGCGCGCCGTAGCCTGCGGCCAGATGGAGGGGAGAGGTCGAAATGCCGTGACCATAAGAGATTGTGACAGCACTGAGGTCGGTCCATTTTTCGGGATAGAGCGGTTTGCCGGTGGCGGCCTCGACGATTTCGAAAGGGGTTGCTTTGAGCATCCCCAGATCGTCCATCATTTGTTTTTGGCGTTTCGGCCCGATCATCAGCGCCATGCGACCAGTGCCTCGGTTTGAGCTTTCCACAATAATATTGCGCACGCTGAGGTCACCATAGCGTTTGCCTTGGAATTCGCCAATCCGGTGACCGTGGAGGACCAACGGTTCGTTTGTGTCAAACACCGTGTTTGCGTTGACGAGGCCAAGATCGATGGCTTGGGCGGCTGTAAAAATTTTGAAGGCCGAACCCAGCTCATAGACACCTTGGACAAAGCGGTTGAACAACGGGCTGTCGCCTTGGTCGGCATTGTCGGCCTCGATTAAAGGACGGGGGCGGTTGTTGGGATCAAAATCGGGCAGCGAAACGACGGACAGGACTTCACCTGTATGTACATCCATAAGCACTGAGGTCGCGCCTTTGGCATTCATCAGCCGCATCCCATCATACAGCACCTTTTCGGTGGCGGCTTGGACTGTAAGGTCGATTGACAGTTCCAGCGGTGTGTTGCCATTGGCGGGATCGCGCAAGTAGTCGTCAAAGTACTTTTCGACCCCTGCCACACCGATGACTTCGGCAGCGCTTACGCCTTCTTTGCCATAAGTTGCCCCACCCAAAACATGTGCCGCCAGCGCGCCATTGGGATAAAGACGCATTTCGCGCGGGCCAAACAACAGGCCAGGCTCACCTAGTTCATGGACCGCTTGCATCTGCTCGGGGCTTATTTTTCTTTTTACCCACAGGAACTTGCGCGCACCGGTAAAGTCTTTGACCAGGCGTTTTTCATCCAGTTCTGGGAAGATTTCGACCAGACCGGCGGCGGCGCGCTTGGGCTCGATCATCATGGGCGGTTGGGCGTAAAGCGCGTGCGTTTCGAAATTTGTCGCTAAGATCCGTCCATGACGATCCACGATATCTGCACGGGCTGCCGAGATTTCGGAACCCGGCGCGGTGGCTTGTGGCTCGGACGGATCGGACGTGGCCAAAAGCCCCATACGCCCGCCCACGACAGCAAAAGCACAAAAGAAAAACATACCCAGTACTAGAAGCCGCCCTTCGGCGCGTGTGCGGGCCTGATCGCGCATCTGTTCGTGGCGGATGCGTTTGTTTTCGCGCTCGATCGCGTCTGGGTTTTCACCCTTCGCGCGGGCATCCAAGATGCGGGCCAAAGGGCGCAGGGGGATGCGGATCATTGTTGCACCTGTGCGTCTTCGTCCACGGGGGCGTTTTGCGTCGACACTTCCACACTGGTGGTAAAATCGAGCGTGAGTTCGGGCGTTGTGGTTTGCGGGTAGGCAACTTGATCGACCAGACCGAATTGATCGGGGCGCAATGCGAAAAGACCCAGTTTGTCAAAGTTCAGCTCGACCAGATTATGTAAACGATCGGGACGGTTGAGATAGGCCCATTCTGCCTTCAAGACGGCCAGGCGGGCATGGGCTTCGCGGATCTGATCATGCAAGCCACCGGTGTCTTTTAACGCCTGTTGTGTCGCATAATTTTCGCGGTAAGCCCAAAAGGCAAGGGCCACAACGCAGAGGGCTGTAAAGGCATAGAAGACTGTTCTCATTCGAATAATCCTTGCACCAGGGGCATCGACAGGGATTTGGCATCGATATCGCCCGCAGGCGCAGATGTGCGGCGCGCGACGCGCAATTTGGCCGAACGCGCGCGGGGGTTGGCGTCCAGTTCATCCGGGTCAGGACCGATGGCTTTGCGCGACGCCAGCTCAAACTGCGCGGGTTCTTTTTCGGTTTCCGGGGCATAGCGATTGGCATTCCCGCCCCCCCCCGAGCGCGCGGTCAGGAAGCGTTTGACCATGCGATCTTCAACGGAATGAAAGCTGACCACGGCCAATTGCCCGCCTGGTGCAAGGGCCCGTTCTGCGGCCATCAAGCCGCGCCATAGCTCACCATATTCATCATTCACTGCGATGCGCAGCGCTTGAAAGCTACGGGTGGCGGGATGGGATTGACCAGGTTTGGGGCGCGGCAGGCAGCTTTCGATGATCTTAGAGAGCTGTGCAGTGCGGGTGATTGGCGCCTCTGCGCGGGCCCGCAGAATGGCTTTGGCAATGCGGCGCGAGGCGCGCTCTTCGCCGAACTGAAATAGGATGTTGGCCAAAGTGACGTCATCGCCTGTATTGACCAGATCCGCGGCCGAGGGTCCATCCTGGCTCATGCGCATATCTAGGGGGCCGTCTTTCATAAAAGAAAACCCGCGTTCGGCCTGATCCAACTGCATCGAGCTGACGCCTAGATCCAGGACCACGCCGTCCAGGTCGGTGCCAAAGCTGTCCATATCGCCAAACACACCGGGCTGCATCACCAGACGCGCGCCATAATCCGCAGCCCAGGACGCGGCCATATCAAAAGCCAACGGATCGCGATCCACGGCAATCACCTGTGCGGCACCAGCATCCAGCAATCCGCGCGTGTACCCCCCTGCCCCAAAGGTGCCATCCAGCCAACGCCCGCCGATTGGGGCGACAGCGCGCAACAACGGGCCGAGCAAGACAGGGATATGAGGCGCATTCGTTTCTGTGGCAGCAGAATTCATCTTAGCTCATGACCCCTGCTGCGTATCCAGGAAGGACAACGGGTCGACATCCTCGCCCAAATCATCCAACCAGGCCTCGGTGCGGGCCAGCTCTTCGGTTTCGTAGGTTTCGGGCTTCCAAATCTGGAACGTGTCCCCGGCGGCGATAAAAAACGCCTCGCCCTTCAGGTCAATTTTCTGGCGCAACTTGGCGGGCAGCACCAGGCGACCAGTTTCATCGACGGTCGTGGGAAAGGACTGACCATGGAACAAACGCTGAAGCATTTTACGTTCTTGCGAGCCGCGCGGCAGGGCATCAATTTTATCGTCCACTTCGTCGATGGCCGCGACCGTGTAGCATTCCAGATAGTTGCGGCGATGATCGCCATAAACAATCACAAGTTCGGGGTTGTCGGTCGATTCACGCCAGTTTGGGTCGGACGCTTCAAGCACACGGCGAAAAGAGGCTGGGATTGACACCCGCCCCTTGTTGTCCACCTTATGCTGGCTTTCGCCTCTGAACCTGCGTGCCACGCCAGTCCGATCCTTTGCCTGTTCGCGCCTGCGCGCTTGAAACTGCTTGCCCCTCTGCCGGGGTCATGTTTTGATCCCCAGATGTGGAAACGGCGGGTTGATCTGCTGCCACTGATCAACCCGCCGCCCTCGTCCCGCCGTGCGGGGTAGTCCAGCTGCGCGCGCCATCTGGGGGGATGTCTGCTCGCTCGCGCGCCGGATCTCGTTGTTTCGGATGAAAGAGGGTGCCTGTATGAAACCTGCTAAGTCTTTTTTGCGTATGGGATCGTTTGGTGTCCCGTGTTCCGCTCTCATCTGATGCAATAGGGATGCCACGGGAATAGATGGGAAAGCAACTGTTTTTACAGTTTTCTTGAGAAAACGCACCCAATAGCTGTGCTGAATGTGATGAAAATGCGGACGAAATTCGCGAAAATTTCGCCACCTTGGTGAGTTAACGCAAATTAACCACAAGATATGGTGGCGCGTGTTAAGCTGAAAAAACTTCCCTCAAAATCCCACAAAGGGACAGGGTTAAGTCGCTGGGATTGACATGTTCCCGATGTGTTCCGGCTCTTCCAACAAGTTTTGGGTCCGATTCCTCTGTTCGATTCGAATCGTAGCTGCGCAGCGCACGTCTGCGCACAGGAATTGCCGCGCGCTGTCCCATGCTTTCCCACGGACCAAACGGCTTGCATCGCAACGAACCCATTGCGAGGCCTTGAGCGAACCCGGAAAGGACGTGCTGTGCGCCAAGCTCTTCAGATTTTAATGCATGCAGTCGGATTGATCCTGCGCGATATTCCCAGCACCCTGCGTGCGATTGCCCCAGCCTTAGGCCTTATTGTGGTCGCTGCTTTGACCTTAGCGGTCTTTGCCCCCGAGGCGGCGCGCGTCTTTATACAGAACCCACA
>JBGCEM010000080.1:0-12504 GCA_045106335.1 Paracoccaceae bacterium | reverse complement strand
ATATCGTGACGCATGTCCCAGCGCACGCCTTCATTCAGCAAATCCCGACCCGACCGCTTGGCCAAAGCGGCCATCTGATCTTCCGTCCCGGTGGCCTTGACAAGCAACGTCCATTGGCGGCGCGTTAGCCCAATTACCATGACGCGTCCCCCACAGGCACATAAAAAGTCCTGGCCATAGGCACCATACAGCGCGTTACCCGACTTGGCGCGCGATTGGCTACCCAAAACAGCGTCCCCAATCAGACCCAAGTGACCCATCATCGCAGCCGCGACGTCCTTTAGGGTCAAATCAACGGCTTGACCGTGACCTGTGCGCAAGCGGTGACGTTCGGCCCCTAGGATCGACGACACCATCATTTGCCCTGCCAGCAAATCCCACGCCGGGATCGCGTGGGCGACAGGATCTGAGCTGCCTTCCGCGCCAGTGATATCGGGCACGCCCAAGCTTGGATTGACGGTATAATCGACCGCCGGACGCCCGTGGCGATCCCCTGCAAGCGTGGCTGTAATCATATCGGCGCGCTGCTGCTGTAAGGTTTCTTGATCCAACCACCCCGGAGCGGCAAGATTTGTCATAAAGATCCCAGCATCGGGGCCCTCTGCAGTCACAATACGCGTAATGACCTCGCGCCCCTCTTGCGTCCTGGGATCGATGGCAACTGACTTTTTGCCCTTGTTCAAACCTGCCCAAAACAGACTTTGCCCGGACGGTGCCAGTGGCCAACGCCCTGCATCCAGCCCGCCAGTGGGGCGATCAAACCGGATGACTTCCGCCCCCATCTGCGCCAGCGTCATACCCGCTAACGGCACTGCGACAAACGCAGAACTTTCAACAACGCGCATGCCTTGTAATAGGTTCGTCATTGGCTTCCCTCCTCCCAGGTGGCTTTGGCGACCGTGCCTTGATGGCCAGACTGCCCTGTAAACAGCGCCAAACCACCCTCGGGATGGTCTGTCGCGACGAGTTCGAGGTCACTGCCTTGAAACATTGGGCCTTGAAACATTGGATGAACGCCGCGGAACTCAAAATGATTGGGCGCGTGCCCGTGATGCGATGTGGCCAAAGCCATCAATTGCATAGCTTGATACGGCCCATGAATAACAAGTCCGGGATAGTGCTCGATCGACTGTGTATATGGTAAATCATAATGGATCCGGTGCGCGTTGAATGTAATCGCTGAAAAGCGGAACAAGGTGGCTTCCGTCACAGGCTGGGTGCGCCGCACGACCGTTTCGGCAGGCATCCCACGCTTCTTTGGTGGCGTGAAGACGTCCGGAATTTGCAAATAAACAATGGTTTGCTGTTCTTGGACGGCAAGCCCTTCAGGACCGGTCACTTCGTGCTGAACAGTCACAAATACCATAGGCTGGCTGTCGGTACTTTTGTCTGCGACCTTCAGAATTGTTGAGCGACACTCAAGACGATCCCCGACACGCAAAGGCGCGTGAAAGGACAAGGACCCCCCGGCCCACATCCGTCGTTCTAAGGCGACCGGTGGCAAAAAATCACCAAGTTTTGGATGTCCGTCGCGCCCAAGCTCTGCGTTGGACACCGTCTGCGGAAATGCGCACCAATGCCACAAATGCGGTAATGTATCGCCAATATTGGGCGGCGCATCGGTGCCATTTAACAGCGTCGCGTGGATCTGGGCGGCGTGCTGTGGCGATATCACACCGCTGGTCTGGGTTGTGCGACCCTCCCAAGCTGAAAAATTCACTGCGTCCATGATGGTCTCCTCTTGCCTTGAAAATGCATGAAGAGGCCAGAAAATCAAATGTTTTTAATGCGTTAAGTGAATACAGCCGTATACAAACCGTGATTTCTGCACGTGCATATTGGCTGACAGCCTGAAACTATTGCACTTTTAAATACCCGTTATGCGCGTGCAGAAATTGGTATTCTTTGGTCCACAATTCAGAATATGTGCCTTCAAAGCCGCCTTAGACAGGCGACGTTGCCCGAACGAAAAAGCCCCCGGGCGAAATACGCGCACAGGGGCTTTTGGATTTTGGTATGTAGCGACTCAGGGGCCAAAAATCTGGGACCTAAAAATGCCGGTCACTGAAAGCGAAAGGATTTACCCGAGTTTTTGGGTCAATTCCGGAACCGCATCAAACAGATCTGCAACCAAACCGTAATCTGCGACTTGGAAGATTGGGGCCTCTTCATCTTTGTTGATCGCGACGATGATTTTGCTGTCTTTCATCCCGGCCAAGTGCTGGATTGCGCCAGAAATTCCGACGGCGACATATAGTTCCGGCGCGACAACTTTGCCAGTTTGTCCGACTTGCCAATCATTCGGCGCATAACCGGAATCAACGGCCGCCCGAGACGCACCAACAGCCGCGCCCAGCGTGTCCGCCAGCTTTTCGATCAAGGCGAAATCATCTTCTGATCCAACACCACGCCCACCGGACACAACAACACCGGCTGAGGTCAGCTCTGGACGATCCGATGCTGCGACTTTGTCTTCAATCCAAACACTGTGACCCGGATCCGCGACCGCCGACACTGTTTCCACAGACGCAGATCCGCCCTCGCCTGCCGCATCGAAAGTTGACGTGCGAAAAGTGATCACCTTTTTGGCGTCGCTGGATTTGACGGTCTGGATCGCGTTGCCCGCATAGATCGGGCGTTCAAAGGTATTGGCATCCACAACGCCAGAGGCGTCTGAAATTACCATCACATCCAACAGCGCCGCGACACGGGGCATGACGTTTTTCGCATCTGTCGTCGCAGGGGCCACGATGTGCTCGTAGTCATCTGCGAGTGATACGATCAATGCCGCAGTCGATTCCGCCATGCGGTGCGCCAGTGAAGGGTCCTCAGCGACAAGCACTTTGGAGACGCCTGCGATCTTAGATGCCGCCTCGCCAGCTGCTGCCGCAGATCCACCCGCACACAGAACGGTCACATCGCCAATTTTCGCACCCGCCGTCACAGCTTTGGCTGTTGCATCCATCGCCAGTTCGCCGTCATTGACTTCCGCCAAAAGAAGTACAGCCATTACACCGCTCCCGCTTCTTTGAGTTTTGAGACAAGTTCGTCTACCGAACCCACTTTGATACCAGCAGCACGCGCAGCAGGCTCTTCCGTCTTTACCACCTCAAGCCGCGGCGTGACATCGACGCCGTAATCGGCGGCGGTCTTTTCATCCAAAGGCTTTTTCTTGGCCTTCATGATGTTGGGCAAGGACGCGTAGCGGGGTTCGTTCAAGCGCAAATCCACGGTGATAATCGTGGGCATATTCACTTCGATCGTCTGCAAACCGCCATCGACTTCGCGCGTAACTTTGGCTTTGTCGCCCGCCACTTCGACCTCAGAGGCAAAGGTTGCTTGGCTCCAGCCCAAAAGCGCTGATAGCATCTGGCCCGTGGCGTTCATGTCGTTATCGATGGCTTGCTTTCCGCATAACACCAGCCCTGGTGCTTCTTCTTCGACCACTTTCGCCAAGATTTTGGCAACGCTCAGAGGCTCAATATCATTGTGCACATCGTCGGATGCGATCACCAAAATGGCACGATCCGCCCCCATCGCCAGCGCGGTGCGCAGCGTTTCTTGGTTTTGCTTCACACCAATGGACACCGCGACAATCTCGTCGGCCTGCCCCGCCTCTTTTAGCCGGATCGCCTGCTCGACAGCGATTTCATCGAACGGGTTCATGGACATTTTGACATTGGCAAGATCGACACCGCTGCCATCCGCTTTGACACGGACTTTCACATTGTAATCGATCACGCGTTTGACAGGTACCAGGACCTTCATTGCGGTATCTCCTAAAGGGGTCACGCACGGACTGATCGCCGTGACGGGTTGTATATCGTGCGTGTGATTACCCCATGCCAAGGCGTCTGGAACAGGCAAAAATCGACACTTAAGCGTATACTGACGCCGCGTTCGTGAAAATCCAACTGATTTTTTCACGAACTGCGTATGTTAACGAACAACACGCTTTATGTCTGAGCCACCTAACGATTGGCGCCAGGCACCCAAAGCACGTCATCCTTACCGCCATTATTGGCAACACGGGCCGCAACAAAGAACCAATCACTTAAGCGATTCAAGTACTTAACTGCGGCTGGATTGATCGCTTCCATGGTGGCAAGTTCAACCGACAAGCGTTCCGCGCGGCGTGCAACTGTGCGGCACACATGCAAATGCGCTGACAAGGCTGACCCGCCTGGCAGGATGAAACTGCGCAAAGGATCCAAATCGCCGTTCATTGCGTCAATCTCTGATTCTAGGCGGTCTACCTGAGACGGAGACATGCGCAGCGGGGGATATTCCGACTCGGCGTCCTTTTCCATATCAGGTCGACACAGATCTGCACCAAGGTCAAAAATATCGTTTTGAATGCGGGACAAGGCGTCGTCCAGATCACCGGATGCAACAAGACGCGCGACACCAATGAAAGAATTCAACTCATCACTGGTCCCATAAGCCGTGACGCGCATCGAGTGCTTTGCCACACGGGCACCATTGCCCAAGGCCGTTTCACCGGCATCGCCAGTTTTTGTGTAAATCTTATTTAAAACAACCATCAGCTGCCGCTCCCACGTTTGATCAGGACCAAAATAACGATCAACGCCACAGCAACACCCTGTGCAATGATCCGATACTGCATCATTTTGTTCGATTTCTTGCTGGCCTCTGCGCCGCCCTTGGCAAAGTTACCAAGCCCAAGCGCCAAAACCACCACGACGGCAAAACACACCAATACAATGGCGTAAAAAAGGGGATCACTGCCCATTCCGGTCCTCATCTCACTCTATTTACGTGTTAGTTAGCGGGTCTGCGTCAAAAATCGACCGATAAACCGCACCCTATTTTTGATTGGCTTCCTGTGAAGATTCTTATTCACCCTATGCACCCAAATATCGAACAAAGTGCGTCTGACTAAATTTGCGCCAGCCCCCTATCCTTTTGACAGAATCCGATCCAAAGCCTGGGTTGTTAAAATGCGCCGCAAAAATCCCATAAGATAGGTCGGCGTTGTCACATAGTATCGTGGTTTTGGTCGCGATGCGGTCAGGGCGTGTCGCAGCTTTTGCGAAACCGCTGACGCATCCAATTCGAAGCGATCTTTGCTCTGCGTATCTTGATATAAGCGCTTCAAAAGTGTCGTCTCGTACTGTGCAGCATGGGGTGACGCGCGCCAATTGATCCAGCGCTCAAATTGTAGAATCGAGTTGTCGCGGAACTTGGACGTGATCGGCCCTGGTTCGATCAAGATCACGTCAATATTCGTGTCGCGCAACTCTAAGCGCAGCGTGTCGCTTAGCCCCTCAAGCGCGTATTTTGTGGCATTATACGCGCCGCGCCATGGCATCGACACAAAGCCAAGCACCGAAGAACACTGCACAATTCGCCCATGACCTTGGGCGCGCATGACCGGCAGCACAGCGCAGGTTAGTTCGTGCCAGCCAAAAAAATTTGCTTGGAAAATTGCGCGCAAAGCGTCGCTGGACAGATCCTCTACCGCGCCGGGGATTGCGTAGGCTCCGTTGTTGAACAAGGCATTTAGCTGTCCGCCAGTGGCCTCCAGCACGTCGGCCACGCCAGCGGCAATCGTTTTAGGGTCTTCATAGTCTATCCGAGGGCTGTCAAACCCTTCGGCTTGCAAGCGCGCGCAGTCTTCGGCCTTGCGACACGCAGCAAAGACGCGCCATCCAGCGTCCCGCATGTGATGGGCTGCATCATACCCGATCCCGGACGAACAGCCTGTAATTAAAATTGTTCGTGTTTTCATGCGCGTGTGGTGCCGGGGAACCGTGCAAAATTCAAGCCGTTTCCCCCTGAGGCTTAGTTGCTTGCCAGCAAAAAGTCCGCAACCCAGCCCGACGTGTCGCTGTCCATCGCCCGAAAGCGCACCCAGCCATCGCCCGTGTCTTCCAGAACCTCAACGCGATCGCCCCTCACCAAACGCCCGACGACGTTATAGGTCGTGCCCGGCCCGCCCCGCACATTCACCCGCGCGCCAGATACCTCGCGAAGTTCTGTGTAAAGCGTTGCTGGCAATGCCTCTTGCACGTCTTCGCGCGGTTCGGACACAGCGGCTGCGACCTTTACAGGCGCCTGGATTGGGTTTGGATCTACGCCCGCCACTAAGCTTGGCAGAACCGCTTTGTCAGCGCCGCGCAGACCCGCGGCGCTTGCCAGGATTGGCTGCGGCGTTCCAACGACTTCCTTTTGTGGCAACCGCACACGGTCGGTTCTGGGCGTCGTCGGGATTTCCGTAACGTTGCTAAGATCCAGCGCAACACGCGTGACCTCAGCCGGCTTCTTTAACACTTCGGACGGCTTTAACGGATCCGTTTTCATATTTGCCATCCGCGCGCTTGCTGGCTCAAAATCGGCGCCACCACTTAATTCATAGAGCGCAACTGCCAAAAACGCGAATGTCACAACGATTATCTTTACCATACCAGGCCCCCATTCCTTAACGGGCATCTTAACTTTTGATGCCTTTCCCTGTCTATGCCGTTTGAACGATTCCCGTGAAACGGAAAATGGGAAAAAATGCATCGTTTTCCCGCGTGACGAAAATACCGCGACGCAAGAAGGAAGTGTGCTTGTCGGGCTGCGGCGCCGGCGTTACACATGCGTCATGTCAGACACGGTGGGCGACGAAAACACAAAACCAACCGATCTATCCGAGCCGCTGCGGCGCGCGCTTGGGGATCGCTACCTGACCTATGCCTTGTCCACAATTATGCACCGTGCCTTGCCCGATGCGCGGGACGGGTTGAAACCAGTCCACCGCAGAATTCTGTATGCAATGCGGGAACTTAGATTGTCTGCGACCGGGGGCTTTCGCAAATCCGCCAAGATTTCTGGCGATGTTATGGGCAATTATCACCCCCATGGTGACGGCGCGATTTATGATGCCATGGCGCGCTTGGCCCAGGATTTCAACGTCCGCTACCCGCTGGTTGATGGCCAAGGAAATTTTGGGAACATCGACGGGGATAATCCGGCGGCGTCGCGCTACACCGAGGCGCGTTTGACGATTGTCGCGGAAGCGCTTTTAGACGGGCTTAATGAAAATGCTGTTGATTATCGTGACAATTATGACGGCACATTAACCGAACCGGTTGTGCTGCCCGCTCAATTTCCGAATCTGTTGGCCAATGGATCCAGTGGAATCGCGGTGGGCATGGCGACCAATATTCCGCCCCATAATATCGCGGAATTGGTGGATGCATGTCTGCACCTGATCAAAACGCCCGATGCGCGCGATGAAACGTTGCTGAAGTATGTGCCCGGCCCAGATTTTCCCACCGGCGGTGTGATCGTCGAGCCGCCAGAAAACATTGCGACCGCTTACCTTACGGGTAAGGGCGGGTTCCGACTGCGCTGCCGCTACGAAATCGAGGATCTGGGCCGTGGTCAGTGGCACATCGTTGTCACAGAGATTCCCTATCAAGTCCAAAAATCCAAACTGATCGAAAAAATCGCTGAGATCATTCAGACCAAAAAGATCCCGATCCTGGGCGATGTGCGCGACGAATCCGCCGATGATATTCGCCTGATCCTTGAGCCGAAATCCAAAAACGTTGACCCGGAAATGCTGATGGGCATGTTGTATCGTGCCTCGGATCTTGAGGTGCGGTTTTCGATGAATATGAACGTGCTGATCGACGGTGTGACGCCCAAGGTGTGTTCGCTCAAGGAAGTGCTGCGTGCGTTCCTGGATTTCCGCCAAGAGGTTTTGATCCGCCGTTCGCAGCATCGGATGGAAAAGATCGATCACCGGTTAGAGGTCTTGGAAGGCTTCATTATCGCCTTCCTAAATCTGGATCGTGTGATCGACATTATTCGGTATGATGACGATCCCAAAGCCGCGCTGATGCGTGAAAACTGGGGCAAATCGCACAAACGCGCAGATGATGAGGCCGACTATGTATCGCCCGGTCCCGGCGAGGGTGAATTGTCTGATGTCCAGGCGGACGCGATTTTGAACATGCGGTTGCGCTCGCTGCGCCGTCTTGAAGAACTGGAACTGATCCGTGAACAAGAGGCCCTGATGGCCGAACGCGCCGGGCTTGAGGATCTGTTGGACAGCAGTGATGTGCAATGGTCGACTATTTCCGATGAGCTGCGTGAAATCAAAAAGAAATTCGGCAAGACCTATGCGGGCGGCGCGCGGCGTACGACCTTCGCGGAAGGCGGTCAGATCGAGGAAGTTCCCCTAGAAGCAATGATCGAGCGTGAACCAATCACGGTGGTCTGCTCGCAGATGGGCTGGGTCCGCGCAATGACCGGGCATATCGACCTGAAGCGTGAGCTGAAATTTAAAGACGGCGATGGACCGAAGTTTATTTTCCATGCCGAAACCACCGATCGGTTATTGGTCTTCGGATCCAATGGGCGGTTCTATACGGTCAGCGCATCGACCCTGCCCGGCGGGCGCGGCATGGGTGAGCCGCTGCGGTTGATGGTTGATTTGCCCAATGAAGCGCAAATTATCGACATCTTTATTCATGTCCCGGATCGCAAGTTGCTGGTCGCCTCTACTGCGGGCGACGGGTTTGTTGTGCCTGAAAATGATGTGCTCGCGCAGACACGCACAGGTAAACAAGTGCTGAATGTGCGCGGCGACACCCGGGCCTTGATCTGCAAACCGGTCACCGGCGATAGCGTGGCCTGTGTTGGTGAAAACCGCAAAGTGCTTGTCTTTGCCTTGGATGAGCTCCCTGAAATGGGCCGCGGCAAAGGTGTGCGTTTGCAAAAATACAAAGACGGCGGTCTCAGTGATGCCATCACCTTTACCCGCAGTGAAGGTCTCAGCTGGCACGATCCCGCAGGTCGAACCCGGACCGAGGCGGACCTGGAAGAGTGGGCCGGAAAACGCGCCAGTGCAGGTCGCATGGCGCCGCGCGGCTTTCCTAGAAACAACACCTTTACCTAGCCTTTTGGTATGGCGGGCTAAACAGCGCCTGCAGGAGTGGTCATGTCTTCAGAAATTTCAGGCATCTATCACGGTCAAAAGGGCGCATTGTTTGGCCTGTATTTGCGCACGGCTCTTTTGACGCTCGTGACATTTGGGTTTTACCGATTTTGGGCCAAGACGCGCATTCGCACATATATCTGGTCGGCAACGACCGGCGATGGGGACGGCTTTGAGTATACCGGCACGGGCCTTGAGAAATTCTTGGGCTTTCTTTTCGCGATTATTGTGCTGGCTATCTATCTGGGCCTGATCCAGATGGTGTTATTTTACTTCGGTATCTTCTTGTTCCGCGACCCAGAGACACAAGCAGAAACTCTGTTACAGATGTCGGGGATCTATGTGTCCGTGTTGGCGGTTTTGCCGCTTTATTTCTTCGCAAGCTATCGTGCCCGTCGCTACCGCATGGCGCGCACCCGTTGGCGTGGCGTGCGTTTTGGCATGGAAAAAGGCGCGTGGGGCTATGTTTGGCGCGCAATTTTGTATTTGCTTTTAAGCATCATTTCCCTGGGCCTGTTCGCGCCGCTCCAAACGTTCCGGTTGGAAAAATACATGACGGATCGCACATGGTTCGGGGATGCGCGGTTCGAACAAAAGGGATCTTGGACAAAGCTCTATCCCGCGATGAAACACATCCTTATCGCCTCGGCGCTTATTGTGGGCGCAACTGCTGCCGCGCTGTTGCTACAATCGGGCACTGTGTTCGGCCTGCTTGTAATTATAGGCGTGTTTTGGTTCGCGGCTGGCATCGTATATTATCGCGTGACTGCCTTTAACTACCTGACATGTCACAAAGTATTGGACGAAACGATATCCATGCAATCGGACGCCAAAACCGGAACTGTCCTAAGCACTTATGTGGTGGGCGGCTTGATTATCTCAGGCTTGGCAAGCGTTGGGTTTGGTCTTTTGGCGGTGATCATCGGAACGGTTCTGGGCTTTTCTTTGGCCGTTTCCGGCGATATCGGCCCAGACACGCTACAAGACATCGCCTTCACCAATGCTGTATTTGGTGGATTGGTCAGCGCGGCCCTATACGTGGCGTTCGTTCTGATCTTGGGCGGAATATCCTTAGTTTTGATCACTCAAGCAATTATCGCACATGTGGTCGGCACAATCCGTATTCAAAACAGCGATCACCTGGACACGATCCAACAGCGCGCGGCGGATCTGGGTGCCGATGCCGAGGGTTTTGCCGATGCTTTGGATATTGGGGCCGCCATCTAATGCGCGCCCAAGGGCGATATTTCGACGGCCAAAGCGGCAAGCGTCAACAGGTCGATGTCCTACTGGATCTCGCCGCGCGGGTTCTGTACCTTTCAAATAACGACAGTGCAGAAGGGCAGATCACCTGGCCTTTGGCCGCGTTGCGTCGCCTTCCCGAAAGCGCCCGCCAGGATCAAATGACCCTCGCGCGTCATACAGACAATCCCCCCCAGCGCGCGCTGATCGGGCCGGAACGGCTTATCGTGACAGACCCAGATTTCATGCGCGCGCTGCAGACCGCTTGTCCCGATCTAACCAAACGTGACGTCGCTAAGGGCACGGGGGCGCGAGTTGTTATGCGCGTGGCCTTGGCTGTTGGGGCCGTCTTGATGATGGTCTTTGTGATCCTGCCATCCATGGCAGACAGCCTTGCGCGGTTTATCCCCGTTGAACGAGAGATCCGTTGGGGCAAGACTGTTGTGTCACAAATGGAAGCTGTTTTTGACGATCCCGAACGCAGCGGTGCACTCTATTGCACGGCCCCCGAAGGTCGTCGCGCCCTGGACAAAATGATCGCACGCTTAACAAACGGCACGGATCTGGCCTATGATCTGACTGTTAGCGTGTTTAATCACCCTATGGTCAATGCCTTTGCAGCACCCGGCGGGCAAATCGTGCTAATGCGCGGCCTGATCAAAAAAGCGGGAACTCCAGAAGAAGTCGCCGCCGTGTTGGCCCATGAAATTGCCCATGTCGAACACCGCGACGCTACGCGGGCAACCTTGCGCGCCGCTGGCTCGGCCGGGCTGTTGTCGATGGTCTTGGGTGATTTTGCGGGCGGGTCCATCGCAGTCGTGATGGCAGAACTGACTTTAAACGCCTCTTATACCCGCGAGGCGGAAACTGCCGCCGATGCCTATGCCCACGCCATGTTGGACGAAGCAGATGTTACAGTGGCGGGCATGCGTCTATTTTTTGAAGCACTTTCCGAGTCCTCAAGCCAACTGCGTATTCCGCCCTATTTGGCCAGCCACCCAGCAACTGAAACCCGCGCGCAAGCGGCACGCGACTATGCCGAAACGCAAAATGAGACTACACCCGTCTTAACTCAAACCGAATGGGCTGCGCTGAAAACAATCTGTGATTGAAGTGGCTGCCTGATGCGACGCAGAGTTACCGGCAAATCGTTGCGCCCCGCCCACCAACACGATAGCACAGCGTAACTTAACAGTATGGGAACGCTTCGTATGGCGCGGCTATTTTTTGCTTTGATCACTCTGCTGGCATTGTCGGCCTGCAGCGTGGATGGTTTGAAGGACCTTGATGGGCCCGCCGTGCCTTTGGGCGATTTCAATTTGGGGCACAACATTGTCGTCGCTCCGAAAGCCTTCAAAGGACCCTTGAGCCGCAACGCCACCGAAGAAGAGTTGACCAAAGGCTTGCAAAAGGCGATCGCGGCACGTTTTGATCGCTACGAAGGTGCGCGTCTGTATCACTTTGGCGTCAGCGTGGAAGGTTATGTGTTGGCTGCGCCAGGCATCCCATTGGTGTATTCCCCAAAGTCACTGATGATTATTAATGTGACTGTTTGGGACGATGCGGCGGGCGTGAAACTAAATGAAAAGCCCGAGCAGCTGACGATTTTCGAAAGCCTGTCCGGGGAAACACTCTTAAGTTCAGGGCTGACCCAATCGAAAGAAGAGCAGTTGAAAAATTTGAACGTGAATGCGGCCAAGCAAATAGAGCTGTTTTTGGTGCGTCAACGGCGCGACGCTGATTGGTTCGCGCCTTCGACAGCTGCCGAAATCGCGGAAGAAAGTATCGTATCAGAAGGCGGCTAAGCCGCGTTTGGAGCGTTTGATTGGTCAACTCATACGCAATTGAGTGTGGGCCAATTAAACTCCAGGTAGAGCGGCAGTCCCAAACACAAATGCCGGCTTTCTTGGCAGAAGAGCGGATGTAGCTTCTGATCACCCTTACTCACTTCGTTCTACTTAAAATAAATTATTTCAACGCAGTAGACGGCGCGAAACGCTTCGGATTGAACCAAAAACGCGAAAACTCTTCCTTCTTATGAAAGCGCTTGTTCCAAAATTGGCGCCAACCTTTGTGCAATTTCCCTATGCGCGCTGACGCCCAACATTTCCGCCGCAGCGGCTTCTTCCATTTGCGTATAAACCATACCATCCAGCGGGCTTAACAAATTGCTGCGGGGCAAAGTGATTTCAACGAATTGGGAAACATGTGGCACAATTTCATCCAGCATAGCGCGTGTCACATGCATTGGGTCAATCTCGAACGCATCTGGGTCATCAGGACTTCGTTCAGAAATCCAGACCAACACG
>JBGCEM010000079.1:0-10508 GCA_045106335.1 Paracoccaceae bacterium | reverse complement strand
TGGGCTCGCAGTTAGGTTTCGCCGCTCAGAGCGCGAACGACAGCCGCTGATCAGCCAACGAGTGCTCATCGCAGGACCAGCTGCGATTTCAGTGGCTTGGCCAAACGATCAAATAACCGGTGTTGGTCGGCCTGCCGCACCGGCATTGCCGCGTCAGCATTAGGCGGCTCTGAGCCCACTTTACCGAATGCTGCGCAGAGCAGGAATGGCGGCAAACCGCAATTCCACCATATTTACGTCATGATGTTGGGTACGTCGGATCGCATTGCCATGGAGTGATCCTGAGAATTTGCGAAACGCTGTGCCGAAGGCCTATCAAAGACGAGCCTTCTGAGGTGAAGTGGGAATGCGTTAAAGATCTGCTTAGCGTGGTGCTGGGCAGCTCAATACTCGTGGGGATCGAGAAGGAACTGGGGTGCGACACCGACCAGGAGATAATCATAGTGTATTGCAATGTTGCTGTACTAGACTTTGTGCTGCACTGGACGGACTTGCAGCCTAGCGCTGGTGTCTCCCGGTCGTTATGGTGTTAAACTACAGCATTCGAACGCATCGCGGGTTCTAGATTTTTCTGCCTCGGTCAGTTCAAGCATTGGGTGACGGACGCGACCGCCTACTTGTCCCAATAGTTCTTGCCAATATTTACCATGCGCGGTTGGTTTCCCCCCTGGCTTGGTGTTTTTAATCGCCTCGCGTACCGGATCAAGACTGTCACGAACTCTGCGGGCTTCTTTGAAATCACCGGCAAAAGCCAACTGGGTATAGTCGTGCATGCGCCTGTCATTTTTCGTTTGCAGTTGGTAGGGCGGCGAGGAGCAGAGATACAGTTTCCAGTTTAGCTCTTCGATGTTGTCGAGCCAGTCATCTTCTGCCGAGGTGGATACGTGGATTTTATCACCCACCATATGGGTTAGGCGCACATACATTTCGCGCGGGACGGAGTATTTGATCGCAACGATATTGGGCAGATCGGCGATGCGGGCGCAGGTTTCAGGCTCCATGATATAGCCGCTGTCGGGGTGGCTCCACATGGCGATGCCGATTTCAAGCCGGTCACAGAGATATTTGTAGTAGTTATAAAGCACCTCATCGCGATCATGGCAAAAGCTGAGCACCGGCGCATGAACCACAATATAGTCCGCTCCGCAATTCTGAGCATGCAGCGCAAGCTCAAGCACAGTGTTTACGTTTTGATCCGAGACCGACATGATCGTGCCCGCCTCGCCCGCGCATTCATCGACGGCAATTTCAAAGTTCCGCTTACGTTCATCCAGCGTCATTGAGAAAAACTCGCCTTGCTTGCCTGCGATAAACAGGCCTTGAATCTCAAGATCATCAATCCAGTGGCGAATGTTGGATCTAAGCCCTTCTTCGTTGAGTGATCCGTCATCATTAAATGGGTTTAGCGCTGCGGCCCAAATGCCGCGCATTTTTTCACGGGCGTAAGCTTTTGCGTCGGATTTGGCATAGTTCATGGCATTCCTTTCACCCGCAGCATGCTGGGCTGATCTTGATCGCATTGATTGCAGTCTGGTTGCACGTAAACACGACAAAGAGCGCTGAGAAAAATACAAACTTCATAAGTGGGTATAACAGAATTCGATATCTAAACCCACTGTAGGCAACTAAACAGGCAGGTGAACAAGGCAGTGAGGATGCTATGAAAACCGCAATCATAGGTAGGGGTGCTATTGCGACGTTTGTGCGTGAGAGCGTGACGAAAGGTGGGGTCGAAGTTGGCGCACTTATTGTACGCCCCGGCAAAGAGGGCCCCGACGATCAGGGGCTTGCCCAAGTTTCAGCCATCGCTGATCTGCCGCCGGGTATAGATTTGGTCGTTGATTGCGCAGGTCATGAAGGGCTGCGCGCGCATGGGATCGCGGCACTTGAGGCTGGCCATGATGTGCTGACTGTTTCGATTGGTGCCCTGGCGGATTCCAACTTGATGGACAGTTTGACTGCTGCAGCCGTAAAAGGCGGCGGACAGTTACACTTGGCGAGCGGTGCAATCGGTGCGCTTGATGCTTTGCGTGCGGCGCGTGCCGGAGGGTTGGCCTGTGTAAAGTATACCGGGCGCAAACCGCCGATGGGGTGGAAAGGATCGCCCGCTGAGGAAAGGCTTGATCTGGCAGGCCTCACGCAGGCAAAGGTCCATTTTCTGGGATCGGCGCGTGAAGCGGCGCTTGCTTACCCCAAGAATGCCAATGTCGCAGCGGCAGTTGCTTTGGCATCGCTCGGGTTTGATGACACGATTGTCGAATTGATCGCCGACCCTTCTGTAACGGCGAATATTCATCAGATCGAAGCTTCGGGGGATTTCGGCGAAATGACGTTCTCTGTGTCGGGTACAAGTCTTCCTGACAATCCTCGCAGCTCAGCCCTTGCCGCGATGAGTGTTGTTGCGGCACTTCTTGAGCAGCAATCAGCGATACGGTTCTAGGAGGTTAGTTTGGCGGCCAAACACAGCAGAATTGTCGAACGCGCCTTAACGCGTCTCAAGCTCAAGCAGCTTAGGCTTTTGGTCACTGTTGGCAAGAATGGCAATATTCAGGCTGCGGCGCGCGAATTGAATGTATCGCAGCCCGCCGCCACCAAGATGATCCAGGATCTCGAACTTGATTTCGAAGTGCAGCTGTTTAATCGCACCAACCGGGGCGTTATTCCGACGGTTTACGGCGAAGCCCTGATCCGCCATGGCAAACTGATTTTTGCGCAGGTCTCAAATGCAGCGCAAGAGTTGGATGATCTGACCGAAGGGACCAGCGGCAGGGTCGTCGTTGGCACGCTTCTGGCCGGATCGTCGCATTTGCTGCCCGCAGCGATTGAAAAAGTGTTGGAACAACGTCCAAATGTGACGATCAAAGTTGTTGAAGGGACGAATGAGGTTCTTATGCCCGGTCTCAGGTCCGGCGAAATTGACCTTATCGTGGGGCGATTGCCAACACATCGCCACCGCAAGGAACTGATGCAGATACCGTTGTTTCAGGAAAAAATTCAGCTGGTTGCCGGGAAGAGCCATCCTTTGGCCAACAAAAATGGCATTACGTTTGATGACCTCAAAGGGTTCGGTTGGATTCTACCCCCGATCGAGACATCGCTGCGCAGACAGTTGGATCAGTATTTCATCGACAACCAGCAATATCACCCGCCCATCGCAATTGAATCTGTGTCCTATCTAACCAACCGCGCCCTGCTGTCAGGAAGCGGTCAATTGATCAGTTTGATGCCATCGCACCTAGTAGCACAGGATGTTTCGCTTGAATTGTTACAGCCATTAGATCTTGTGCTGCCTTTCGGTACTGGCCCCGTTGGCGTGTCATTCCGTGGCAAAGAACGCCTGTCGCCAGCGGGGCTTACTGTGCTGCAGGCGCTTTCTGGCGTGGCAGAAGAGATGTAAGGATCGACGCGGTCACGCGGTATGGGGTACCTTACGGAATTCGATGAGGATGAGGGCGACGCCAACCGCAAGTGTTGCCAGCGCGGTGATTGCGCCACCTGGTATCAATGTGGCCGGGATCAGCAAAGCAATGCCAACCAACGCAAAAACGGACCTGCGCACTCGTCCCAGCCTAGTGTTGCAGAACCCTACAAAACACGCGGATACAATCCAAACCCCGAGCGCGGCTCGTGATCCCGCAAGCAGAATCTCGGGCATTGTTCCGTTCAGCAGCAGTGCCGGTTCAAATACGAAAATAAATGGTATTACATAAGCGGCCCACCCAAAGGATGCCGACTTGAGCGATGTGGCCATAGGGGGTGATTTTGCTATGATTGAGGCTGTGAACGCTGCGATCGCGACCGGCGGGGTGATCATTGACATCATGCCGAAATATAGAACGAACAGGTGCGCTGCGATTTCGGGCACGCCCAGTTCCGTCAAGGTCGGTGCCACCATGGTTGCAAGCAGAATGTAAACACCCACAGTGGGCATCCCCATGCCAAGGATGATTGAAAGACCCGCAGCCAGAAACAATAGAATCCACAGTTGCCCCTGGGCGAATTGAACCAGACTGATTGTCAGTGCAAATCCCAGCGAGGTTATGTTCAGAACGCCAATGATAATTCCCGCAGCCGCCCCGATCAGAATGATTTTAGCCGATGATGCACCTGCACTCAGGAGGGCGGTCCAAATTGTAGCGAGGGTGGCACGCTGACCGGAATATGAAAAAACCGCTGCCAGCGGCAGAAGGCTGACGATGGCATAAAACACAGCGCGTAAAGGTGTGGCACCAAACATAAACATCGAAAGGATCAAGACGATAAAGGGGACGATAAAGTAGCCCCCCTTGCGCAATACGCTGGCTGCTCTCGGAATTCCTGCGGCGTCGATGGGTTTAATGTTATCACGGGCAGCGATAAGATCCGCCTGCGCAAAAAGCGAGACATAATATAGGATCGCGGGCAGCAGGGCCGCGGTGATGATCACGCCGTATCCAACCTGCAAAAGCTCAGCCATCAAAAACGCCGCCGCACCCATCACCGGGGGCATCATCTGCCCGCCTGTTGAGGCAACCGATTCAATGGCACCTGCGGAACGGGCTGAATAGCCTGACCGCTTCATCAGTGGAATTGTCACGACACCGGTTGAGGCGACATTCGCAACAGCACTTCCTGAAATGGAGCCAAAGAGGCTGGAGGCAATAATTGCAATCTTGGCAGAGCCACCACGATACCGCCCCATCGCTGCTGTTGCGATATCGGTAAAGAATTCACCGCCGCCCGATCTGGTCAATAAGCTGCCAAATAACACGAACATAACCACGGTGGTCGCCGATACGCGCAAAGGCATGCCCATCAACCCATTGCTGTCCATTGAAACGTAGACAATCAATCGGTCTAGCGCGACCTGACGACCTTGCAACTCACCCGGCACCAGGTGGCCGAACAGGGCATAGATCAGAAAGAACAACACAATCCCCGCAAGGAAAGCACCTGTTGTTCTGCGCAACGCCTCAAGCAAAAGAACAATCACAACTGCCCCTGAGATGGTTGCATCTACGGGCCGTTCATAGAGCGCGTCGAATATTTGTGGGTATCTGACTGCTATGTATGCTGTTGCGAAAAACGCAATCACCGCTAACAATTTGTCGATTGCAGATCCGGCACCACCGTCGCTGTGTTGTGACGCACGGGCCGGGGTCGTCAAAAAAGTTAATGGCAGGGCTAACGCCACCATGAACGCCAGCACCTGTTCGGTAAACAGATTGAGCCCCAGCTGTCTGGGTAAATTGAGGGACCAAAGCAATGTTGTCAGCGGAATAACCGCTGACAACATTGTTACAATCTGATTGGTACTAATTTTCATGACGCCCAGCACCTGTTTTTAGTCGATCAAGCCGACTTCTTTGTAAAAGCGCAGCGCGCCGGGATGAATATTAATCCCCAGATCAGGTGCCATAGCCGCCGGATCAAACCCTGCAAAAGCTTTACCTGCCGTGGCCAGTGCTGCTTGGTTTTCGTAAAGTGTCTTTGTTACTTCATATACGACATCGTCGGGGGTGTTGGCCCCGGCAACCAAAAGAAACGGGTTGGCAAAAGTTCCGGTTGGCTCGGTGATGCCAGGGCGGTTTTCAGCGGGTTCGAGAACCTCGACAAAACTGCCCGGCGCGATTTTGTCCAGCGTTGCGTTCGCCTCGTCTGTTGTTGGCAAGCCAAGCCAGCGGATACCACCAACGGCAGCATTTGCTTCGAGAACCTTGCCAGAGGTCACGGTAAAGATGCCTGCATCAACCGTACCAGAGATGAAATCCTCAACCCCGCGCAAGCCACTGGGAACAGGAACACCTTCTAGATCGCCCGGCGACATGCCGACGGTTGCAAGGATTGCTTTCTGCATCAACCCGATCACACGCTGTTTGTTAAATTCAGATGATGCGGTTCGACCTTTTAGGTCTACAAGGGAAGTAATGCCCGAATCCTCACGCACAAAGATGCCAACGTTGATGTTGTACATCGAACCAACCATCAGCGCGCCATCTTGAGGGCGATCCTTGAACATCGCCCGTCCTTGCTGGGCAAATCCAACCGCAAGTGCCGCAGAGACTGAAAACTCCAGTTCGCCAGAATTAACCAACGGCAAAGTCACATTTGGCCCGCCTTGCGGTACAACGCGCATGCGTAAATCGGTTTTGTCAGAAACCACACTTGAGATGGCTGCTGCTGTTGCATAGGCGACAGACCCCTGTGGGTTACTGCCAACTGCAACTGTCTGGGCCAAAGCTGATGTGCCGGTGAGCGTCGCCACCACCGCAATTGCCTTGAAGATCGTTGAATGAAACATAGTCGTCCTCCCTGTTATTTTGGTTGTTTCAGATGTGAACTGTCATGAGGTCATTGGCGATACGCACTGGACCTTTGTAGTTCGCTTTGATGTCACCGATGACCGTGTCGATCAGGGAAGGCCCCATGATTTCGACCGGCAAATGTTTTTCAGCCAATTTGCGAACGATCGGGTTTGTGCTGTCCCAATGCCCGATATGCGTGGCTATCACACTCTTGGCACCTGCTTCGGTCGCGAGTGTGCCAAGCTGACGCGGGCTTGTATGCGAAAACGTGCCAATTCCATTCTTCGCTCTGAACGCAATGGCCTCTTCCGGAAATGTCGCTTCGTGAATCAAAAGGTCTACATCGCGCGCTAGCTCGATCATGTTGGGTTGCGGCGTTGTATCCCCGCTGAACGCGATGACCGCGTCGGCCGACTCGATCCGCAAGCCGTAGCATTCCGAAATTTCTTCCGGGATATGGTCAACTGTGTTTGCCGTGACCTTGATGCGGTCATCTTCGTACACCACACCGGGCGACATAGGCCGGATGTCGGGACGAATGGCTGCCAGATTTGACTGGCGCTGGACATAGGCTGCCCGCGCCTCGATGTCCTTGGCAAACGCACCACCTTCAAACATGTGGCTGATCATGGTGTCTGTGCCTTCGGGGCCGACGATGATCGGGCTGGACTGCCTGTTGGCCATCCACCCCCCAATCACAAAAACAGGCAGGTCTGCGGTATGATCAAAATGAAGGTGGGTCAGAAAAACGGCTTTTACAGAAGTTGGATCAATATTCGCTTCAATCATTTTTCGCGTGGCTCCTGTGCCGCAGTCCAGCAGGTAGGCGCGATCACCAACCTCCACCGCGATAGCAGTATGCCCCCGGTCGGGATCTAAAAGCGCGGCCCCAGTACCCAACATCGTAATTTTCATGCTTGCATCCTCAATAAATGTGCATATGATCATTTATTACACAATATATACATATAAAAAATGAGTCAATCATGGAAGATCAATTCGAAGGGTCCGAACTGGCAGCGTTGCGCGAGACCTCGTCAAATTTTCACCTCATGGATTACCCGATGCACTATTTTGCGGCGATCCAGCGCAAGAACTATGGGAACCTTCAAAGCCTGCTAGCAGCGCACCAATTGACGCCAACAGAATGGCGAATGCTCGCATTTCTTTTTGAACGCGGCGCTTTGGGCATAAACGGCCTGTCCGAAATAACGGTAACCGAACGATCAAAAACCAGCAGGCACATCGATGCATTGCATAAGCGGGGCTTGGTGGTGCGTGAGACCGGCACAAGAGATCAGCGCAGCGCCAGCGTCTCACTGACAGAAGCTGGAACAGAAAAATACACCCAAGTTTTGCCGATCCTAAAACAGATATACGCGGCGAATTTGGAAGGGGTTGATCAACAGGAATTTGATCTGTTGATGAAAATTTTGAAAAAAATAAAGGACAATGTAAGTCGTATCGAAAGCTTCGCGAGCATTCGGGGGTGAAGGCTCCAATATTACAGGAACCTTCAGATTCTTTGGGTCAAGACACGCTAATTCTGTGCCGCTCGTTTCGCAGTCTCAGCGCTAAATTTTCACCCAACCCTCAGGCGGTTCTTTACCGGGGTGGATGGTTTTGCAGTTCGGGCAGGTCCGATCGTCTTCGGAGGCATAAAACTTTTGGTAAACCGGAGGCAGGTCATCAACGATTGAGGTCAATTGCATTTCCGCACGATGAACCAGAGATCCGCAATCAAAGCAGTACCATTCAATGGCATCAAGTTCGCCGGGCTGGCGTTTGGGCTCGACCACCAACCCAATGGACCCTTCCTGAGGGCGCTGCGGTGAATGCCGTATATGGGCGGGCAGAAGGAAAATCTCGCCTTCACGGATTGGCACATCATAGAATTCTTCGCCGTCATAGACCTTAAGAACCATGTCGCCTTTGAGTTGGTAGAAAAACTCTTCTACCGGGTCATCGTGGTAATCGGTTCGTTTGTTGGGGCCACCAACGACCGTAACCATAAGGTCCGCATCCTCCCAAATCTGTCGGTTTCCGACCGGCGGCTTTAGCAGGTGCTTGTGTTCGTCTATCCACTTCTGGAAATTGAACGCGCTAAGTTTGGTCATGGTTCCTCACTTTCATCTACGAGAATTCTTGGGGACAGTTCAAACATAGTGGGTCAGCCGATCGCCATTTTGTGCGATACATTCTTAACCACAGTATAGTGGTGAAGCCCTTCCTCACCACCTTCACGTCCATAGCCGCTGGATTTAACCCCACCAAACGGCGTTTCGGGAAGCGACGCCTCGAGTGTGTTGATAGACAAGTTCCCGGTTTCGACATTCTCAACCATCTGCTCTACATTCGCGGCTGAGTGCGTGAACCCATAGGCCGCTAATCCGAAGGGGAGCCTATTGGCCTGTTTGATGCCCTCTTCAAGCGACGCCACAGGATTGATGATCGCGATCGGGCCAAAAGGCTCTTCGCCAATAATCAGGGCGTTGTCCGGTACATTTGCAAGGACCGTTGGTTCAAAGAAGTACCCTTTTTTGCCAATTCTATGGCCGCCGCACCGCAGTTCAGCGCCCTTGGATACGGCATCTTCAACAAGAACAGCCATTGCTTCTAGCCGCCGGTCGTTGGCGACGGGACCCATTTCCGTACCCTTGGCAAGCCCATCTCCGACAACAGTGCTATTAGCCTTTTCAACAAAGCTCTGCGTGAAGGTCTCAAATCCGTTTTCTGGAACGTAAAAACGCGTGGGCGACGTGCAAACCTGTCCCGCATTACGGTATTTACGGTCAGCGCAAATTGGCGCAACTTCGCTCAGATCGACATCGTCACATACGATGACAGGGGCGTGACCACCCAATTCCATCAAAACAGGCGTCATGTTTTCCGATGCGAGATTGGTCAAATGCCTGCCAACCGCCGTTGACCCGGTAAAGGCGACAAGACGAACTTCATCTTTTGGGATCAAATAGCTGGATATCTCGGAAGGGGCACCAAATACGAGGTTAAGCACACCATCAGGCAGCCCTGCATCCTGAAAAGCGCGTGCAATGTGGATTGCTCCCGCAGGCGTTTCCTCAGCCGCTTTCAGAATGATTGAACAGCCCGAGGCCAATGCCCCAGCTATTTTGCGCGCTGGCTGGCTCATCGGGAAATTCCAAGGCGCGAAAGCGGCCACCGCCCCAATTGGCTGGCGCAACACAGTGTGACGAATGCCCTGAACCCCAGGAATAGCCCGACCATAAAGACGCTGGCATTCGCCTGCATCCCATTCAAAGAACTCGCTTCCCCGAATGACTTCAAGTTGGCCTTGCGCGAAGGGTTTGCCATGCTCCAGCGTGATAGAATAGCCGATGTCGTCCATACGCTCACGCATCAAGCGGGCCGCCCGCATGATGATATCGCTTCTCTCTCGTGGCGCGGTCTTGCTCCAGATCCTAAAACCCGTCGAAGCAGCTTCCAGCGCGTCGTCCAGATCGGATTGACGGGCAATGGGCAGTGCGCCAATGACTGCTTCATTTGCGGGATTAACCACAGGCAGGGTCTCTGTGGCCTTACGCCATTTGCCGCCAATAAATAGTTCCAGATTTGGGTAATCGGGCATAGGTCAATCTCTGCTCATTGCGTTATTTGAGCGATTTTAGTTGGTGAGGTGACATCCAATCAATGGATATGAAGGAATTTTGCTATAACTATAAATTATACCACATGTATTCTTTTAGAGAGTTAAACTTGGCGGTTTCCACGGCCATTCCGATGTCCAAAGCGCGTTTGTGGCCTCGCGCGTGTCGGTCTGCAACTGTGTTCAGGTAAGAACGGTCCGTTGTGGCCGGCTCTTTGGGTCAACGAGAGATTAAACATCTGGACCGGGCAAAAACGTCCAGGTATGCAACTCTAGTTTGATGGGTTCTGGCAAGAAGTAGGGAGAGAATTTTAGGTCAATGCACTTTGCCACAACCAAGTTTTAATGCCCCTCGTAGTAACGCCATACTTGGTGATACTGTAGCATTTCTGTACGGGGTGGAGACGTCATATGCGGCAACACCAGTCATTCGTGCCTGCGCAGCGAAAGCCCGCTCCGTCCCGCATTGCAGACCCACATCTCAGCCAAAACCAATGACCGCTTCCGACCAGTCAAACAAGCTTCAGCTAGAAGCTCATTCAAACACCCTAGTCTAGTCCTCGCCGCGCTGACATGAGGTAACTGGCGCGATTGTCCGT
>JBGCEM010000078.1:0-16826 GCA_045106335.1 Paracoccaceae bacterium | reverse complement strand
GTCACAGCCAGATGTCGAATGATGTCATCAAACCGCGCCCCTGGTTGTGTAAGGGCTTCGGGCAGATCGAACATTTGCTGAAACGGCCGATTGCACAGAACCAAACACAGATCATCGTCGATGATCGACATTGCTTGGGCAATCAAGTTCAGCCCAGCTGTGGTCATATCGGCGCGCTGGTTTTGCATGTCGACAGTGGTGCCTGTCTGACGCGCAAAAGAAAAGGGGAACGGGCACGCCGCTGGCAAATCGACCGGCGCGCGTCGCTTGTTACAATTTGTTAGATTTTGGCAAACTTAAGGAAAACGTTGACCTGCAAGATTTCGTCGACATTGATTAACGACACTAAGAATCGTTTCAAGACGAAGGATCGGGGTGCACCTGATCCGTGGGAGGAAAATTTTGGGGACGTCGTCATCTGACGCCGGTGGATTCGCGTCCATACCGGCTTTGTTGCATCGAAACGCCAAGACCTTTGGCGACAAACCGGCCTATCGCGAAAAAGAATTCGGGATTTGGCAAAGCTGGAGCTGGTCAGACACTGAAACCGAAATTGAGAACCTAGCGTTGGGTCTGCTGGCCTTAGGGGTGGCGCCTGGGGATTTCGTCGCGATTATTGGGCGTAACCGTCCCTATTTGTACTGGTCGATGGTGGCGGCAGAAATGGTTGGGGCCGTTCCAGTGCCGCTGTATCAGGACGCCGTCGCCGAAGAGATGGCCTATGTGCTGGATCATTGCGGCGCGCGGTTTGTCATTGTCGGCGATCAAGAACAGGTCGACAAAGTCATCGAAGTGCAGGATCAGCTTCCGAACTTCGAGCACATGATTTACCTAGATCCGCGGGGCCTGCGCAAATACGATCACGCGCAATTGCACCATTTCGAACAGGTTCAGCAGGACGGCGCCGCCGCGCGCGCCAAGCTGGAACCGGAATTGCGAAAGCGTGAAGCCGCGTTGACTTATGACAGCACTTGCGTGATGCTTTACACGTCCGGAACCACGGGCAAACCCAAGGGCGTGGTGCTGAGCAATCGGAATGTGATTGAGACGGCCAAATCCTCGTCCGCATTTGACGGTTTGCAAAAAGATGATGACATTTTGGCCTATTTACCGATGGCTTGGGTTGGGGATTTTATCTTTTCGGTCGGACAGGCCTATTGGACGGGATTTTGCACAAATTGTCCCGAAAGCGCCGAGACCATGCACACCGACCTACGCGAAATCGGACCGACCTATTATTTTGCCCCACCGCGCGTATTTGAAACGCAGCTGACCCAAGTGATGATTCGTATGGAGGACGCGAGCAAGCTCAAGCAGCGCATGTTCCGATATTTCATGGATCACGCCAAACAAGTTGGGCCGAAATTGCTGGACGGCGAAGACGTCGGTGGGATGGATCGGCTGAAATATAAGCTGGGCGAATTGTGCGTCTATGGGCCGCTGAAAAACACGCTGGGGTTCAGTCGTGTGCGGGTTGGATATACGGCAGGCGAGGCAATTGGCCCTGAAATCTTTGATTTTTACCGGTCCATGGGGATCAATCTAAAACAGCTTTACGGTCAGACAGAAGCGACTGTGTTTATCACCGCGCAGCCCGATGGGCAGGTAAGATCTGATACGGTCGGGGTCGCAAGCCCGGGCGTTGAGCTGAAGATCGACGACACTGGCGAGGTGTTTTACCGCTCGCCTGGGGTGTTTGTCGAATATTACAAAAACCCCGAAAGTACCGCTGGAACCAAAGATGCCGAAGGGTGGGTCGCGACTGGGGATGCTGGCTTTATTGAGCCGGATACCGGGCATTTGCGGATCATCGACCGGGCCAAGGATGTTGGTAAAATGGCGGATGGATCTATGTTCGCGCCGAAATATGTGGAAAATAAGTTGAAATTTTTCCCAAATATTTTGGAAACTGTTGTCTTTGGGAATGGGCGGGAGGAATGTACGGCCTTTATCAACATCGACCTAAATGCAGTCGGGAATTGGGCAGAGCGCAACAATATTGCCTATGCGTCCTATCAGGAATTGGCAGGGCACCCTCAGGTGCTGTCAACGATCCAGGCGCATGTCGAGGCTGTGAACGCCAGTGTGGCGCAGGATGATATGCTGTCGCGTTGTCAGGTGCATCGGTTTGTGGTGCTGCATAAACAGTTAGATGCGGATGACGGAGAGCTGACGCGGACGCAAAAAGTGCGGCGTCGGATTATTGAAGAGAAGTTTGGGGACATCATTTCGGCAATGTATGACGGGTCTGAAACGGTGTCGACGGTGACAGAAGTGACCTATGAGGATGGGCGTAAAGGCTCAATTTCGGCTACTTTGGATATCCGCGCCGCGTCTGTTCAACCGGTGTCACAAAAGATGGCGGCAGAATGATGGAACGGCGCTCTTCTGCGAAGTCGCCCCGCCCACCATCCCGCGGGTGCCTCCGGCGGGAGTATATTTTGCTAAGTGAAGGGAGCAGGTAGTGCTGGACCAGAGCTCTGAGGGATACACCACGGCGGATGGTCGCAAGATTGGCGACGTCGTTATGGAGATGAAGAACATTACCCTGCGCTTTGGGGGTGTCGAGGCGATCAAGGATATCTCGTTTGATATACGCGAGGGTGAGATACGTGCAATTATTGGTCCGAACGGGGCTGGTAAGTCGTCGATGTTGAATGTGATTTCCGGGTTTTATGTGCCCCAGGAGGGTGAAGTTTGGTTTCGCGGGTCTAAGCGTCCACCGGTGAAGCCATTTGAAGTGGCTCGCCAGGGGATTGCGCGTACGTTTCAAAATATTGCTTTGTTTGAGGGCATGTCCGTTTTGGACAATGTGATGACGGGGCGGTTGACGCATATGAAGACGGGTTTGTTTTCACAGGCTATTTGGCGCGGTCGCGCTGAAGCGGAAGAGACGGCGAACCGGGAAGTTGCTGAAAAGATTATCGATTTCTTGGAAATTCAGAACATCCGCAAGACACCTGTGGCACGATTGCCGTATGGGTTGAAGAAGCGGGTGGAACTTGCGCGGGCTTTGGCGGCTGAGCCGAAACTGTTGCTGTTGGACGAGCCGATGGCGGGTATGAATGTTGAAGAAAAAGAGGACATGAGCCGCTTTATTTTGGATGTGAATGACGAATTTGGCACGACGATTGCGTTGATTGAGCATGACATGGGCGTGGTGATGGATCTGTCGGATCGTGTTGTTGTGATGGACTATGGCAAGAAGATTGGGGATGGCACGCCGGATGTTGTGCGCTCGGATCAGGCGGTGATTGATGCGTATTTGGGGGTGTCTCATGACTGATCTTGCTGCTTTTTGGGGGGCGCTTTATGTCTGACCAACTTGTCTTTGCGATGGAGGTTTTTCTGAACGGGCTCATGGCTGGGGTGATGTATGCTTTGGTCGCGCTTGGGTTCGTTTTGATCTTCAAAGCCTCGGGGATTTTCAATTTTGCCCAAGGGGTTATGGCGCTATTTGCGGCGATGACGCTAGTGGGGATCCAGAAAGGCCAGGTGCCGTTTGCCCATATGATCAACGCGATATTGGGCACGGATATCCATTACTTTGGGTGGACGGTGCATTCGGTGTTTGCAATCGTGCTGACCATCGGAGTGATGGTGCTGTTGGCCTATTGTGTGCAGCGTTTTGTGTTTCGATTTTTGGTGGGGCAAGAGCCGATCATTCTGTTTATGGCGACCATTGGGTTGGCGTATTTCTTGGAAGGATTTGCCGATCTGATGTGGAATTCCGAGATCAAGAAGTTGGATGTGTGTTTGACGGATCTGACGTGCTTGCCGCAGGGGATTAATATCGCAATTGACGAATTCACTTACGGCATCTTTGGCTATGGGTTCTTCATCGACAATTTGGATATCACTGCCACGATCATTGCGATCCTGCTGGTGGCGGCTTTGGTGGCGTTTAGCCAATATACTAAGCAAGGACGTGCGATGCGGGCTGTGGCGGATGACCACCAGGCGGCTTTGAGCGTCGGAGTGTCGCTGAACTATATTTGGATTTTGGTCTGGTCGGTGGCCGGGTTTGTCGCCCTCGTGGCGGGGATCATGTGGGGTGCGAAGTCTGGCGTGCAGTTTTCGCTAAGTCTGATTGCGCTGAAGGCGTTGCCGGTTTTGATGTTGGGTGGCTTTACGTCGATCCCCGGGGCGATTGTTGGTGGATTGATCATTGGTGTGGGTGAGAAATTGTTTGAGTTCGCGATTGGCCCCTTAATTGGCGGCGCGACTGAGAATTGGTTTGCTTATGTGTTGGCGCTGATTTTCTTGGTGTTCCGCCCGCAGGGTCTGTTTGGGGAGAAGATCATTGAACGGGTTTGATCATTCGTCTTCCAGTTTGCGGAATGCGTGGACTGTGACGGCGGCCAACAGCGTGCCCGAGATGGTCAATGCCATGGTCAAATCCCCAAGCAATAGCGTTGCTAATCCAGTGACGGCGACTAACACTAGCACGATGAAGATCGCGATATGTCCCACTTGGACCTGTGGTACTGTTGCTTTTGGTGGGCCGCGATGCTCGATCAATTCGGCGTCTTCCACGGCGGTCACAATATCGGCTTTGATGCGCGCATATTCTTGCGCATCCAAATCGCCACGACGGCGGGCGGCCTCTAGCCGTCGCAGTTCTGATAGAACAGCGGTCATCACACTCACTCCATTTCCCACTGTCGAAGGTGTCGGGGGAATGGGGCGGAAATTGGGAAGGGCCGTGATGGGTTATGGCATAGTTAACGCGCGCTGGGCACCGACCCGCTGCGGCCCACACGCTGTTCACAGATCATTAAACACATCCACTTTCGCGACCACACTGGCCCCGTGCCAAAGACAGGAGAGCGCCTGATGTTTTACCGCGAAGCCGGAGATTTCAGCACCACGTATCGGGATGACAGCCAGACCTTTCCGATTAGGTTCGACCGCTATCGCTATTACGCTGTGTTGTTCATCGCGTTTGCCGTCATCCCGTTTTTGGTCAATGATTACTGGGTGAATGCGATCCTGGTGCCGTTCTTGATCTATTCGATTGCAGCGATTGGTTTGAATATTTTGACGGGCTATTGTGGTCAGGTCAGCTTGGGCACAGGCGGTTTTATGGCCGTTGGTGCGTATGCCTGTTACAAGCTGATGACGGGCTTCCCAGATGTCAGCATTGTCATCCACATCTTTCTGGCCGGGGGGATTACTGCGATTGTGGGCACCGCGTTTGGCTTGCCGAGCTTGCGGATTAAGGGTTTCTATCTGGCCGTGGCGACCTTGGCGGCGCAGTTCTTTCTTGTGTGGCTTTTTAATAAGGTCAGCTGGTTTTACAACTATTCCGCCTCAGGTCAGATCAATGCGCCCGAACGCACCGTTTTTGGCGTGCCTGTGACGGGCGCGAATGTGGAACCTTGGGCGATGTACATGATTTGCCTGGTCTTCGTGTTCGGCTGTGGCGTCCTGGCGCGGAATTTGACGCGCGGATCGATTGGGCGGCAGTGGATGGCCATTCGCGATATGGACATCGCAGCTGAGATCATTGGGGTGAACCCGTTGAAAGCAAAGTTGACAGCCTTTGCGGTGTCCTCTTTCTTTGTCGGTATTTCGGGAGCGCTGTTCTTTTCGGTCTATCTGGGCGCAGTCGAGGTCGGCGAGGTCTTTGGCATTCAGAAGTCGTTCATCGTTTTGTTCATGATCATTATCGGCGGCTTGGGGTCGATCTTTGGCAGCTTTGCAGGGGCTGCGTTGTTGGTGGTTCTGCCCGTGGTATTGAAAGTCGTCGGCGTAGATATGTTGGGCTGGCCCACGGATATTGTTGCCCATCTTCAACTGGTGATCGTAGGCGCGCTGATCGTCCTGTTCCTGATCCTTGAGCCCCATGGGCTTGCGCAATTATGGCGGGTTGGCAAGGAAAAGCTGCGGCTTTGGCCCTTCCCGCATTGATGTGGTGCGCGTGTTTGCGCGCCATAAAGAAGACGTCGGAATAACCTTAGGGAGGAAATAAACCGATGAAGAAACTAGGAGTAGCAACAGTTGCCGCCGTGATGGCCGCAGCGCCTGTGATGGCGGATCTTGTATTCCCATCGCTGTCCTATCGCACAGGGCCTTACGCGGCGGGCGGGATCCCGTTTGCAGATGGATATGCCGATTATATGACCTTGCTGAACGAACGCGATGGCGGCATTGGCGGTGAATTGGCGCGCATTCTGGAATGCGAAACCGGCTATAACACCGAAAAAGGTGTGGAATGCTATGAGGCCACAAAGGGCGAAGGCAGCCTGGTCTATCAACCCCTGTCCACTGGCATCACCTACCAGCTGATCCCCAAAGCCACAGCGGACGGTATTCCCATCCACTCCATGGGCTATGGTCGGACCTCGGCCAAGAATGGTGATGTGTTTTCCAACGTATTTAACTATCCTGCGAACTATTGGGATGGCGCGTCGGGTGCTGTGAACTACCTTCTGGAAAGCAATGGTGGGGATATCTCGGGCAAGAAAATCTCGCTGGTCTATCACAACTCGGCCTATGGCAAAGAACCGATCCGCACGTTGGAAGGTCTTGCTGAAAAGCATGGGTTTGAGCTAAAGCTGCTGCCCGTCGATCACCCCGGCCAAGAGCAAAAATCGCAATGGCTGCAAATCCGCCGGGATCGTCCTGATTTCGTGCTGATGTGGGGCTGGGGCGTGATGAACCAGGTGGCTGTGCAAGAAGCCGCGAATATCCGCTTTCCCATGGAAAACTTCATCGGCATCTGGTGGTCAGGCTCTGAAAATGACGTGTTGCCTGCGGGCGATGCGGCGAATGGCTATAAGGCCCTGACATTCCACGGTGTGGGCAGTGATTTCCCGGTCTTTGCCGACATTCAAAAATACGTTGTGGATGCTGGTAAGGCCGCCGGTTCTGGCGATCAGGTCGGTACCGTGCTGTATAACCGCGGTCTGTATGCGGCGATGTTGGCGGCGGAAGCGGCCAAGAAAGCGCAGGATATCCATGGTGTGTCTGACATCACAGCAGCGATGATGCGCGATGGCATGGAAGCTTTGGAAATGACTGAGGCGAAGATGGCCGAGCTGGACTTGCCAAATTTTGGGCCTGAATTCGCAGTGTCTTGTTCCAACCATGGTGGCGATGCTTTGGTGGGTGTGACCCAGTGGGATGCCTCTGCCAAGACGTGGTCGCTGATTTCTGACTTCAAGGCGACAGATGGTGACATCATCGGGCCACTGATTGCAGAAGACAGTGCAGCTTATGCGGCTGAAAATAACATCGAAGGTCGCTGCTGAGGCGGCGATCCCCCGGCGGCGGTCCTTATGCTGCCGCCGGGAATTTGAGTTTAAAGGGCTAAGTGAAGATGCTGGACAGCGCTGAGACGTCGAACACGGTTCTGGAAGTCAACAACATTGAAGTGATCTATAATCACGTGATCCTTGTGTTGAAGGGGGTGTCTTTGTCGGTGCCTAAAGGCGGGATTACGGCTTTATTAGGGGGAAATGGTGCGGGTAAGACTACGACGCTGAAGGCGATTTCGGGGTTGTTGGCGTCTGAGCGCGGTGAGGTGACCAAGGGGTCGATCCTGTATAATGGGAACAATACGGCGGATCAGGATCCGGCGGATTTGGTGAAGATGGGTGTCGTTCAGGTGATGGAGGGCCGTCATTGTTTTGAGCATCTGACTGTTGAGGAAAACCTGCTGACCGGGGCGTATACGCGGCGTGATGGCAAGGGGGCTGTCGCGGCGGATTTGGAGATGGTCTATGACTATTTCCCGCGTTTGAAAGAACGGCGTAAGAGCCAGGCTGGGTATACCTCGGGTGGTGAGCAGCAGATGTGTGCCATTGGTCGGGCCTTGATGTCGCGGCCTGAGACAGTGTTGTTGGATGAGCCATCTATGGGATTGGCGCCGCAATTGGTGGAACAGATATTTGGGATCGTGAAGACGATCAACGAAGAGCAGGGTGTGACGATCTTGTTGGCCGAGCAGAATACCAATGTGGCGCTGCGGTTTGCGCATCATGGATACATTTTGGAATCTGGGCGTGTTGTTATGGAAGGTCCGGCCGCTGAGTTGCGCGAGAACCCGGATGTGAAAGAGTTCTATTTGGGTATGTCTGAAGAAGGGCGAAAGTCATTTCGGGATGTCCGGTCTTATCGGCGTCGTAAACGTTGGCTGTCATGAGTGACGCGCGCGTTGCCTGTCGCACGCCAGCGATAGGGCGTGATGGTGTTTCGAATATTCCAGAGTGGAAGTTTGATCTGATCCGGGCGCATATTCAAGAGATTTTGGCGGATGGCAGTGCGCATTTGTATGATGACGTGCGCGACGCTGTTGGTGCCCGGTTAAGCGAAGAGGAAGCTGCGAAGTTGGGCAAGCTTGGCTGGCATGTGATTACTGTCAAGCTAGAGCTGGAAGTGCGCGGTGAGATCGAGCGGGTAAAGGCCAAGGGGCCGCAGCAGATAAGGTTGGTTCCATGAGCTTTTTTGACGATCTTGAGACGCGCTCGACTGATGAACGGGCGCGCGATGTGTCTGTGGCTTTGCCTGATTTAATTGCGCGGGCACAGCGGATGGCGGGATATGCCGATACGTTGAGCGATGTTGATTCTGTGCAGATCAAGAGTGTGGCGGATTTGGCCGGGCTGCCGGTCTTGCGGAAATCTGCGCTTGGGGCGGCGCAAAGGAAAGTGCCTCCGTTTGGGGGATTCACCACGGGGGTTAGCCAGTTTTCTCATGTGTTTCAGTCGCCGGGTCCGATCTATGAGCCTGGGTCTGTGGATGTGAAGGATTGGTGGCGGTTTGCGCGATTTCTGCATGCTGTTGGGTTGCGCAGTAGTGATGTGGTCCAGAACTGTTTTTCGTATCATCTGACGCCTGCTGGTTTGATGTTTGAAAGCGGTGCGCGCGCGTTGGGGGCTGGCGTGCTTCCCGCGGGGACGGGCGCGAGCGAACAGCAAGTGCGGGCGGCAGTGGATATTGGTGTGACGGCCTATGCGGGAACGCCTGACTTTCTAAAGGTGATTTTGGACAAGGCGGATGCCATGGGAGAGCGGTTGCGCATCACCAAGGCGGCTGTTGGCGGGGGGGCGTTGTTCCCGAGCTTGCGGGCGGAATATAGTGAACGTGGGATTTCGTGTCTGCAGTGTTATGCGACGGCGGATTTGGGCAATATTGCGTATGAGAGTCCGGCCATGGAGGGGCTGATTGTCGACGAAGGCGTTTTGGTTGAAATCGTGACCCCTGGGACCGGTGATCCTGTGGCTTCTGGCGAGGTTGGCGAAGTCGTGGTGACAACGTTTAATGCGGATTACCCGTTGGTACGCTTTGCGACGGGTGATCTAAGTGCTGTTCTGCCCGGTGTGTCACCCTGTGGGCGGACCAATATGCGCATTAAAGGTTGGATGGGGCGTGCAGATCAAACGACCAAGATTAAGGGCATGTTTGTGCGTCCTGAGCAAGTAGCGCAGCTTGTGGCGCGCCATGACGAGGTCGTGAAAGCGCGTGTGATTGCGATGCGGGACGGCGCCCGGGATAAGATGGTGGTGCAATTGGAGGCCGAGGGGGGTGATGTTGCCGCATTTGAGGCTTCGGTTCAGGATATTTTGAAGCTGCGCGGGGATGTTGACATTGTTGCGCCCGGATCGTTGCCCAAAGATGGTTTGGTGATTGAGGATCAGCGAAATTACGAGTGACAAATCTATCTGTGGATGGATTTCGTTGATTTTAAAAGGGGGCTTTGCCCCCTGTGACCCCCAGAGTTTATTTTGCTAAGTGAAATGGGTTTGACGTCTATTTTATGCGTAAGGCGCAGGCTATGAGGACTAAGAGGGCTGCTGTGCCTGCGATTGCGTAGATCCATAGGATTGACTGGATATCGGCGAGTGGCATTTGTCCGGCTGCGGTGGTGGACCCTGCGGCGGCGGCTATGCTTAGGGCGAAGAGCAGTCTGCCTGCGAAGCTTTTTATCGACAGGAAAGTAGCGCGGATTTCGTCCCCGAGCAGAGGTTGGATATGGGCGAGTATAAAGGGTGTGGATAGCGAATCTGGCACCATGCGCAGGACCAAGAGGGCGATGGCAAAGACGGATCCAAAGAGTGCTAGGGCGATGGATAGGCCGACTTGGATTGCGAAGGCGAGGATTAGCAAGCTGAATAGGCCCAGCTTTTTGCGGATACTTGGAGCGATCAGGGAAACGAGCACGGAGATTGTCATCATGATTGCGGTGATAGTTCCGCTCACCAGGGGGGCTTGGGTGGCGAGGCCAAATTCCGTCAGTGTTTGTTGGATGAAGGGTTGGCCAAAGACAAAAGGCAGGTGGCTGTAGCCGTACATCAGGGTGCCAAGCGCAAAAAGCCAGAGCAGGACTGGTTTGCGGATGTCGCGCAGCAGAGTTTGCAAGCGGGCGCGTTCGGTTATGGTGGTGTCTGTTGAGGGCGGTTCTGTAAAGGTGATGGCGCAGAGCGTGGCTCCGGCCAGGGCAATTGCTGAGGCCAAGAAGGGCAGGGACGGCCACCACAGGGCGAAGGCGCCCCCGGTGACGGCTGATAGGCCCAGGGCTATGAAGCCGAATCTCCAGGCGCGTAGGCTTTGGGCTTCCATGTCATCTTTGCGCCCCAAGACGACCAAGGATTGATAAAGCAGGGCCGTGTTGGTGCCAGAGAGGAATGCGCCGCCTGCGCCCAACATGATTTGGGCCAATGCGAAAATAGTGAATGTGGTTCCTAGGCCAAGGAGTATGAGTGCGCCGACATAGGCGAGGCCTGCGCAGATCAGGGTAAAGCGTCGACCCACACGGTCGGACATGTAGCCCGAGGGTACTTCCAACAATGTGACGGAAACGTCGTAGATTGCGTACAGCAAAAGGGCTTCTGCGGCAGAAAGTGTGCCTTGGAAATAGAGGAACCATGTCGCCTGCCAGAACACCATGTTGTGCAAGAATTGATGCCAGGGATAGAGTGCGATGTTGCGGGACATGGCTTGGCTGGACATGGTGGCTCCTTAGGGAGATGATATCGCGTCTGGGTCTGATGGGACAGTTTGGTCCAGCTTCCTTTCTCTAAGGTATAAACAGTCGATACCAAAACAGCAAAAGCCGCCCCGAAGGGCGGCTTTGCAATGCATAATTGCGCAAGGCTTAACCCTGGCGGGCTTTGAACCGGCGTTGGGTTTTGTTGATCACGTACACGCGGCCCTTGCGGCGCACCACACGACAATCGCGGTGGCGGTTCTTGAGCGAGCGGAGTGAGTTGCGAACCTTCATAGGTCATCTCCTCGGCATCTGGTGGCGCCACTAGAATCGGGCCACGGGGTTAAACGGGTGCGTCAGAAAGCGCCTGACGCGGTGAAATCTATATGGTGGGCGATACTGGGATCGAACCAGTGACCCCTTCGATGTCAACGAAGTGCTCTACCGCTGAGCTAATCACCCATACCTTAACAAACCTTGCACCCATCGAAACAGGCGCGAAGATCCGCGCTGGTCGGGTCGCTATAAAAGGAGTCGAAGCACGTTTCAAGGGCTTTCGACCGTTCATTGTTTTGCGCTATACTCTGACACGGAGGATCGGACATGATGGGCCCGGCGTACAAGGTAGAATTGCCGCATGTTGCTGCGGCGTGTGTTGTGTTTGCCTCACCACATAGCGGGCGTGATTACACGCGTCGGTTTTTGGGCGCGAGCGTACTTGATTCGCATACAATCCGATCGTCTGAAGATGCATTTGTGGACCAGTTGTTCAGTGCAGCGCCGGAATTTGGTGCGCCGCTGCTCTGTGCGACGGCGCCGCGGGCCTTCGTGGATTTAAACCGCGCCCCGGACGAATTTGACGGGGCTTTGGTGACAGGTGTGCGGAACAATGCACACAATCCTCGGGTGGCATCTGGCTTGGGTGTGATTCCCCGTGTGGTGTCAAATGGACGGGCGATTTACCGTGGCAAAATGTCCAAGGCAGAGGCCGAAGCCCGGATTGCGCAATATTGGCATCCTTATCATGACAAATTGCGCAGTTTGTTGACAGCGGCGCGATCAGAATTTGGCCGTGCTATTTTGGTAGATTGCCATTCGATGCCACACGAAGCTTTGGACGGTGTTGCCAAGGTTGGGATGCGGCGTCCGGATATTGTGCTGGGGGATCGGTTTGGGTCCACGGCTTCGGCCGATGTGGTGGACCGGATCGAATCTGCGTTCAAATCCGCAGGCTTTGCTGTTGCGCGCAATGCGCCTTTTGCGGGGGCGTATATTACGCAAGCCTATGGGCGTCCTTCTTTGCACCAACACGCGGTGCAGATCGAGATTGATCGTTCGATCTATATGGATGAACGCGCGATCCGCCCCAACAGCCAATTCGAAGACGTGCGCCTTCGGCTGCGTCGGGTGATTGCGGAAGTCACTGAAATCGGGAAATCCCGTATGCCCTTGGCGGCTGAGTAACGTCTTGCGCGCATAAATGAAATCCCGGTCTGGCGTACAGAGCGGTTTTTTTAAAAGGAATATTTTGTGAGCAAATCTTTTGTACTGTGCATTTTGGACGGTTGGGGCTTGAGCGATCAAGATCATGGAAATGCGCCGCGTTTGGCTGAAACACCCGTGATGGATGGGCTGATGCAGACTTGCCCCAACGCAACGTTGATCACACATGGACCTGATGTTGGTTTGCCAAAAGGACAGATGGGCAATTCTGAAGTTGGGCATACCAATATTGGGGCGGGTCGGGTCGTGGCCATGGATCTGGGGCAGATCGATCTGGCGATTGAGGATGGGTCTTTCTTTGAACACGCTGCGGTTTTAGAGTTTGCTTCAAAGTTGAAGTCCACCGGAGGCAGCGCGCATTTGATGGGTGTGATGTCTGATGGGGGGGTACATGGATCTTTGGCGCATATGATTGCGGCGGCGACGGCATTGCGCCAGCAAAACGTGCCTGTGATCTTGCATTTGATCACCGATGGGCGCGATGTGGCCCCGAAATCGGCCAATGAGTACCTGACGCAGCTGCTGACGGCTTTGCCGGGCGGGGTGAAGATTGCGACGCTTTCGGGGCGGTATTACGTGATGGACCGCGACAATCGTTGGGACCGGGTCAAGACCGCTTTTGATGCGATTGTTCACGGGCAAGGCCCAACAGCGGATAGCACGCGGGTGATTGTGGCTGACGCGTATAACCGCGGCGAAACAGACGAGTTCATCCCGGCGACCGTGTTGGGCGGATATACGGGCGTGAAAGATGGCGATGGGATGTTCTGTTTGAATTTCCGTGCCGACCGCGCCCGCGAGATTTTAGCGGCGATGGCGCAGCCCGACTTTGAGGCGTTTAACCCTGGTAAGAGGCCCGTTTGGGGCGCATTGCTGGGGATGGCGGAATATTCCGATAGCCATAGCCACTGGTTTGAAACGGTCTATCCCAAACCCAAAATCGCCAATACGTTAGGCGCCTGGGTTGCCGCACAAGGAAAGACGCAGTTTCGCCTGGCGGAAACCGAAAAATATCCCCATGTCACGTTTTTCCTGAATGGGGGTGAAGAAGCCGCCAACGTGGGTGAGGATCGCTTTATGCCCGCCTCGCCCAAGGTTGCTACCTATGACTTGCAGCCCGAAATGTCCTGCGCTGAAGTGACGGACCGGCTGGTTGGCGCGATTGAGCATGGATATGATTTGATCGTCACCAACTATGCAAATCCCGATATGGTTGGACATACCGGTGATTTGGACGCGGCGATGGCGGCGTGCGCGGCGGTGGATCAGGGCTTGGGTCGCGTTGTAGATGCTGTCCGCGCAGCCGGTGGGACGTTATTGATCACAGCAGATCATGGCAATTGCGAAGTGATGATCGATCCCGAAACTGGTGGACCGCACACTGCGCATACCTTGAATTTGGTGCCTGTAATCTTGGTTAATGGACCGACGGGTGCTGGCTTGCGCGCTGGACGGTTGGCCGATTTGGCGCCGACGCTTCTGGAATTGATGGGTCTGGATCAACCTAAGGATATGACTGGGCAAAGCCTTTTGGTATGATCCGTATTCTTGTTTTCTTCGGGGCAATATGGGCAGCGGCGAGCGTGTTTGCGCAGACCAACCCCGCGATTCAGGCCGAAGCTGCCCTAAAATCGTTAGAAGCGGCAGCGGTTCAATTGAACGACGCAACTAAAGCGCGCGATAGGGTGCGCGCCTTGACAGCCACCGTGCGCGCATTTGAGGACGGCTTGGGCGCAATGCGCGATGGGTTGCGTCAGGCGGCCATCCAAGAACGCAGTTTGACTCAGAGCTTGGCAAGCAAAGATGTTGAAATCGCAGCCCTTTTGGCGGCACTGCAAAGTATGGGGCGTCAAGGCAGCCCGGAAGTTCTGCTCCATCCTTCGGGGGCCGTTGGCACCGCGCGGGCGGGTATGATGTTGGCCGAGCTGGGCCCGGCGCTGAATGCAAGTGCGATAGAGCTGCGGCGTGATTTGCAGCAGGTCCAGACTTTGCGCGCCTTGCAACAAGCCGCCACCAACCAAATGGCCGATGGGTTGCGTCAGGTCCAAGAAGCGCGCACTGCTTTGAACCAAGCGATGGCTGATCGCCAGGATCTTCCTGCGCGCTTTACGACCGACCCCACACGAATTGCGATTTTGATTGCAAGCGCGGAAACACTGGATGGGTTCGCCTCGGGGCTTAGTCAGATTGTGGATAATGAAACGGCCCCCGCCTTGGACATGCCGCTGGATCTGGGCAATCTGACATTGCCGGCACAAGGCGTTGTGTTGCGCCAAAGTGGCGAGGCAGATGCCGCGGGCGTGATCCGACCAGGCGTGCTTTTGGCCACCCGCGCAAGCGCCCTTGTCACATCGCCCAGTGCGGCGACCATTCGATACGCAGGGCCATTGCTGGATTTTGGTCAAGTGGTCATGCTGGAACCCAAAGCCGATGATCTGATCATTCTTGCCGGTTTGGCGCAGACTTACGGTGCTGCAGGACAAGTGATTGCGCAAGGCACGCCCGTCGGCGTGATGGGCGGCGTCGGCGCAACAGAAGATGAGTTGTTTTCACCAATTGGTGATGGGGGTGGAACTGAACGTTCAGAAACGCTCTATATAGAAGTAAGACAAGACAATCGCCCAGTAGACCCCGCGACGTGGTTTAACTTTGGGCCCAACAGATAAGGTACCAGGAATGAAGAAATTCGTTATGGCCGCGCTGGGCGGAACCCTGGCCGGAGTGATCGCGTCCACTCAGGTGGCAGGTCCTTTGCTGGCGCAGCAAAATGACTCCAATGCCAGTGTGTATGAGCAATTGGATCTTTTCGGGGATATTTTCGAAAGGATCCGCGCGCAATATGTCGAAGAAGTCGATGCAGGCGATCTGATCGAGGCGGCCATTGACGGCATGCTGACCTCTTTGGATCCGCATTCCAGTTATTTGTCACCGGACGATGCCAAAGCAATGCAGGTGCAAACCCGCGGTGAATTTGGCGGATTAGGGATTGAAGTCACGCAGGAAGAGGGCTTTGTCAAAGTCGTTTCGCCGATTGATGGCACGCCCGCCTCTGAAGCTGGGATCGAGGCCGGAGATTTCATCACACATGTGGACAGCGAAAGTGTTCTTGGGCTGACGTTAGATGCAGCGGTCGAAATGATGCGCGGTCCGGTTGGGTCGGAAATCGTGATCACTGTGGTGCGCGAAGGCGAAACCGAGCCCTTCGATGTGTCCATCATCCGCGATACGATCAAGCTGACGGCAGTACGTTCGCGCACCCAAGGTGAAACTGTGGTGATGCGGATCACAACGTTCAATGACCAAACTTTCCCGAACTTGCGCGACAAGATGGATCAGGAAATCGAAGCGGCAGGCGGTATCGACAGTGTGAATGGCTTTGTCATTGATCTGCGCAACAACCCAGGTGGTTTGTTGACCCAAGCGATTCGCGTGTCGGATGCGTTCTTGGAAGAAGGCGAAATCGTGTCGACCCGGGGCCGCCGTTTGCAAGATGGGGATCGGTTCAACGCGACGCCCGGCGATCTGGCCCAAGGCAAACCGATTGTGGTGTTGATCAATGGCGGCTCGGCCTCGGCGTCGGAAATCGTCGCTGGTGCGTTGCAGGATCATCGCCGCGCGATTGTTGTGGGCACCAAAAGTTTTGGCAAAGGCTCGGTGCAAACGGTCATGCGCCTGCGCCAGGACGGTGCGATGCGTTTGACCACAGCGCGCTATTACACGCCATCGGGCCGGTCGATCCAATCTTTGGGTGTGAGCCCCGACATCATCGTAGAACAACCCCGTCGTAACCCGAATGCCGAGGAGGACGAAGAGCAGACATCAGCCCGCCGTCAGCGTTCCGAAGCAGATCTGCGCGGCTCGATTAGTAATGACAGTTTGTCCGAAGACGAAGTGCGCCAGATCGAGGCGGACCGCGCCAAGGCTGAAGAAGCTGCAGAGCTGCGCGAAGAAGATTACCAACTGGCCTATGCCATTGATATTTTGAAAGGTCTTAGCGCGATTGAGGCGCGGGACTGATCCAGAAAAAGAAAGCGCCTGTTTTATGACAGGCGCTTTTAATTAACTTAGGACTTCAAGTAAGCCTGAAGCGTCGTTTCCAACCCACTGGCCCAAATCATCGACAGCCAATGGGCAAAGCGCGTTTGAACCACTGGATTGTCGGCCAGATCGCCATACAAGCTGCGCTGATCCAACCAGGCTTGGGGGTTGGATTTAGCCGCGCGTGCGGCTGTCCGTAGGCTGTCCCAAATGGGATCATTTGCTGCGATTTCAGTGCCGTCCTCGCGCGTGCCTTCACACATTCGCGCCCAAATCGCTTGCGACAGGATCAACCCATCGGATGGATCACCCTTGGCCAAGGCATCGCGCAAGGTTGGCAGGATGAACCCAG
>JBGCEM010000077.1:0-4471 GCA_045106335.1 Paracoccaceae bacterium | reverse complement strand
GCATCCAAAGAACATCCAATGCTGTCTCTCAGAAACTCGCTGAAGCCCTTGCTGTCCAACTGTCCGATGCGTGGCACATCCGCGCCCCGAGAACCAGGAGCGACCCCGATATAGGTCGAGTATGGAGAAGTATGAACCAGTTCCAAATCATAAGAACGATATTGCGGCTCGTCTCGTTGTGATGCGCATCCAGAAAGCGCAACCAAACCAAAAAATACTGCGGCTAATAACATATGAGAATTGGTGATCATGTCGAGATTGTAGAGTTTTTGGCATGGCCAAACAAATGCTTGGTTAAGGGAAGGTTAACAGAGATGGCGGAAACTGTCTGATCCATCTTACTTCGGCGCCGTCAGCATGACGGGTGACCGCCCATTGTATGAAATGCTGCGCTTTGTACCAGAGTATGCTTTCTTTTCATCGACCAACAGAACCTAAGCTTCTCTCCACACCTCTTGTGGCAGTTTCAGCAGCGTGTCTTTAACCTAGTGCGCAGCAATGCCCATCCTCGTTTAGAGAGACTTCAGCAATGTTGCTCGTCGGGTTTTGGTGCGTCACCGCGTTTCAGCGCATTTTTCACTTGCCAATCATACGCTCAAAATCGCGGGCTTCACGGACAAAGTCGTTCAGCATGCGTAGCTCTTCCGCCCATTGAAGCCATATCGTTCCTCGTGTTGAAGTATTTGTCGCACTTGAAAGTAAGCAATTGCCCGCTGGAAGCAGTCTCGTTAGCTTCAAATCATTAGATGACGAGGATCCGATGGCACATTCCGACGAAAAAGAACGCTTGGACAAGATAGGAGAGACTATTGATCTCTTGACCAAACTGGCAACTCCAAAGCCCAAGACCTGGTGGGACAATATCCCTACGGACAAGCTAAGGGATTTCATTTACATCATTGGCATCCCAGCGGTGCTTTTTACGACCTATTTGGAGTTCGATAAATTGTATCTCAGTCGCGAAGAGATGCGACTTGAAGTGCAACGCAACACTGCAATCGACCGGCTTGACCAGCTTCAGGATATCAATAGCGAGATCTATCAACTGCAAACCCGAGGTGATAATAAACTCGCTTTTGCCCTGATAGAAGCAAAACGCGGGCAAATCGCCCGACTGACTGACACCGTATTTCTCACTTGGCTTGATCAGCCTGAAATGCTCAAGCGCCACGACCTAAACGCTCTGGCAGAAGCGCTCTTGGTGCAAGAGAGGACAGACGATGCTTTGCAGGTTGCATCAACTGTCGTAGTCGCGGACCTAAAACCAATCGACGTCATTGACCAACAAATTCTGAAGGCGCGCATTCAATTCGCGTTCGGGCCAGCTCATGATATCGAAGCCGCCCGCAGCCATCTGCGCGCTGCCGTCCCAACGCTGGAAAAGATCCCAAAAACCGGGACCAAGTTGCTTATGGATGAAAAAATATTGCAGGTGCGTCTGCTGAACGAAGGATGGCTCGGCGTGCCATGTGACAAGATCATGCCAATGGCCGAGGCGCTCAAAGAGTTGCGCACGTTCAACGTCAACGCCGGCACACCAGAAGACCAATACAGTTCCGGTGTTGCAATCGCAGCTGTTGAGGACAGATGCAGGTAGACGCCTAAGCTAATCCGGTTTTCGCCCTGTCAGGTGTCCGATGAAGGAAAGCCGACATTGGAACCGATTGCAGCGAAAGACTGCTTTCCGCTGTCTTTGCGAGAGTGAGCGCCTTGGTTCCTCAATCGCTCAGCACAGCCCCCTAACGCTCGTGCCGCCTTATCTTTCAGGCAGATAGAAAATTAACGCCACCAAGCGCAGCTGCGCTACCTCAAGCCTGTACAACCCTTCGTAATTGACCCAATCGCGGCTGAAACTACGGTGCCACCGGCTTGAAACTTACCCGCCCGCTGGCCAAGAGGGCCGCGAGCGGTCCACAAGGTCATTAGTTTCTCTGAAAAGGCCGGACTGTTAAAAATCCTGCTCATCGAGGCCGTGATCGCCAAGCTTTTGAGATTCGGTTTTCAGGACCTCAGAGGTGGTTCCGGAAATCTGAAAAGCCGGGATAAGTGGATGTTCCGCACAAAAGCGGCATGATGATGCGAGCGTGGAGAAGACCATGGCACTGTCCAATCGCCATGTCTTTGACCGCCCTCAGGTCAGGTCATTGTGAAATTCAAAGCCCTCGCCATAGGCCTCGCGCTCTTGCCGCCAGTCCTTGTCGCGTTCCTCACCTCTGACACCTTTCTCTCGTTTATCAGCGTCGCGCAGGCGCATGGGTGGAGTTGGTTCAGGGACTAATGATGGATCTTTGCCCTTCTTGCGCATCCCTTCCCTTATCTGCCCAACTTTTTTAATTTTCTGTTTATCCAGCGCATCATCAGTATCAACCGTTTTGACGGCCTCTTTGTCAAGACGCGCCTTGATCGCATCAAGCGCCTTTTCTTTTGCCAGATCATACTTCGTTTCTGACGAATCCAAATTAGTCGTCTTTTCTTGCACCGCGCCTGTCTTGATATCGGGCGCGCGACAGGTACCGGATGCGTTGACAGGCACGCTTTCAACCGCACGGTTGATTTTCTGCCTTTCGGTGTTCACCGGATCCATGAAATGCGGAACCAGCGTGCGGTTTACCGCCGCAGATGGGTCCTTTAACTTTTCCGCCTTGAGCGCCCGGAAAATGGCTCCTTCGATCAGCCGATCCAACCGCATCTTAGGAATCACATCGTCTTCTTTAGTGACTGAAATGCTGACTGTACCGGGGTCCAGCCCCCAAAGGCCCGCCTTGTCCACCGGATCTTCGAAACTTGCTGCCCATTTGTCCTCTGCTGAAGCTTTCGGCCAAGCAACCACGTTCCACATATTGTCTTCGCCACCCCATTCGCGTTTGACAAGATGCGCGCCTATGTAGGTTGCGCCCGTCAACTTGCTTATAGGTCCGGCTTGTGTTCCCCCGGACCTGTTCGCATCGGGCACGTTTGCGCGAATTGAGGGACGATAGACGTCGACCTGTTCTGCATCATCATCAACGCTGTCGAACTCCTGTTCGACCAGCCCTTTGCGTAGCAAATAGTCAGGCCCTCTGGCATTTTCCTGCGTGTCGTAGTCCAGCGATTCCGCGTCTTTAGGCAAAGGATATTCAGACCTAAGTGCGCTCAGGAACTCACCCATGGCACGGGTCTTTGCCGATTGCGCCTTCGAAGTTACCTTACCTTTTTTGTCCTTCTTTTCTTCGCTCGATTCAAAGCTCTTGATGCCTTTTTCCAAGGTCAGATTGCGTGACACCGTGTAGGGTTTCATCTGGATGGCATCAACATTTGTCTTGGGGACGTGCGGGCGGGCGTCAGCACCTTCCTGCAGATACTGCGCTCGCTGGGTTGTGGCACTGCTATCCGCCAAGGACTGCAAACTCTGCAAACGAGACTGTTGCTGCGACGTGCGCACACCCTTTTGTTGCGCCATGGTTTGAAGAGGCGGGGCATTCGTTTGCCGGGGACCATCTTGCGTCGTGCGATGCTCTGCTTGATGTGCCAATCGGGTCTTTCCTCCTAACGAACGCTAGCCTACTCAAGGTGGCACCAATTTTTGCGCCGATCAAGCTTTCTGGGCCTGTTGCCCGGTGTTTCGGGTTTCTCATGCCCAGACCGGACGCCATTTTGTTGGTGGCGATGCGAGCTTCGTGACCAGATCTGAATACGTCATCGATGGCGGCGTGACCGAACTTTGACGGGTCGCACATTCTTCCCGAATACCGAAACCGAAGGAGTTACTGCATGTCCAAGATACAGCCCACCGCCCTGAAGATCGCCGCCGCACTGTGGATGATCTGGGGTCTCGTGCTTACGCTCGCAGGCGTGATGACGATTATCCAGGCCCCATCCGAAGGTTTGTCCAAACGATCAGAGCTGGTTGATCGCTGACCTGTGACGGCAAAGAGCAGGAGGCGGTCTCAATGCTGTTAAAATGTCAGCTTCCGTATTCGCGACATCGCTGATTTGCATGCGCAGCGAATGTCCGGAATCCGCGCTTGGAGCTGTTTTCTGCAGTGTTGAATACACTGATCAAGCCGCTCTGTTTGTGCCACCATGACGAGTTCCGATTTCAGTCCCATCTGGTCGAACAAGACTGGCATCGAAGTCAATTTTCAAGGTTACGAAAATCGCAGTATCACCAATGCCTTACAAGCTGAACACCAAATCAGCGCAGTCAGGAGGTCCGGAGAATATCCGCCCGGAGAGAACGCTTTGGGCCCACTTCGCACCGGGGCCGGTGAACAGCCCATACGGCATAACCCTCGAAAACAACGAAAAATCCGGCCGCACCCGGATCGGAAGAACGGTTTCTCAAGGGCAAGTGGCGGAGCGACAGGCCGTTGCACCCTTGATCCAAAAGCAATCGCAAGCATCTGTATTTATTATACAAAGCAAATTAAACCAATTTCATATTGCGCTAAATGGAGCGTATCTCTAAACATTATTCTAAACATTTACCTAA
>JBGCEM010000076.1:0-8071 GCA_045106335.1 Paracoccaceae bacterium | reverse complement strand
ACATTTGCAGCCCAAGCCGTGATCGCCATCGAAAACGTGAGGCGGTTTCGGGAATTGCAAACGCGTCTGGAACGAGAGCGCGCAACAAGTGATATTCTTGAAGTCATTTCCAAGTCGCGCGATGATGAAAGCCCTGTCTTTGATCTGATCCTGAAAACAGCGGCAGAATTATGTGGTGCAGATGCTGCTGCACTTGCCCTGGGCAAAAAGGGCGATGCAAGCCAGACCATGCCCGCGTCTTATGGTCTCGCGCCCAAAACGGTTGAGATGTACAATACCGGGCAGGTCCCAATGGATGCGAAAACCTCGGTTGGGGCCCAGGCGATCCTGACGGGAAAGCCAGTCCATGTCCGGGACATGTCGGACACCGAACACTATCGGGGTGGTGTTTCCATCTTCAAATCTGTCGTTGAAGACACTGGCATTCGCACCAATCTGTTGGTGCCGTTGATGACGCCCGCTGGCGGGATCGGCGTGATGATTTTGTTTCGCAGACAGGTCAAACCTTATACTGAAGACGAGATTGCGCTGGTTCAAAGCTTTGCCGCGCAGGCTGTGATCGCCATCGAAAACGTGCGCCAATTTCGCGAGGTGCAAGAAGCACTTGAGCAGCAAACCGCAACGGCAGAAGTCCTCAGGGTCATTAGCCAGTCTGCGTTTGATTTGCCTACCGTGCTGCAGGCGCTGATAGAAGCGGCGGCAAAGCTGTGCGATGCCTCGATCTGTATTCTTTTCAACAAAGTTGGTGATGAACTGCACGTGGGTGCCAATACCGGATGCACCCCTGAATTTATTCAGTTCCACATTGACAATCCGCACGAGATCACACGCCGGAACATTGCGGGCAGAGCAGTTTTGCAGCGTGCGACCATACACGTTCCCGATATTCTGGAAGATGGAGAGTTTCAAAATCCCAAGTCGCCGCTTTTGGGGGGCTGGCGGTCAATTATCGCGGTGCCTTTGATCCGTGAAGACGAAGTGATCGGAGTTCTGGATCTGGCCCGCCCGAAGGCTGAACCATTCCGCCCGCGCGAGATTGAGCTGATCGAGAGCTTTGCCGATCAAGCCGTCATTGCTATTAGTAACGCTCGGCTCTTTGAAGAGGTGGAGCAGCGCACGGCTGAAGTAACTGAAGCGCTTGAATATCAGACGGCCACGTCAGAAGTGCTCGATGTGATTTCACGTTCGCCCAACGAATTGATGCCGGTACTTGATGCCATTTTGAAGGTAGCAGCGCGGATTTGTGATCCGCACTATGCCTACGTGGCGATGTTGAAACCGGAGGATGGGCGTTATCACATGGTGACATCGCTCAATGTCGGTGCCGATTTTTTCGAGTATTTGCAGGCCAATCCTATCGAGCCGGGTCAGGGTACCTGTACAGGGCGGACGGCTTTACTGGGCGAAACCGTTTATATTGCCGACACAGAAGCTGACGACAGCTATGAGTGGAAGGAAGCGGCACATCGTGGCGGATTTCAATCAACTCTTGGCGTTCCGCTGATCAAGGATGGTGTTATTGTTGGGGTCATTTCTCTTGCGCACCGCCAGCCGCAGGCCTTTGAATCCAAACAGATCAAACTGGTTGAAACCTTCGCTGCGCAGGCCGTTATCGCCATCAGCAATGCGCGGTTGTTCGATGAAGTTCAGCAACGCACTGCCGAGGTTGAAGAGGCGCTGGTGCGTGAACAGGCTAGTGCTGAAATCCTGCAGGTCATCAACGAAGCAACATCGGACCTGCAACCGATGTTCGATCTGATTGTCAAAAAATCTGCTGAACTGTGTGGCGCAAAGTTCTGCACCCTCGACCGTTTTGACGGAGATATCTATCATTTTGGTGGTCAGTATGGGTTCCCCGCCGAGGCAATGGATCTCCTCTTATTGGGTTATCCGCATCGTCACAGACCAGGCTTTATATCTTACCGCGTTGTCGAAAGCGGGACAGTTGTACACATGGAAGACTGTCTTCTATCTGACTTTTACGCGCCGGATCTGGCCAAAAAGGTTGGCTTTCGTCGTATGATGGGCGTGCCAATCAAGGCCGAAGGCCGGGTCTGGGGCGTGATTGTTCTGGCGTGGCCCGATACAACGCCGCCAGCCTCGGCAAATGTGGAAATGGTGCAAAGCTTTGCCAGTCAAGCCAGCATTGCTATTGAAAACGCGCGCCTGCTGAGAGAGACACAAGCGCGCACTGCCGAGGTAACCGAAGCGCTGGAGCAACAGAAAGCCTCGGCCGAAATCCTCAGCGTCATCAGCCAGTCAGTGGCAGACACGCAGCCGGTCTTCGAGAAAATTCTGGAAAGCTGCCAGCATCTCTTTGGCGGCGAAGAACTGGACGTGCTGTTGATTGACGAACTAGGCCAGCTTCAGGTCGCGGCGTATCTGGGGAAATTCGAACAGGAGCTTTTGGAGACCTTCCCTGCCCCATGGGAGATCACCCCGGCGGGTGAGGCCATTCGCACCAAACGCGTAGTGAACTATGACGATTGCGCCAACAACCCTGACGTACCGCCGGTCTTGCGCAAGATGGCACGCATCGCAGGCTATCACTCGGTCGCCTTTGCGCCGATGATCTGGGAAGGCAAAGGGATCGGCGTTGTCGGCATCGCACGCTCCGCGAGGCCCTTCTCGGATCGAGAACTCGGGATCATGCAGGGTTTTGCCGACCAGGCCGTTATTGCAATCCAGAACGCCCGGCTGTTCAACGAAACCCAGTCAGCACTGGCGCGCCAGACAGCCAGCGCTGACATACTGCGTGTGATCAGCGGTGTTCAAACGGATGTGTCTCCGGTTTTTGAAGCCATCTGCGAGGCTGCCACGTCCCTTTTGTCAAGTGATCTTGCCTTTGTGATGGTAAGCGATGGCAAGACTTACTCGCCCGTTGCCGGCGCCACACCGCAAGGCCTTCTTAAGGACATGGGGCCGCAAAACCTGCCTGTTGATCCTGACCTCAATTTCCCCTCACGCGCCATTCATTCACGCGAAATCCTTCATCTGCCTGACTGGACAGAAATAGACCTGCCACCACACGAACAAGGTATCCACAAAAAGTTTGGAGTTCATGCCGCGCTCTATTTACCGCTTGAATACAAGGGTCAGTTTATGGGCTTGCTCGTTTTCGCGCGCGCGCAGAAAAAAGCATATGTTCACGAAGAGATTGCGATGGCCAAATCGTTTGGTGATCAGGCAGTTATTGCCATTCAGAACGCGCGCATGTTCGGCGATACGCAGACAGCTTTGGCACGCCAGACAGCCAGCGCCAACATCCTGCGGACCATCAGTGCGTCGCCTACAGATACGAAACCTGTTTTTGAAGAGATCGTACAGGCGGCCGTCAAACTTATCTCTTGTGACATGGCCGTGGCGCTCATCAAGGAAGGCGACTCGCTCTCTCAGAGAGCCGTCGCCAAGCAGGGCGGCTTGGTCAAGGACCCCGCAAAAATCTCTGTACCGATTGATGCCAGGCACAACTTGCCTTCCCAAGCGATTATGTCACGACAGGTTCTGCACACGCCAGACTGGAACGCCGCCGACCTCCTGCCCATGGACAAGATGATCCGGGAGCGTGCGGGGATACGCTCAAGCATCATTTTGCCACTGCTGAACGGGGATGAATGCGCCGGGACGCTGAACATCTTTCGCTTTACACAGCTGGCGTTTACGCAAGAGGAAATCTCGATCGCTCAGACATTTTGCGATCAGGCTGTGATTGCAATTGAAAATGTCCGCCTCTTCCTTGAAGCTCAGGAAGCGCGCGCAGCAGCCGAAAAAGCGAATGAAGCCAAGAGCGCTTTCCTTGCCACGATGAGCCATGAAATCCGCACACCAATGAATGCCGTGATCGGGATGAGCGGGCTGTTAATGGATACACCCCTGAACCCCGAACAGCGCGATTACGCAGAAACCATCCGCTCCAGTGGCGATGGTTTGTTGGGCATCATCAATGAGATCCTTGATTTCTCCAAAATCGAAGCGGGTCAGATGGACATTGAAACGGCGCCGGTTGATTTGCGTGACTGCATCGAATCTGCACTTGATCTGGTCAGTACCCGTGCAGCGGATAAACACCTGGATATTGCCTATATCTATGACGACAGCGTCCCAGTTTGTATCAGCACTGATCTGACGAGATTGCGGCAAATTCTGCTTAACCTGCTGTCGAACGCAGTTAAGTTCACAGAAACAGGAGAAGTTGTCCTTTCCGTTGCCGCGACCACCGTGCAGAGCGATCTACTGAACTTGGAGTTCACTGTCCGCGACACCGGGATCGGACTCGCGCCAGACGGCATGACACGACTGTTTCAGTCCTTTAGTCAGGCGGATAGTTCAACCACCCGAAAATATGGCGGTACCGGCCTGGGGCTTGCGATCTCAAAACGTCTGGCTGAACTAATGGGCGGCACAATGACTGCGTCAAGCGAGGGGTTAGGGATGGGATCGGCTTTCAGCTTTACCATTCGCGCCGAAGTGGCTGAACTACCGCGACCGCAGGCCCGTGATCTGATCGGCGAACAGGGTGAGCTATGCGGCAAACGGGTGCTGGTCGTGGATGATAATGCCACCAACCGCAAAATTCTGACACTACAATCGGGCAAATGGGGTACGCTGACCCGCGGGACCGGCTCTCCCTTGGAGGCACTAATCTGGCTCAAAGAAGGTGCGACATTTGATCTGGTGATCCTTGATATGCATATGCCTGAAATGGACGGTCGCGCACTTGCGGATGAGATTCGCAAGATTGATGCGACCCTGCCATTGATCCTTTTCAGCTCCCTTGTTCAACGCGCAGCGGATGCTGACGATGGCCTTTTCCGGGCACATTTGGCCAAGCCGCTACGGCAATCACAGCTGTTTGACACATTGGTGTCGGTCTTTGCGCCAGCAGAGGCGCAAAAGCCTGCCAGATCGTCGCCGAGTAACGTGCAGATCGATCCGGATATGGCAAAAAACCATCCGCTGCGCATTTTGCTGGCGGAAGACAATCTGGTAAATCAAAAACTTGCCCTGCGGCTTCTTGAACAGATGGGGTATCGCGCCGATCTGGCCAGTAACGGCCTTGAGGCGCTACAAAGCGTCGAACGTCAGACTTACGATGTTGTGCTGATGGATGTTCAGATGCCTGAAATGGATGGGCTTGAAGCGTCGCGTCGCCTCACCAAGGACAAGATGCCAGACGAGCGGCCACGCATTGTCGCAATGACGGCTAACGCCATGCAGGGCGACCGGGAGATGTGCCTTGAGGCGGGCATGGACGACTATATTGCCAAACCCATCCGGGTTCCAAAACTGATTGAGGCGCTGAGAAAAGTGTCCATCCGCAAAAGGAAGACTGCATGACTCATGGACCGATTGAAAGGGGCGTCTATGATGACCTTAAGGAAGCCGCAGGAGCAGACTTTGTTGTGGAACTTGTCACTGCTTTTCTGGACGAAGCCCCGGGCATGATCGCCGAGATGCGCACGGCATTGCAGACGGGAGACACCGATGGGTTTCGCCGTGCTGCACATTCGCTCAAGTCCAATGCACAGGTTTTTGGTGCCAATGCTCTGGCAACACCGGCTCGAGATCTGGAGCTGTCCCCGGTTTCTGAAGCCACGCCCGAGGTTCTGGTTCTTCTGAACAGGGTAGAAACCGAATTTTCCCGCGCCGCCTCTGCGCTGTTGAGCCTGCAAAATGACTGAGACAAGCGCACACCTGCTGATCGTCGACGACAACCGCGTCAATCGTTTGCTCTTGTCGCGCAGTGTCGAGCTTTTGGGATATACCGCCACAGTGGCCGAGAACGGTCGCGCAGCGATGGAATTGTTGCGCGCGCGCGCCTTCGATCTGATGCTTTTGGATATAGAAATGCCCGAGATGGACGGGTTCGAAGTGTTGGAGGCCATCAAGGTTGAGCCCGCCCTGAGCGATCTGCCGGTGATTGTCACCTCTTCAGTCGAGGGCGTGGAAAACATCGTGCGCTGCATTGATCTGGGGGCTGACGATTACCTGCCCAAACCGGTTAACCCTGTTCTTCTCAAGGCGCGCCTGTCCTCCAGTCTTGAGAAAAAACGCCTTAGGGACGAGCAGGCAGCTTTGCTGAAACGGTTCGCAACCCGCGAGGTCGTTCAGGATCTGCAGGAATCCGGCTTTAAACTGGGCGGACGACGGGTAACAGCGACCGTCCTGTTTTGTGACATCCGCGGCTTTACAGCCATATCCGAACGCCAGTCCCCTGAAGATACAATTGAGTTGCTCAACATTTACTACACGTTGATGTTTGAAGTGATCGACCTCCACAATGGGATCGTCACGTTGATGATCGGTGACGGGCTAATGGTTTTGTTCGGCGCACCCCAACCGCTGGAGAATTCAGCCGCAAGTGCCGTGTCAGCGGCCCAGGACATGCTGACATTGATTGACCAGTTCAATCATGAGCAAGTCGCAGCGGAAAAACCAGAAATCCGACTGGGTATCGGCATTGCAACTGGCGAAGTCGTTGCAGGTTACGCCGGAACCAAACAGCGGGCCACCTATACGTGTATCGGGGATAAGGTGAACCTCGCATCACGATTGGAAGGTCATACAAAACAGGTGTCTCACCCGATCTTGATTGACGAGGCCACGCGCGCCGCTGTCAATGATAGCCAATCAAGTGAGCCCATCGGCACTGTGAAATTTGAAGGCTTTTCCAGACCTATTGCCGCCTTTGCGGTGGACCGACAATAGACATTTCCGAAAGGTTATGGACGGAAGCTCGCGACGCTCATTTTCGTAAGAGAGTAAAAGCACCCCCAACAAAAGGTTGATCCAGAAATGACCTGCAACTATTGAGCTAAAGCACTAATTCTCAGTGTCGACTTTTAATAACCTTAATCAGAAATATGACGTCCGCAGCGAATTTTTGTTAACTAAAATCCACTGTCTACAAGACAAATGAACTGACCCTCACGTACAAGTGCTGACGTATCCAGCTCTACGTGAATGTTCTGACACACGGTCTCGCCGACGAGAACGTTAATGTCTACGAGACAGCAAACGGACGCTTTCAGATTCGGGCCAAAGGCATCGCCCTTAGAACGTACTGTCTTGGCTGATATCCAACGACCAGACCAACCTTGGTACAATAAATTAGTTACGTAAATTCATCGCCTGAAACTCTCCTCCCCAAAAAGCGCAGGAAAGCAAGGATGTCGATTCTAATTTCGCAGAACAACTGACGAAAAGCCGCTGGGAACGATCACAGATCCGAGTCTGAGGTGTGATCCTCCAATGCCATTCCTGCAGTCTTCAAACGAAGCATCTCAACCTTACCTTGGTCGATTAAGCATACTCTCTCCAGCCGAACTTCCTTTCCGGATATGTTGCATCCGGATACTCTCATTCGATTTTCTTCACATGACATACCGACTCTAAAACCACCCCTGACCTGTAAGGCCCGTAACCAAAGCCGTGGCCTTTTCCTAATTTTTAAAGCTCACGTGAGCATCCGCTCGGTTAAACAAAAAATTGATTTGCTCCAAGAATTACGCCAACCTGCCATGCAGGAGGGAAAATTAATGTCCCAACAGCTGAATATTGCGACTTTGCCGCTTGTTTTGTGCGGACCGATTTTACGGCGAGTGACTGAGGATAGTGTCAGCGTCTTTGTTGCCACCAAACACCCCCGACACTTAATCCTGCGAATTTACCCATCCACTTCAGCCAATGAAACCCCGATACCTGCATTCGAAGGCGAGACAGAAACCGTCCCATTGGGCACCCATCTGCATGTTGCTGTTGTTACAGCGCGGGCGGCAGGCACAAAGCTATCCCCCGGAACGGTTTATGGCTATGATGTGTCTTTCGAAAAAATGACCGGGCCGCATCCGTCAATCGATGTGAATGTCCTCGACACCCAACCCAACCAGGTCCAGTTCGGCGGACTTGGGTTGCTGGATGGTGAGATGCCATTGGGGTATGACACCCACGACCGACCGGGTTTTGCGTTGTCGCCCACTGACATCGCCAAGGTCAATTTACTGCATGGGTCTTGCCGCAAGCCACATGGCGGAGGCCCAGACATGCTGACGATAGCCGACTTCCTGCTGGA
>JBGCEM010000075.1:0-4912 GCA_045106335.1 Paracoccaceae bacterium | reverse complement strand
AAGGCACTGAACACACAGAAACTAACTGTTATTCCAACCTATAAGTGGAACAACTGATGATGTTAGCCTTCAAACGATCTCTTAAAACGGTGGCATCCATGCTGCTGATCCTGTCCGTTGCGCCCGCCAGCGCGGAAGATGCGTTCAAACCAATTCCAACACTTGTTATGGACGTCCGCGCTGCTCTTGGCATCGAACCTCAGGAAGTAATCGTGAGTGGCAAGTTTGCCTATGTTCTTGGCGTAAACGCCAACGGTGCCTCCGAAATTGAAATGAGGGATACGGGTTCGCTGGAACTGATTGCGAGCAAGGCCTTTACGTTCAGCGTCGAAGATATTGCCGCCGATCCAAGCGGTGATGCGGTCTACATGATCGGCAACAACAGATCTGCCACGCGTTTTCAGGTGCTGGATCCGAAGCTTAACCCTCTGGGTAGTTTGACGATCAAGCGCCGCATCGGGCATCCTGCATTAACAACGGCACCCGACAAGACGGTGGCGATATCTGGCCTTCGCACTGAATATTCCGACGGTTATTTTGCGGCGGTCGATGTCGGCTCACTCTCGGAGCCTATGCTGCGTGATTTTTTCGTGAGTGGTGCACGCGGCGGTGTGATGAACGGGTGGATCGATGTAGGCTTTGGCGCCATGTTTTTGAATTCAGCCTCGGATTCTCGGCTTTTGGCTGTCGCCACGGGAAAATCCTATGTGATGAGTGAATTTGGTGTTCAAACGGCAAGTGGCGTTTTGGGCGAGCCTTATGCCATAGCAGCACAGATCGGACACGACGCCTGTCGAGGCGACCAGCCGACAAGCTTTCTGGTTGCGGACATGACCAGAAATATTTTGTCACTGGTGGATTTTGATGAAGCTTTCCAAAGTCTGGATATGTTGTCCTTTGTCGAATTCAACCTTTCCCCAACGCGTGCCACTTTAGGTCTTCTGGAAGGCACGTCCATGCGCGAGCCTGCCGCGCTTATTTCAGCGTCATGCGACCAATCGGTTATCTTTCTTGGGTCCAAAACGAGCTATGAGGTCGCTCAATTTGCCCGAAACCAAGACCTCAATTCTTTGGAGCGTGTGGGCACCATCAAACTGCCCGGCCGACCGAACGATATTGTGGTTGATCGAACTGGCGATTTTGCCATTGCCGTATCTTCCGAAAATCGCGCGATCATGCGGTTCGTCAATGAATCGGCTGAGAACCCCGGAGACCGCGTGATCGGCGACGCGAATGTGCGTGAGTTGCAACGTACATTAACCGAAATTGGTATCCCTGTCGGAACAATCGATGGGATAATGGGCACAAAAACCATGCGTGCTGTGAGTTTGGCGGAACGTCGGTTCGGCGTCGAGCTTGACCCGACACGGGACGTCATAAAGTCGATCGAAACACTGAAAAGGGCGTTACCGCTTAAATAACATCATCAACCCCAGTCATAATTGGATCGCGAGCGAGGACAGCATATGAAACCCCCAACCAATCGTCTCTTTCTCATGGCCACGATATTGTCAGTTGCAATAGTTGGTTCGGCTTGCTGGAACAATGGCTTAGCGAATGCAGAAGTCTCGCAGGGCTGGGACGAGGAAAACAGGTTCGACTGGTATTGGGCGACGCAAGGGTCGCGGCTCATCCCCGAAACATGGTTTGATGCGTTGGAACAGGCAGGCAACGCGGCGGCCTTTAGCGATGTGGAATATTTGACGTCATTCGGCTTTGTAGCGCCACCGACAGCTTCAGGGGTTGATCGTCCCATCGGCTTTGCCAAGGACATACAAGCGGATCAAAAATTCTCTAACACCGGGCTACGCTGGTACGAAGGACAAAAAGGCGGCGATAGCACCGCGGAAACCTGGATTGGCTTGAACTGTTCTGCCTGTCACACCGCACGGATCACCTACGAAGACAAAGAGATGATTGTCGACGGCGGGCCGAGCTTGCTCGACTTCCAGTCTTTTGTCGAAGCCCTGGATCTAGCGCTCGAAGAAACCCGCAGCGATGCCTCCAAATGGGAGCGATTCAACGCGGCGGTTCTGGAAGGTAAAGATACGGATGCCAACCGCGCCCTGCTGGAAACGGCCTTTGACGAGCTTCTCGCCTGGCAGCGCAAAACTGATGCAATGAACGAAACGCCCGTCCGCTATGGCTTTGGCCGGTTGGACGCGGTGGGCCACATCCTCAACAAGATACTGATGTTCACGGGGGCCGATGCCACAGATGGAAATCCGGCCAATGCTCCGGTCAGCTATCCGTTTATCTGGGAAATCTGGCGTCAGGAACGTGTGCAATGGAATGGCGTTGCGACCAATAGCCGACTGAATTTAGGCGGTGATACGTTTGAATACGGTGCGCTTGGGCGCAATACAGGCGAGGTTATGGGTGTTTTTGGTGAAGTGTTGGTCACCCCCAACCAGAGCGTGATCGATCAGATCAAAGGCTACACGTCCTCCGTGAAAGTCAACAACCTGATGAGGCTGGAACAGATTTTGCAGGTGCTTGAAGCACCCAAATGGCCAGAAACATTTCCCACAATCGACATGGAACGGGCTGCAAAGGGTGAACTCCTCTACCGCGATAAATGCGCAAGTTGTCACCTTTTGCCTGACATGCAGGAGGAGGGAAAACCAACGGAACGGATGGTTTCCTTTGAGGAAACATCCAAAAAAGACCTCACTGATATTTGGATGGCCTGCAACGCCTATGTGTATCAGGGGCCAACCGGCCCGCTACACGGAACCAAGGATAACAACGGCAACGTGATGGGCGAAACCGCTCCCGTGGCCAATATGCTAGGCGCTACGGTTAAAGGGGCGTTGATCGGTTCCAAGGGCGACATCGTCAAGGAAGCGATCCCAACCTTCTTTGGCATTCGCCTACGACCCGAGGTGGACCTCGCACCAGGCCCGTTTGATCCGCGCGCTGGCGAAAGATCGACGTGTCTTACTGAAAAAGACGTTGTCATTCTTGGTTACAAAGCCCGCCCGCTTGATGGGATCTGGGCAACGGCCCCCTATTTGCACAATGGTTCGGTGCCAAACCTCTACGAATTGCTTTTGCCCGCGTCTGAACGCTCAGCCAGCTTTACTATCGGCAATTACGAATATGACCCCGTCAACGTCGGTTATGAAACGACGGGCGGTGGTTTTGAGTTTGTGGCGCGTCAAGGTAAACGGATGATCGAAGGAGACTCCAATGCCGGTCACGAATACGGCGCGGAAAACTTCAGCGAAGAAGATCGTCGCGCGCTCGTTGAATTCATGAAGACGCTGTGAGGATTCAAAATGACCAATTACCTCGACAGGTTGGACGCAACAAAGCCCTCTGATCGCTGGAAGATCGCGCGAGGTTTTCTCTTCGACGAACCCTTGCCCTTTTTTGCAGAGCTACGCGAAAAAAGACCTGTTTTGAGAATGGATGAAGTCACCCTTGCGACCCGCTTTGCTGATTGCAATCTGATCTTGCGGCGGCCATTGACGTTTGGTGTCGATCTCTACAAGCCTAAACAGGGCAGCTATTTCATGGCGCAAGATGACACCGCGGCACACTGGCGCGAGAAATCGATCATGAAATCCATATTGGATGTCGAGGATCTACCTAAGATCAGAGATTTCGTACGCAACGAAACCGACAGAGCACTTGATGAAGGCAAGGGCAGCACAGAGCTGGTACGCGCCGTCACACGTGGCGTCCCGGTCAAACTGGTGCAGGATTGGTTTGGCTTTACGAGGTCCGATCCCGAAAAACTGATTGACTGGTCCTACTGGAACCAGCAGGACGCCTTCTGGAACCAGCCTTTTGACAGCATTGTAGAAGGCCAGGATCAAGAAGCGATCGTCAAGAACCGAGAAAAGGCTGGAGTCATGATGGCAATCTATCTGGGCCGCTTGGTGCTCAGGCGTAGTGCTGCAGTCAAGTTGGGCAGCCGTCGCAACGATCCCGTATCGCGCCTGATACGATTGTCATTTAGCGACGCGCTGGATTTTGGCCTGCGCGATGTTGTGTTTAATATGGGCGGGCTGTTGATTGGGGCGGTTGAGACGACTTCACATGCGGTGTGCAACGCACTCGCGCATCTTATGTCTGATCCCGTTTTGTACAAAGAAGCGCGCGATGCAGCCCTTGGTGGAAGGGTCGAAGAATTCGACGGCTATGTTTTCGAGGCGCTGCGCTTTAATCCAGCCTTCCCTTACTTCTTCCGAGTTTGCCATCGAGACACTGAACTTGCCGGCGGGACACCAAATGCGCAGGTTGTCCCAAAGGGCGCAACAGTTCTGGCCGTGACACACAGCGCCATGTTCGACCCATCGGTATTTCCTAACGCTGAAAAATTCGACCCAAACCGGGATTTCAGCGATACCTATACATTTGGGCATGGGATGCACACTTGCCTGGGGCGCCATATCGCCGGGGTGTTGGTTCCTGAAATCACTCGACAGATCATTCGGCGCGATAACCTCAATTTAGGGAGCGGCCCCAATTTCAAGGGTAGTTCCGTTCCCCAGACTTGGCCAATAAGATACGCAGCCTGAGGTTGCTCTGAGCTGAAAACAGTCGCTGTAAAAGTAATGTGCGAGGGCAGTTTGGTCCGAAGAACAAAGCTTGAGGCTTGACTTGGCAAGCTGCCGCTCAGGGCCCAAAAGCTACCTTGATTACCTTAGCAGAATTGCTCGGAATGGGCTGCAAGTCCGTACAGTTCAGTTGCTTTGGGCATGTAACCGAACATCGCGGCGATTTGTGCTAAGTTCCGCTTTACTGAGGGTGTGTGAAAACTCCCTCCTTTTTCCCGGATGATGGTGTAATTTCCGTATTCGATGCGGAGGTTGTTCATGGCGCGATTTATCGAAGGTTTGGATCGCCAGCCGACGATGTTGCTGCCTGAACATCTTGATGATTATGTTGACGAGAACAGCCC
>JBGCEM010000074.1:0-30230 GCA_045106335.1 Paracoccaceae bacterium | reverse complement strand
GATCGGTATGACCAACATGCCCGAGGCAAAACTGGCCCGCGAAGCCGAGCTGTGTTACGCGTCCGTCGCCATGATCACCGACTATGACAGCTGGCATCCCGACCACGGCGAAGTCGACGTGACCGACATCATCAAGACGCTGACAGGCAACGCCGATAAGGCCCGGTCTTTGGTAAAAGCTCTGCCTGAATTGTTGGGGGCCGCGCGTGATCTTTGCCCGCATGGTTGTGATCGCGCCTTGGACTATGCGATCTTAACGGCCCTAGAGGCGCGCGATCCCGAGGTAGTGTCAAAATTGGACGCAGTTGCGGGGCGGGTGCTGTAAATTAACACTTTAGGTCACGGGGGATTGCATGAAGAGCTCTTCCATAACGGGTGCATCCAGCGCCCCCAGGACTGCCGATTGTCCGATGGCGATGCCGGGCGTGCCGATAAATCCTAACGTTTTTGCGGCGCGTGCGGAGTTTTCCAACCGCGCAGCAACCGCGGATCCATCCATATCTTTCGCAAACTGAGCGGCGTTTAATCCAGCATGATCCGCGACAGATACCAGCCATTGAGGCACGGGTTTAAAGCCCGCTTTGAGCAGCGCTGCATAATAGGCAGCATATCCATCCTGCAGGGCCGCCGCCTCCGCCGCGTGCGCTACAAGCTCAGATGCAGATCCCAGTAGCGGAAGCTCGTGCCACGTGATGGCAATCTTGGGCGCCGATCTGCGCGCCGCCAAACGTCCGATCAAGCCCCGGCAATAAGGACAAAAGTAATCCGTAAACACAGCAACTGGCACGGCCCCGGCCCGCGCGTCTCGGTGAACAACATCATAAAGATCGGCCGCAAGCAGAGCGGGCGGGCCCTCCTGCAATCCCAAAGTCATGAAATCTGCGCCACTTACACCTGTGACCCCGCCTAAGGACGCGAATTGCCAGCCCGGAACCCCGCGCAAGGGCGCCATCTGCAAACTAGGCTTCCTGACCCCAAACATTTGCCAAGACCCGGCCACGGTGCCCAAACCTGCCAAGATCAACCATTTGCGTCTGTTCATGATCATCTCCTAAAGCCTTGTGTCTTTCGCCGCAAATCGGTCAAAAGACTTGTGTATTCAATTACCGGAGCCGCCCATGCCCCCCAAGACCTCTGTTCAGGATTATATCCGAACCATCGTCGATTTCCCCCATGAAGGTATCATGTTTCGCGATGTTACAACCTTGTTTGCCGACCCGCGTGGATTGCGGTTGGCCGTGGACCAGATGCTGCATCCTTATGCTGGAATGGAAATTGACAAAGTCGTGGGGCTTGAGGCGCGCGGGTTTATCTTGGGCGGTGCGATTGCGCATCAATTGTCCGTCGGCTTCGTGCCAATCCGCAAAAAAGGTAAATTGCCCGGCGCGACCATTTCTGAGGCCTACACATTGGAATATGGCGAAGCCGTCGTTGAGGTTCACGACGATGCGATCCAACCAGGGGAAAAAATTCTGTTGGTGGATGATTTGCTTGCGACCGGGGGCACAGCCGAAGCTGGGATTAAACTGGTCGAACGGCTTGGCGGTGCTTTGATCGGGTGTGCCTTTGTGATTGATCTGCCTGAACTGGGCGGACGGTCCAAGTTAGAGAAAATGGGGATGGACGTGCACGCGCTTTGCGCTTTTGACGGTTTATAAGGCGCGCAAGACAGCACCGGGGTTCATTATTCCGAGCGGGTCCAAAGCTGATTTGATGGCACGCATGGCCGCCAATTTCGTCGGATCCCCATAGCGTTCCAAATCTGCAACTTTAAGCCGCCCGACCCCGTGCTCGGCACTGACCGATCCCCCAAGCGCGTGCACAAGATCATGCACTGCGCGCTTTATGTCGTCGCGGGCGTCATTGTGATCTGCGCGGGTTTTGCCCGGCATTGGGAAAACATTGTAGTGCAAATTGCCATCGCCGACATGGCCAAAACAGTTGGTACGGAACGGCCCGATCTTGGCAATCCGTTGATCCGCGGCCGTGATGAATTCAGGAAGCGCACCCAATGGCACCGAGATATCATGGCTTGACACAGATCCGATCCGGCGGTTGGCCTCGGGGATGTGTTCGCGCACGGCCCAGAAGTCTTGGGATTGCCCTAAAGTCTGCGCGACCAAACCATCAAATACCAAATCTTGTTCAAATGCGGCCTCAAACAGGGTTTCTAAACTATCCCGCGCCGAAACCCCCGCCGAAACCCCCACTTCGACCAACACGCACCACTCAGGGGCCGGATCAAACGGTCTGCGAATGTCGGGTAAGGTTTCGGCCAAGAAATCAAAGCCTTGCTTATGCATAAGCTCGAATGCGGACACACTATCCCCCAGCTGATCCCGCGCCAACGCCAACAATGTCAGCGCAGCGACGGGGCTTTTGACCACGAACACTGCCGTGCCAGTGTCACTGGGACGTGGGGACAGTTTCAGCGCTGCTGCCGTAATAATGCCCAAACTGCCTTCTGAGCCAATCAGCAAGTTTCGCAGATCGTATCCAGTATTGTCTTTGCGCAGCCGCGACAACCCATTCCAAATGGCACCATCAGGAAGCACGGCTTCGACGCCTAAGCACAAATCCCGCGCATTTCCATAGCGCAAAACCCCAGTGCCGCCCGCATTTGTCGCCAAATTACCGCCGATCCGCGCGCTGCCTTCAGCCGCTAAAGACAAAGGGAACAGCCGGTTGACCTGCGCCGCCTGGGTTTGAATATCGGCCAAAATAACGCCGGCTTCTGCAATCAGGACATTTTCTTGCGGATAGACGGCGCGCACCTGCGTCATGCGTTCCATTGAGATCAGCAAAGGGGGGGGACCTGCGTCCATCACCTGCCCGCCCACAAGGCCCGTGCCCCCGCCATACGGAACGATGCCAACATTATGCTTTGCTGCAGCTTTCACAAGGGCCGCCACCTGCGCAACATCGCGCGGGCGCGCCAAGATGCCCGCCTGCCCGGCCCACCGCCCCCGTGGTTCTTCCAAGTAAGACTGTGTGGGCTTTGACAGAATATCTGCAGGAAGCACTTGAGTCAGCGCTTCGTGAAAGGCGCTATTGGCCGGAGAAAGTGTCATAAATAAAAAAAGCCGTGTATTAGAAGTGTTTGAAGTCCACTACTCGTATTCCGGTTCAGCGCCTGGACGCAAAAGCATAATCGTCGGGCGACGCGGCAACCGATCCAATGAGACATCCAGACTGTTGCCCGGAACGCGCACGACCGCAAAACTATCCGACATCCCGGTTAAGAAAGTTTCAAGCGTGTAGCTGCCAAACCAATGCATCGGGATTACGATGGACGACCGCAAGCGCTTAAGCACCCTGGTCATTGTCTGTGTATCCAGGCTCATCCCGCCATCAACGGCAGCCATCACAACGTCCAAACGGCCAATGGCCGCATATTGTTCGGCATTTGGTTCGTGATGCAGATGCCCCAGATGGCCAATGCACAAACCCGCTGCCTCAAAGATAAATATCGAGTTTCCCTTGGTTTCAACGCCGCCCCCGAAGCGGCTGCGAATATCCGTGGGCACATTGCGGATCAAGACCTCGCCCAGATCTACGTTATGCGTGATCCCTTGCCCGTAAGTATCACCCCAGCCTGGCAAAATATTGGGGATCTCAGGATCGGGAAACGCAGTCCAATGCGTGTCATGGGCGTGGTTCATCGTCACAACATCGGGGATCAGCGGCTCGGAACCGACATAGCCTGTAAAGTCGGTGATCATGTTCAGACCACCCGTCGTTTGCAGCAGGAATGAGGCATGCACCAAATACGTGATACGCACGGTTTCTGGCGCAACCGGATCCGTCACACTTGCCTTATGTAGATACTGAAGCCCATCCGTCGCATCCGCAAGAGCGCGGCAATGGCTGGGTGTACGTTCGGTCTGCGCCCAAGCAACACTGGTCCCAAGCAGAAAAACAAATATTGATATCAAAGCCTTCATCATCAAATCCTCCGGTATTTAAGTGGGCCGGATCATGACGATAACGCAAGATCCTCCACCGGAAATGTCAACGTCAGCATCAAGACATCCCCTTCCTGTTTATACGACATAGACCCATTCAAACTGTCTGCCACCATGTTCAGCACCCGCATGTTCTGTGCACAAAAGCGGTCAACTGCATTTTCGGGCGAATTGGCCTGTGAATACGTCAACATAGCATCATCGCCATCCCGATGCGCCTTCAACCAGAGTTCATCTGGAATTTCCGGATATGTTTCGTGCGCGAATTCTAAGCAAAAGACTTCGTTTAGGAAAATCCCTAAGCTTGTAATCATATTCGGCAGAATTGGAATGGGCGCGATATCGAAGCCAATATTGAGCGTGTCTGGCAACGCTTGTTCGAATGCGCGGATCAATTCGACAAGCGACGTCGTTTCCATGAACCGCGTGTTGCGCGCCTGCGCATGCATCCGGGCCATAATCGACAAACGACGTTGCAGGGTATTCAGCACCACGTCCGACGGTAACGAACTGCGCTGGCCTTTCGAAATTAAAGCTTGCACCGTGGCAAAAATATTTTGAACGCGATGCGACAGCTCGCTGTTGAGCATTTGAATCGTCTCTTCACGCTGCTTCATCTGCGAGATGTCGTTGGCGGATCCCAACAAAAGTTTCGGGCTGCCATCGGCCTTGCGCTCAAAAATTGAATCCGTTGAACGAAACCACAAATACACCCCATCTTTTCGCCGAACGCGGTATTCAATCGCACGTGCTTCGCCGTCCCCTAATCCGTCCAACTTGGCGTAGTGCTCACCCACACTGGGAAGATCGTCGGGATGAATGATCGACGGGAAAAGGTTAGACCCAAGGTCTGCGATTTCTTCGGCAGAAAACAGCAAAACCGTTTCCACGGCCTTATTCACAAATACATTTTCTTGTTTTTCGACATCGACCAAATACACAATGTCTGGCAGCGCATCCGTATCAAACAGAGATCTCGAATGTTCTAGAGCGCGAAGTGGCATTTGTCGAAACCTTGCGTGACGGGCAGTTTATGAATCAACGACAGATTGAACTGTCAATTGCAACCCTAATGATAGCATGGGCCTAGCGCAATCAACTTACGTTTGTCTTGCCGCGCCGGTCGCTGCGTAAAGATGCATAAAGCACATGGCTTCGCCAACGTCCGTCAATCTGCAGATAACTTTGCGCCACGCCTTCGTATTTGAACCCACATTTTTCCAACAACCCCCGAGACGGCGCGTTTTCTGGCAAGCAGGCCGCCTCAACCCGGCTGAGGTCAAGTCGTGTAAACGCATTATGTACCATCGCGTGAACGGCTTCGCGCATATACCCTTGGCGCGCGAAATCAGCCCCTGTCCAATATCCCAATGTCGCCGATTGCGCGGGCCCGCGTCGGATATTGTCCAAAGTGATCGCCCCCATCAGCGCGTCATCAGACCGCCGGACCAAAAACAGAGGCACAGCAGAGCCGGAATTGATCGAGCGCTGCGCCCAATACACCCGATTTGTAAATGCTTTGCGGCTGAGATGATCGTCTGACCAGCGCGGCTCCCACGGTACCAAATGGCTTTCACTTGCCAAGCGCAAAGCGACCCATTCCCGAAAATCAGAATGGATCGGTGGGCGCAGACTCAACCTTTCAGTTTCCAGTCGAACTTTGCGCCGCAGCAACAACATCAGCGTGTCCGCTGCGCCTGCAAGGTTTCCAGACTGGGGGCGTCTTGCACAGGTCCATAAAGTGCCAATGCTGCGGGTGCATGGGTTAAGATTTGCGACGCAAAATCGCGCACATCCCCTGTTGTGACAGCATCAATCCGCGACACTGTTTCGCTTAGCTCAGGCACACGCCCCCAAATCTGGATCATACGCGCTTGACGTTCGGCGCGACTGCCTGGGCTTTCCAATCCCATAAGTAACCCGGCCTTCATTTGCGTGCGCGCGCGGGCGACTTCTGCTGGGGACATATCCTCGGCACTGCGTTTCATTTCATCAATTGTAACGCTGGCCAATTCAGGAAGCTGTTCACCAGATGTGCCGGAATAAATCGTGATCATCCCGGTATCCGCATAAGCACCAGCCTGCGCAAAAATTGTGTAACACAATCCACGGCTTTCGCGGATTTCTTGGAACAAGCGCGAGGACATGCCCCCCCCTAAGATCGAGGCATAGACCTGCGCAACATAAAACGCATCATCTCGATACCCTGGGCTTTCAAAGGCCAACGCAAAATGCGCCTGCTCAAGTCCCTTGACCTCACGCACCTCGCCCCCTGTAAAACTGGCGGCTTCCACGGCACTTTGATGTTGCGGTTTTAAGTGTCCAAACAGCGTTTCGGCCAGTTTGCACAAAGCGTCATGATCCACGCCCCCCGCCGCTGACAAAATCATCTGTTCGGGGCCATAGTTTTCGCCCACAAATCCCGCCAGATCATCACGTCCAAAGCTGCTGACCCGTTCCGCCGGGCCCAAAATTGGACGCCCCAAAGGCTGTTTGGGATAGGCTTTGTCCTGTAACCAATCAAAAATCACATCATCGGGCGTATCCAAAGACTGACCGATTTCTTGCAGAATAACGCCGCGCTCGACCTCAATTTCGTTCGGATCAAAGACCGGATTGAGCAAGATATCACCCAAAACATCGACCGCCAGCGGCACATCGGCCTGCAGCACCCGCGCATAATAGGCTGTCACCTCGCGGCTGGTATATGCGTTGATATACCCGCCAACGTCTTCAATAGCCTCAGCAATTTGCAGCGATGTCCGCTTCGCTGTGCCCTTAAAGGCCATGTGTTCCAAGAAATGCGCAATTCCATTTTGCTCGGCACGTTCATTGCGTGCGCCCGCAGTGACCCAAATCCCAACAGAGGCCGAGGCGAGCCCCGGCATATGTTCTGTGACAACCCGGAATCCGTTTGCCAATGTATGCGTTTGAACCGTCACGGGTCAGATATTCCCTTTTATATGGTCTTTTAGTGCCGCTAAGTCATTGGGGACCCGCACAACGCGTTCGGGGCGCTCAAACAAATCACCCATTCGCTTGGGCAGGCCCGGGCGCATACCTGTTGCGGCCTCAACAGCATCCGGGAATTTCGCGGGATGTGCAGTGGCCAAAGTGATCATCGGCACGGCAGGATCCAAGTGTTGTTCGGCAACTTTCACGCCAATCGCAGAATGCGGGCACAGCAATTCGCTTGTGGCTTTCAGACTGTGCGCGATCTGCGACGACGTCTCGGCCTCGGATACCCGCCCGGATGCATAGACTTCGATTAACGCCTGCATCGCCCCTTGACTGATGTCAAAACCACCCGATTTCAGATCGTCCATCAACTGAGACACAGCGCGCCCGTCCCGGTCATACGCGTAAAACAGAGCGCGTTCGAAATTGGACGACACCTGGATGTCCATCGAAGGGCTAATGGAAGGAATTGTTTCACCTTTATGGTAGCCTTGCCCGCTAAGAGCACGGTGCAGAATATCGTTTTGGTTGGTGGCCACTACAAGTTTGTCAATTGGCAGCCCCATAGACCGCGCCATAAACCCGGCAAAAATATCGCCAAAATTACCCGTTGGAACGGTAAAATTAACCTTGCGATGCGGGGCGCCCAACGCCACCGCGGACGAGAAATAGTAAACTACCTGCGCCAAAACACGCGCCCAATTGATCGAGTTAACTCCTGCCAGCTTGACGCTGTCACGAAACTCAAAATCGTTAAACATATCTTTTAAGCGCGCTTGGCAGGCATCAAAGTCCCCATCCATGGCCAAAGCATGCACATTGCTGGCATCCGGAGTGGTCATCTGACGGCGCTGTACCTCGCTGACCCGCCCGTGAGGGTACAGAATGAAAACATCGACGTTTTCAAGGCCTTTGAAAGCTTCAATCGCAGCTGAGCCGGTATCCCCACTTGTCGCACCAACGATCGTGACGCGATCACCACGTCTGGTCAGCGCGGCTTGAAAGAGCTGTCCAATAAGTTGCATCGCGAAATCTTTGAAGGCCAAGGTGGGACCGTGGAAAAGTTCCAACAAAAAATGGCCTTGATCAAGCTGGACAAGAGGCGCCCTCGCAGAGTGTCCAAACCCGGCATAGGCTTTTCCTATCAAGTCTTGAAAAGCGTTGTCTTTGAAGCTGTTTCCGACAAATGGACGCATAACGCTGAACGCGATGTCCTCATAGGATTTCCCGGCCAAACCCGTAATCTCGGCTTGATTCATCTGCGGGATCGTTTCTGGAACATAAAGCCCGCCGTCCCGCGCCAGACCCGATAACATTGCGTCTTCGAAGTCGAGGATGGGCGCCTGGCCACGGGTTGAGACATACTGCATTTTACTCAACTTTCAGTTCGAATGCGCGGTTTGCGCAAAACAAAGGCAAGGGTCATTCCGGCCCAGATTGCGGCCAGCGAAAACCAGGTGATTGCATAACTCAAATGGTCATTGGGGATATTGCCTGTATCAACAGGCCAAGGTGTTACACCAATTTCGATATCGGGCGCATCACGCAAGACCACCATGATCTTTTGTGTTTCCAAAGCATCTGACATCGCGGCGACGTCTCGTGCGAACCAAACATTGGCAGCCTGATCTGGGTCTGGTGTGAATTGATCTATTTCATTTGGATCATCTAGATTACCAACCAGAACTGTTTTTCCAGTGGGTGTGGGGGGCACATCGCGACCCTCTTTCAACCAACCTGTGTCCACTAAGATAGCCCCAAACGCATCGACCTTGAAGGGGCGCACAATCCGGTAGACAGGCCCCAGAGTCTTGCGTGATGCAAGAATGCGCAGATGCCCTTCGGCGAATTCACCTGAGATTGCGACGGCGCGATACCTAATATTTTCAGAACTAGGTCCAGATGCAGCCGAGATTGGCACCGGCTCAGCAACAATGGTTTGCTCAATTTTATTTATCAATTCTTGCTTCTCAGCCAGACGTTGAATCTGCCATGTGCCCAACCAAAGCAGAACGAGTAGACCGCCAATGCCGACCAAAGCTGCGAAAATCAGGCGATGCATTGCTGCGTGTTACCCCATAAAATAAGGCGCGCGAAGCCTATCTCGCGCGCCGTTGTGTTGTAGTCTGCGTTACAGCGGATGCCAAGAGGCAACCGTCTTACATGCCCCACAAGTATACTGCGAAGAACAAGAACAGCCAGACGACGTCGACAAAGTGCCAATACCACGCTGCCGCTTCAAAACCGACATGCTTTTCGGCAGTGAAGTGGCCTTTCATGACGCGTATCAAGCAGACCGTTAAGAAGATCGTGCCGATTATGACATGGAACCCATGAAACCCTGTGGCCATGAAAAAGTTAGAATAGAACTCGTCTCCGCCAAACTCCCAGCCTTCATGCAGCAAGTGGGCGTATTCATAGGCTTGAAGGCCTGTAAAGAAAACGCCCAAGCCGATCCCAACAGCTAAGCCCATAACAATATCTTTACGTGGCCCACCATGCACTATGACGTGGTGTGCCCAAGTCACCGCACACCCGGACAACAGTAAAACCAAAGTGTTGATGAGCGGCAGATGCAAAGCGTCGACGGGATAGATTGCGGGTGCGACGTATTCTGTGCCAGCATATGTCTCCATTGGGTAGATCACGTGCTTGAAGAACGACCAGAACCACGCTGCAAAGAACATGATTTCGGACATAATAAACAGGATGAACCCGTATCTGAGACCTATGCGCACAACAGGCGTGTGGTCTCCAATATGGCTTTCTACGACCACTTCAGACCACCATCCGAACATGACGTATAATACGCCAACGAACCCAATCCAGAACAACCACGGTGTGACATCGTGCATCCATAGGACGCCGCCAAACAGCATTACAAAAGCTGCAAGCGCACCCAATAAAGGCCAGGCAGAGGGGTTTAAGATATGATAGTCGTGGTTTTTCGCACCGGCCATGTGTTTGGTCCTTCGAAGGCTTCGTTAGTTCGTATTCGTCTCACGTGTGACGTCATTGAGGGCGGCATACCCTTCGGGTAAGGCTATTTCATAAAAGGTGTAACTGAGCGTAATTGTATGCACGAACTTTGAATCACGGTCCGTTACGATATCGGGGTCAACAAAGAATGTGACAGGCATTTGGACCCGCTCACCAGGTTGCAGAACTTGCTCTTCAAAACAAAAACACTGTATTTTGGTAAAGAAACCCCCGGCCGTATACGGCGCGACGTTGTAGCTTGCCGAACCCGCTATTGGGCGATCAGAGGGGTTGTAGGCTTCGTAAAACGCCAAACCTGTCTCGCCAATACGGATTTCCACTTCGCGCTCAACTGGTTTGAATTCCCATGCAAGGTTGCGATCTGTGTTTGCATCGAACCGGATCTTGATCGTTCGGTCCAAGATTTCGTTTGCACCCGCTTCGGCGACAAGAGGCGTCCCACCAAAACCAGTGACCCGGCAGAACCAGTCGTAAAAAGGAACCGACGCCCAGGCCAAACCGCCCATGAAAACGACAACCCCAACCAGCTGGACAACAGTTTTTTGCGGGCCATCCAACTTCATCCTTGAACCTCTATGTCGGTACGGGGCAATTCAAAATCACCGCGCGCAACTTTCACAAACGTCAAAGCGAAAACTAAAGCGATGAAGCCGCCTAACATCAGTCCGACGCCGATATTGCGCCCACGCCGCCGTTTGTGAAGCTCGTGCTGTCGACTTATAGCCATCCCCAACCCCCTAATCCGAGCGGACGCAGCGCCGCTTCCAACAATATCGCACCGAAGTGCAGGAAGAGGTACAAGATTGACAGCTTAAAGAAGCTCTTTTCGATGGCGTAACCGTCAGCTTCTGACACTTTCTCATCCCGACGCCAAATTTGAAAAGCCCCTTTAAGAAACAAAACATTCAGAACGATGGCGATACTGAGATAAAAAACACCACCAACAGACGTCGCCGCAGTCACAATCGCCAAACCGGCCAATACTACTGTGTAGGCAACAATGTGCGTTCGCGTTGCCTTACGTCCATGTGTGACGGTCAGCATAGGGACTTTGGCATCGTCGTAGTCCGAACGCATGAACAATGCTAACGCCCAAAAGTGCGGTGGCGTCCAAATGAAGATCAACGCAAACATCAACCAAGCTTCGATACCGATAGTCCCCGTTGCGCAGACCCAGCCAATCATAGGAGGAAAAGCGCCCGCTGCGCCACCGATCACGATATTCTGCGGCGTGGATCGTTTCAGCCACATCGAGTAGACAACCGCATAAAAGAATATGGTAAAGGCCAGAAGTGCGGCAGCAAGCAAGTTCGCCGCCAGAGCTAACATGATCACGGACAGTCCAGACAGCCCAATTCCAAGTGCCAAGGCTTCGCCCGGTTGCACACGTCCTGAGGGTATTGGGCGTCCCGCTGTCCGCCGCATGATCGCATCAATGTCGGCGTCCCACCACATGTTCAACGCACCAGACGCCCCAGCTCCAATTGCTATGAACAATATGGAAGCGAAAATTTCCACCGGATGCATCGAAGTCGGTGCCGCCACCAATCCAACTAGGGCCGTAAACACGACCAAAGACATTACCCGCGGCTTAAGCAAAGCAAAATAGTCGCCCAATGTTGGGTCGTAGTCGCGTGGTATGCTTGTCGCGTCGGTCATATCTACCTGTCTAGCCAAAGCTCTTCACGAGATCGCTTCGCAAAGGCGCACGTGTCAACTGGAACAGCACTGCGTTCCGTTAGGTTCAATTCAATGCAACTTTGTAATCCAGCGGTTTGCCAGCATACTCATCAATTGCACCAGCCAACCACGCGTCATACGCTTCCTGGCTGACGACTTTTACTGTGATCGGCATGTAAGCATGATCTTTGCCACACAGCTCAGAACATTGCCCGAAATAAATGCCTTCCTGCTCCGCCTTGAACCAAAGCTCAGCCAACCGACCAGGGACCGCATCTTGTTTCACACCAAATGATGGGATCGTCCAAGCATGGATCACATCCGCACCAGTAACTTGCATTACGACGGTCTTGTTAACAGGAACAACGACAGCTGTATCGGTTGCCAGTAAGTATTCATCTTGTGCATACCCAGCAGCTTCCAACTCCTCACGGGCTAGCATGAAGCTTTCAAAGCCAAATTCATGATCTACGTACTCATATCCCCAAAACCACTGGTACCCGGTCACTTTGATCGTCAGATCTGCTTCGGGGATTTCTTGTTGCTTGAATAAGATTGGCAACGAAAACGCCCCAATAAACACCAAGACAACGATTGGTATAACGGTCCAAGCGATTTCGATCGGGGTATTGTGCGTGAAACTTTTGGGTTCGGGGTGGGATTTGCGGTTGTAGCGAAGGACAATCCAAAAAATCAGGGCTGTAACGAACAACGTGATCGCAATGATAATCACGTTAATCATGCCATCTAGCCACTGCAAATCACGCGCTAACTCCGTCGCGGCAGGTTGAAATCCCATTTTTCCGTCAACTGGCTTGCCGATTGTTTCCAACCCATCTTGGGCCCAAGCGGGCGCAGCAGCCAAGGCGGCGCCAAGAAGGCCCAAACCTGTGATAAACTTCATCATATATGGTCCTGATCTGTCTGATCGCTGTTTGCACTGTAGGAGGCGACCGAATTGCGCACGGCGTCCCGTTGTATTCTGACGTCTTACAATCATATTATTACCACGAGATAAAGCGTTTCGGTTGCGTCAAACGGACGCTTCTGCGGCAAACGACACACTCCAAAATCAAAGGCACCCATATGGCTGACACTCCGTTCGATCCATTTTCTGACGATATGAACCAAGACGACGCACTGTCTTTATTGACCACAGCAACTGCCGGTGCGGATGATGGTGAATTGTTTTTGGAACGGCGTCGTTCAGAATCTTTGGTGTTTGATGATGGGCGTTTAAAAACAGCAAGTTATGACGCTTCAAAAGGCTTTGGCTTGCGCGCAGTTTCCGGCGAAGCCGTCGGTTATGCGCATTCAACAGACCTATCCTATTCGTCACTAAAACGTGCCTGTGACACGGTGCGTCTTGCTGTCCAAACCGATGGGGGCTCCGTCGCAGATGCACCAAGTCCGACGAATCAAAAACTTTATACGGATGAAGACCCAGTGGCTGGTGTCGCGTTCCATGTTAAAGTCGACACTTTGAGCGAAATTGATGCTTTTGCCCGTGCCCTTGATTCCCGTGTGATCCAAGTATCCGCCACAATTGCCGCAAGCCACCAAGAGGTGTTCATCCTGCGTCCGGATGGTCAACTTCTATCCGACCAACGCCCTATGACACGCCTAAATGTATCAATCATTGTGGAACACCAGGGTCGTCGCGAATCTGGTTCGGCCGGAGGCGGAGGGCGTTACTTGCTAGACGGTGGCGTTTTGGAAGCCTGCGATTGGAAGCCTAAGGCGCGTGAAGCATTGCGCATTGCATTGGTAAATTTGGATGCTGAACCCGCACCTGCGGGCCAAATGGATGTGGTGCTTGGCCCTGGTTGGCCTGGGATTTTGCTGCATGAAGCGATTGGGCATGGGCTGGAAGGTGATTTCAATCGTAAAGGCAGCTCAGCTTTCGCGGGATTGATGGGCAAACAAATCGCCGCACCCGGCGTGACAGTCTTGGATGATGGAACGATTCCCAATCGACGCGGCTCGATCTCAATTGATGATGAGGGCACGCCGTCAGGCAAGAATACTTTGATTGAGGACGGAATTTTGGTTGGGTACATGCAAGACCGTCAGAATGCGCGTCTGATGGGGGTGCCAACCACTGGGAACGGTCGGCGCGAAAGCTATGCCCATGCGCCGATGCCGCGCATGACCAATACCTACATGTTGGGCGGCGAGACCGCGCCAGGTGATATCGTCGCCGATTTGAAAGACGGCATTTACGCTGTTGGATTTGGTGGCGGTCAGGTCGACATTACGAACGGAAAATTCGTCTTTTCCTGTACCGAGGCCTACCGCGTGAAAAACGGCGTTGTCGGCGCCCCAGTTAAGGGGGCCACGTTGATCGGCGATGGTGCAACTGCGCTAAAACAGATTCGCGCAATTGGAAATGACATGGCTTTGGATCCCGGAATGGGAAATTGCGGTAAACAAGGTCAATGGGTGCCTGTCGGTGTGGGTCAGCCGACTCTTATGATCGGGGGGCTGACTGTCGGGGGGGCTGCAGCTTAAAAAGTGGAAATTTTTTGACGCAAAACAGCTAGAACGCGTGACGTCAACGATAGATCTTTGAAAAAAGAACAACTTGGATTTGAAGCCTTCCCCAAAAACAGCGAGGTAGGCTTTAAGTTGTTGTTAACCTCGAATGACTAAACCTAAGAGTGCAACAGGTTGGAGCGTGCGGATGGCCGGGGAACTTGATCCTTCTTCCACTCACCCCCCACTCCCACCCACCACGGAAGATATCCGGTATACCCACCTTCGCCTGTTGCGCTCTCGCCGGGTTGGCAGAACGACTTACCATCGTTTGCTGGCTGAATACGGCACGGCGCAGAACGCGCTGGCAGCGTTGCCTGAGGTGGCGCAAGCTGCTGGGGTTTCGGGTTACAAAACCTGTCCCGAAGCAGTGGTTCTGAAAGAACTACGGGACGGCGCGCGGATTGGGGCGAAGCTTTTGATCCATGGTCATGACACATACCCATCTTCATTGATGGACATGACCGACGCGCCGCCCGCTCTTTGGACCCTTGGCAATACCGATCTATTGGCACAACCCATGATTGCAATGGTCGGCGCACGCAATGCATCTGCCTTGGGATCCCGCATGGCGAAATCATTAGCCCAAGACTTGGGCACACAAGGTTTTGTCATAGTATCAGGCCTTGCGCGCGGCATAGATGCCGCTGCACATCTGGCGGCCCTTCCGACCGGAACAATTGCCGTTCAAGCCGGTGGGGTTGATGTGATGTATCCCGCCGAAAACACCGAATTGGCAGAGCAAATCGCACAAAACGGTCTTCGGATTTCAGAACAGCCCATTGGCTTGCAACCACAGGCCCGACACTTTCCCATACGAAATCGCATTATAGCAGGACTGGCATCTGGCTGCGTCGTCGTCGAGGCTGCGGCTAAATCCGGCAGTTTGATCACAGCGCGTGAAGCGGCAGATCTGGGGCGCGATGTCATGGCAGTGCCGGGGCATCCATTCGATGCGCGCGCCTCGGGCTGCAATATTTTAATCCGTGATGGCGCGACGCTGGTTCGACGTGCCGAGGACGTGGTGGACGTGATCGGGCCTTTGGCGGCGCCAAGCTTGAACGCCCCACAACCTGTGCAACTTGATCTTCTAAGCCCGCCGCCGCCAGAAACAACGATCGAAAAACGCGGTGAAGGCAGCGACCCTTTAACCTTGCACACCCAGATTTTGGGACGGCTTGGCCCAACGCCAATGCCAGAAGATCAACTCTTACGAGACTTAAATCTAAACCCCGAAACTTTCGGCCCTGCCCTTACAGATCTTGAAATATCCGGGGACATTCACCGACACGCTGGGGGCTTCATCAGCCGACCAAATTGAGACGTCTTGGACGGCGTTAACAAAGCGTGCATTGACAATTGCTAAAGGTCGCACACATTTTGCCGAGCCTGCGACTCAGGTTGTGTAACCCAGAAAGGTCCTTAAGACGTATGCCCGTTGTTGTTGTGGAATCCCCTGCTAAAGCTAAGACAATCAACAAGTATTTGGGCAACAACTATACCGTGTTGGCGTCTTATGGGCATGTTCGCGACCTACCGCCAAAGGATGGTTCCGTCGATACCGACAACGGGTTCGATATGCTTTGGGAAATCGCAAGTGACAGCAAAAAACACGTTAAAGCGATCGCAGATGCGTTAAAAGATGACGGTGAATTGATCCTTGCGACCGACCCCGATCGGGAGGGCGAAGCGATCAGTTGGCACCTTCAAGAAGCTTTAACCAAGCGCAAATCGATCAAGAAAGATACCCCCGTCAGCAGGGTCACCTTTAACGCAATAACAAAAGAAGCGGTCCTGGATGCGATGGCCAAGCCGCGCCAGGTCGATATGCCTTTGGTGGAAGCCTATTTGGCCCGCCGTGCTCTGGATTATTTGGTTGGTTTCAATTTGTCGCCTGTGTTGTGGCGCAAATTACCCGGGGCGAAATCGGCTGGGCGTGTTCAATCCGTCTGTTTGCGCCTTATTGTTGAACGCGAAATGGAAATCGAAATTTTCAAGGCGCGGGAATATTGGTCCGTCACAGCCGTTCTCGCGACGCCTCGCGGTCAAGAATATGAAGCCAAATTGACGCTTTTGGCTGGCAAAAAGCTGGATAAATTCAGCATCGAGAACCAAACCCAGGCTGAATTGGCTGTGCAGGCGGTCACAAGTCGGGATCTGAAGATCACATCCGTCGAGGCCAAGCCGGCCATGCGCAACCCCTCGGCCCCTTTCATGACCTCGACGTTGCAGCAAGAAGCCAGCCGCAAATTCGGTTACGGCGCGCGCCAAACCATGAGCTTGGCGCAACGTCTTTATGAAGCGGGCTACATTACGTATATGCGGACTGATGGGATCGACATGGCCCCCGAAGCTGCACAGGCCGCGCGCGATGCGATCAAGGCCCGGTATGGCGCGGAATATGTTCCAAGCAAGACCCGCGTTTACAAGAATAAGGCCAAGAATGCCCAAGAGGCGCATGAATGTATTCGCCCCACGGATATGATGGCCGCACCCAAGGATATCAAAGTCACCGAAGAAGATCAGCGCAAACTCTATGATCTGATCTGGAAACGCACCCTGGCCTGCCAAATGGAAGCAGCCCGGATGGAGCGCACCACGGTCGATATTGGCAGTGAGGATGGTCAGGTCGGCTTGCGTGCGACGGGGCAAGTGGTGATGTTTGACGGGTTCATGCGGGTCTATGAGGAAGGGCGCGATGACGATGTTGTCGATGATGACGACAAGCGCTTGCCCCAGATCTCGCAAGGCGAGCCTGCGCAGAAACGCGCGACCACCCCCGCACAGCACTTTACACAACCGCCCCCCCGCTACACCGAAGCGACATTGGTCAAGCGGATGGAAGAGCTGGGGATTGGGCGGCCCTCGACCTATGCCTCGATTGTGACAACAATTCAGGACCGCGATTACGTTCGCAAAGACAAAAACCGGCTGTTCCCTGAAGACAAAGGCCGGTTGGTCATCGCATTTTTAGAAAATTATTTCCGCAAATATGTCGGCTATGATTTTACTGCGAGCTTGGAAGAAGAGCTAGATGACGTCAGCGCCGGCAATCGCGATTATAAGAAAGTGCTGGGGCGGTTCTGGGACGATTTTTCCGCGGCCATTGGCGAGACATCTGAGCTGCGCATCACCGAAGTGTTGGAAAAGATTAACGAGGTGCTGGAGCCGCATCTGTTCCCCCCCACTGAAGAGGGTGTCGATCCACGTCAATGCACCAATTGTGGCATCGGACGGCTAAGCATGCGCACGGCACGCTCTGGTGGGGCGTTTATTGGCTGCTCGAACTATCCTGAATGCCGATATACACGCCCCTTCGGCCCACCAGATCCCGAGGCGGAAGCCAGTGCGATTCCTCCGGATGGCAAATTGCTCGGCGAAGATGCAGGCGACGAAATCCGTGTTTTCAAAGGGCGCTTTGGCCCTTATGTGCAACGCGGACCGGTTACGGAAGAGAATAAAAAACCACCCCGCCAATCAATTCCCAAAGAGTGGCCGCCCGAAGAGGTCGAACTGGACCGCGCCCTGATGTTGCTGTCCCTACCCCGCGAAATTGGTCCGCATCCCGAAGACGGAATCACCGTTTGGGCCAATATTGGTCGCTATGGCCCGTATCTAAAACACGCGCCCAGCACGTCAGATCGCGGTGGCACCAATGCCAACCTGGAAGGGTTGGACGAGGTTTGGACCGTTGGCATGAACAGGGCCGTGCAATTGTTGGCCGAAAAAGTCGCAAGTCGCGGCAACCGAGGACAGGCTGCCAAACCGCTTAAAGAGCTTGGCGAACATCCAAGTGCAGGTGGTCCGGTCAACATCATGAAAGGTAAATACGGACCTTACGTGAAGTGGGAAAAGATTAACGCCACGATCCCTGACACTGTTGAGCCCGACGATGTGACGATGGACTTGGCAGTTCAATTAATTGAGGACCGCGCGGCTAAGACTGGCAAAAAGGTTGCGCGCAAAGCGGCCCCAAAGAAGAAGAAAGCCGCAGCAAAAAAGAAAAAGTAACTGCTTATATGCATTTTAGTGCCACGTCATCATGCCGAAAAGTGACACTTTGACCTGCCAGACTTGATTGACTTTAGCCTGTCTATTGGGCACAAAAGATTAAAGGCGCAGCATTAAGGCAAGTTAATGGAAAAGGTCTTTGGATCCCCGGCGGAAGCGTTGGAAGGTCTTTTGCACGACGGCATCTTCATCGCAGCAAGCGGATTTGGGTTGTGTGGCTTTCCAGAACAGCTTGCAGACACTGTGGAACATACCGGCCGCAAGGATCAGACCTTAGCCTCGAACAACACGGGCGTCGGTACGGTGGTCACAAAAGACAAAAAACCCAAAGATTTCAACGGAAAGACCGACATCTTTGAGGAAGGCCTCTTCGCAGATTTGGCCATTGTCAAAGCCTGGAAAGCTGACGCGACAGGCAAATTGGTGTTCGGTCGTACCGCGCGCAGTTTTACCCGCTCGGCAGCGATGTGTCGCAAAAACGGCATGGTCGGCGTCGAAGAATCCATACGCACTGGCGCTGTGGGCCCAGACCTCATCCACGCGACAGAAATGTATGTGCATCGCATCATCCAAGACACGCACGAAAAACGAATTGAACAGCGCGCCACCCGTGCCGCCTAACCAATTAAGGACCGCAGCCATGCCCGATACGCTGGAAGACCTGTTGCAAGACGACAAGGCTTTTGATGGTTTCGCACGCGCTCAAGTTTCGATTGTTGTGACCAATCCGCATCTTGACGACAATCCAATTGTGTATGTAAATCAAGCATTTACACGGATTACTGGATATGCGCGTTCGGCCTCTATCGGACGCAACTGCAGGTTCTTACAGGGCGACGGCACATCGAAGACGGATGTCGATAAGTTGCGCATGGGCGTTGAGTCGGATGATACTGTCAGCGTCGACATTCTGAATTTTCGTGCAAATGGTGAGCCATTCAAGAACCGTTTGATCGTCTCGCCAATTTTGGATGCGCACGGAAAACTGGCTTATTTCATGGGGGTCCAAAAAGAACTACGTGATGGCGACAGATCTGTGCAGGCAGATGACATTAATCAGCAACTGATCGAGATCCAGGACCGTGTCAAATCTGACCTGTCCATGATCATTGCTATGATCCGTCAACAAAGCCATGCAACTTCGGTGCCCGAAGACTATGCCGCGTTGTCACGTCGTATCGAGACCATGCAGTTGCTTTACGAAGAAATGAAACTGTCAGACTCACAATCCAACCGTGGTACTATTCAAATGGGCAGCTTCATTTCCCGTTTGACCGCCGCCATTGCACATATTGAAGGCCGCCCTGGAATTCGCCTATCGTTGCAGGTCGAAACACTGGAAGTTCCGATCGAAACGGCGACGCGTGTTGGATTGGTCGTCTCAGAGCTTGTTACCAATGCATACCAGCACGCGTTTGATCGCATGGATTTGGGCTTGGTCGAGGTACGAATGTCGCGCCTGTCTGAAGGTGGGCTTCGGCTGATTGTCGCGGATGATGGAATTGGGATACCTGGTCGGTCGGACTGGCCGGATCCAACGACTGTTGGGGGGCGTATCATCACAGGATTGATCGAAGGGCTAGAAGGCACATTACAATTGGGACGCGGCGCGGCAGGCAGTGTCGTAACGATTGAGGTTCCCGCTAACGCGACTGTTTTGGATTGATGTAACAGTCATCAGTAGTGCGCCAAAACACGCAAGATTGTGATCACTTGGGCAAAACAAAAACACAACCATCGCTCGCCAACTGGGGAGGCGTTTGGCACAGACCGCGCGCGACTTGAAACGCTGCGACAACTTTAGGGACATAGTTTCGTGTCTCGGGATATAGTGGCACACCAGAGTTGCGGCGCACAGCGCCCTCGCCTGCGTTATAGGCTGCCAATGCCAAGATCGGATCTTGGTCAAATTCGTTCATTAACCAGTCCAAGTACTTAACGCCGCCCGCAATACTTTCGGGTGCAGACAGACGATTTTCGACGCCGAAACGCTGCGCAGTAGCGGGCATAAGTTGCATCAAACCTTGCGCACCTGCGGAACTTTCAGCGTCCACACGGCCGGAAGATTCAACGGCTATAACTGCTAAAACTAAGGCCGGAGACACGTTCGTTCCCACTGTCGATAGCAAAATATTCACCCGGTGCGCCTGTGCAATCGACAGCATATCATCCAGCCGCGGCGCTGAAATGTCATCCAAACGCGCGGCGATTGTATGTAGTGCAACTTCGATCCGACCTGCGCTGGCTTGATCCAAATCAGGCGAGACAGCATCCCAAAACCATGAATATTGCCCCAGTTCGCCAGAAGACGGCACCTTATCCGCAGTTTGTGTGTCTTGCATCGGTGCGACTGATCCGGTGTCAGGCACGATCTGGACATCAATTTTAGGACGGCTTCCGCGCTGAGGTGCTTTTACGCGTTTAGCTTCAAAAGTCGGGGACACGTTCGGTGTCTGCGCAATCGCCGCGTCGAAGATCAGAGGTGACAAGATCAACGCGCATATATGGAACAGCCGCACCACTTTGTCACCTGTATCGAAATTTCGAAAAAACTTGCAGAAATACTCTTGGAAAGCCAGCTACACCTGTCAATTTCCTGCCGCATTTGGCCCGAAAGCAACAGTATTAATCATCTAGGTGCATAGAATTTATATGTTTTTATATTCTGTTCAAAGGCTTAATCGGCGGAAAGTAACAAAACGTAAATCTTCAACAAATGCCCAAACTGCAGCCTCAATACTGCCCCAATCCAACAGCTATATGGACCACATCCCGCCGGGCCGGACCAATGCGTTGAAAGATTGGACCACACGACGTCTGGACAGGTAGTTTAGTAAATTAGTGATCCTATGGAAGGACTTACCATGATGAAGTTTATCAGGAATTTTCGCAAAGACGAAGACGGGGCTGTGACGGTGGATTGGGTTGTTTTGACCGCTGCTGTTGTTGGACTGGCTGTTGCTGCGTATTCATCTATTCAAACCGGCGCATCTGCTTTGACGGACCGCACCGAGACATTCATGGATAATCAAACACCAGGTTAATTACGCCACTAAAACAGATTTTATTTAAGACCGCGTTCAGTCGGGCGCGGTTTTAAAAATACAGTGTCAGGTTTCGCCCGAGAATTGCGTGAGATTTTGTAAGCTTGTGCTTCCAAACCCTTCAAAGCACCTGAATGCATTCGAAATGCTGTGACATGTACATACGCGATGGGGTTACATTTTCAGTCACCATAGCATTTGCGTAACTATTTCACGGTAGTGTTCCATAACCGTTCTTGTAAGAGGCTTCCATGCGCTTGATATTTAGCTTCGTATTGCTTTTCGGCCTCGCCCTAGCCGGGGGTGCTGTCTATTTGGCCAAAGACTATATTGGCAATTATCAGCAGGCGCTCGCGCAAGAGCGGCAAAAGAACCAGGCAATCGTGAAAACCGTACCGGTCTTTGTCGCTGCGCGAAGTTTGGCATATGGCGACGATCTGTTGTATGAAGACGTTCGATCTGTGCAATGGCCAGAAGATGCAATTCCGGAAGGCAGCTTTACATCATCCGAAGCATTGTTTCCTGAAGGTGAAACGCGCCAGCGGGTGGTTTTGCGCGCGATGGAAAAGGATGAAGCCATCCTCGCTATCAAAGTCACCGCTCCTGGCGAGGATGCGGGACTGACATCACGCTTGGAAAAAGGCATGCGTGCTTTTGCATTGAAGGTTGACGTGGCATCTGGTGTTTCGGGGTTCTTACGGCCCGGGGACCGTGTTGATGTGTATTGGACTGGGAAAGTCAACGCGAGCAACCGGCAAGACCGGGCGAGTGACGTAACAAAGCTCATCGAAGCGGGCGTTAAACTTATTGCGATCGATCAATCTGCCGGCGGCGACATAGAAGGCGCAACGATCGCACAAACGGTCACAGTCTCGGTTAGCCCGCAGCAAGTCGCGGCGCTTGCACAGGCTCAAACAACCGGACGGTTATCCCTGAGCCTGGTAGGGTCAGATGATGACATTATCGCCGAAGCAGTTGAAGTCGACCAAAACGCGTTGTTAGGGATCGTGGCGCAAGAAACTGCAGAGGAAGTGGCTCAAGACCAGCGCGTCTGCACCATCCGGACGCGACGTGGTGCAGAGGTCGTGGATATTCCGATCCCGTGTAGCGATTGAAACACCAGAAAGTCTCGTTCTACATGGGTCGAGGTTGGGACTTGCGCCGTGTTTAGTGCAAAGCCTGTTGCGCTTAGCCCACATAAAGGACGTGCTTGAACCTATAAATTCTTGTCAAAATTGCTGATCTGTCCCATGGTGGAAATAATAACCGGTAAATCCGGATCCAACGTGGCATAGAGGCAGGTCACATGAAAATCGAGCAATTTTTGAAAGCAGCCCTTTTGGGGCTGTCTATGTGTGTGAGTCCACTTGCACTGACCATAGACATTACAGCTAATGCAAATAACCTGCGCGTCGTCAAAAGAGGCGCTTCGGCCACATTGGACGTGCCCATCAATCGCGCAGTTGTTGTTGAAAGCGATACACCATTTGCCGAGTTGTCAATCGCCAATCCAGGCATTGCAGATATTTCGTCCCTATCCGATCGTACCATTTATGTGCTCGGAAAGTCTCCTGGGTTGACAACATTGACATTGCTGGACGGCACCGGAAGGCTCATCACGAACATTGATGTTCGGGTGGCCGCGGATGTCTCTGAATTCAAAGAACGACTGCGCCAAATCTTGCCTGGTGAAAAAATCGAAGTGCGGACTGCAAACGACGGGATTGTATTGTCGGGCGTTGTATCCTCAGCATCGAGATTGCAACGGGCGCTAGATCTTGCACAACGCTACGCCCCCGACCGTGTTTCAAACCTGATGATCGTCGGCGGTATTCAACAGGTCATGTTGAAAGTGCGCTTTGCCGAAATGCAGCGAAGCGTCTCAAAATCCTTATCTTCGTCCTTAGCATTGAATGGCCCTACTTTGGGGGGCGACGTACAGCTGAACGGCGGTACCGGTTCCACCGCAACAAGCGGTGCCGTCAGCAATTCGTTGGCCGGGAGCGTTCCTGCTACAAATCAGAACTCCGGCGCATTTCTATTCGGATTTAATTCTGGCTCCGTCCAAGTTGGATTGCTCATTGAAGCTCTTGAGGCAAAAGGCGTTGTCCGAACTTTGGCAGAACCAAATCTTGTCGCGCTCAGCGGCCAAGAGGCCACATTCCTTGCGGGCGGTGAATACCCAGTGCCTGTCGGGGGCTCGGATGGCGTGGTTACGGTTGAATTCAAGCCTTTTGGGGTTGAAATGAATTTCACCCCGCGGGTCGTGGACCAAGACATTATCAACTTAGAACTCAAAGCTGCGGTTTCGGCGATTGATTCTTCGAATGGTTTTCAGGTTAATGGCTTTCAAATCGACGCCTTCACACGACGTGAAACGTCAACCACAGTTGAATTGCGCGACGGCGACAGCTTTGCAATAGCTGGCTTGTTGCAAGATGAATTTGTTGACAACGCGACGCAACTTCCTTGGATCGGCGATGTTCCAATTCTTGGATCTTTGTTCAGAAGTGCGAACTACCAACGCAGTCAAACAGAATTGGTGATCATTATCAGCGCCCATTTGGTAACGCCGACCAAAGGCGAAGCGCTAGCCTTGCCAACAGATCGTGTCGCGCTTCCGACTGAAAAAGACTTGTTCCTTAATGGACGAACACTGGGTGGCCAACGGCCGACACGTGGCGCAGCTGGCGAAGTTGCACGCCAGGACTTCACCGGGTCGTACGGCTATGTTCTAGACTAGGCCAGCAGAAGGGTAAAAGTCATGAAATTCAGACATATAACAGGTCTTTTGACAGGATTGGCGATGATTGGTGCTTGCACCCCTAGTACGGATCCAGTCTTTACATCCTTTATGCGCCCTGCTGGGGAATTAGCCAATACGGGCCAGTTTGGTGACGCGACCCAAAACAATATTGGCGTACAAAGCGGAGATCCATCTTACGCATCAAATCTCGCAAATCGCTTCTCTAATGACGTTCTAACAACGGTCAACTTTGCATTTGGAAGCGCTAATTTAGATGCGGGGGCATTGGAAACATTGCGTCAGCAAGCCGATTGGATCCGACAATTCCCAGAGGTACGTTTCAAAGTGTTCGGGCATACGGATGCCGTTGGCTCTCGCGCATCCAACAAACGCCTTGGTCAACGCCGCGCACAGGCTGTAGTCAATTTCTTGGTGCAACAAGGCATCCAAAGAAAACGTCTTCAAGCCATTGTTTCCCGTGGAGAAAATCAGCCGTTAATCGTCACACAAGGGCGCGAAAGACGCAATCGGCGGACAGTTACCGAGGTCAGCGGTTTTGTAAGGAACAATCCGTTGGTTTTAAACGGAAACTACGCTGAGATCATCTACCGAGATTATGTTGCAAGCGCAAAATCGAAATCCGAATTGCGGACATTCGACAATAGTTTGATACAAGAACAAGCCGGCAACTGAGCTAACTTACTAGAGTTTTAAGCAAAACCCCACGAAAATTGCTTTCGTAGGCCTGCGTTTTAACGTGTTCTCAAGACCCCATTTGGCATACCGACTTGAACCGGTTGGCGAGTGTAAGCTCTCAACATGGTTTGACCCAACTGTCGCTCAAGTTTCGTGCGACGGACAGGGTTGAGAAATTCGTGGGCCAACCTTTTTTGGTTGGATGGGGTCACGCAGAGCGTTCAAGCACCATTCGAATGGGGCCAACACGCCCTGCCACCCCCCCCATAACTAAGGACAAACGGCAATGAGCAGCGCAATGCCACAACATGAAGCTTCTACAATCGTCGCCTGCACGGTCAGTCGAGACGTGCAAAACTTCGACTTGCTCATCGAAGACATGGAAGCCGAATTGGGCGCGGCCTGGGGGGATCTTGGATTTGCCGAGGCGATTGCCTTCTTTTCACAACCAGACGCTGAAGCTCTTGAATTCATTGCGCTCGCGATCGATAGTGAAGATGAATCTGAACTCGATATTCTAAGCGAAGTTGTACGACATGCGCGCGCGCGCAACATCGCAGTCGTTCTGATCGCAGAAGATGTAACACCTTCGACCTTGCATTCATTAATGCGCCAGTCAGATGGCGAATTTGTTCCCTACCCTCTTCCAGAGAATGAACTGCATGAAGCAATTGTGCGCAGTCGTAAGAAGACCCAGGAACCGGTCTCAAATAATGCTTCACAAGGTAAGCAATTGCATGGCGGTCAAGACAGGCAAGGTGCTGTCTTTGCTGTGCATGGTTTGGCCGGAGGCGTTGGCGCGACTACTTTAGCGACCAATCTCGCCTGGGAATTGGCAAACTCAGTTCAGGAAAACGGACAATCTGTCTGTCTATTAGATCTAGATTTTCAATTTGGGACGGCTTCAACTTACTTGGACTTAGCACGTCGCGAAGTTGTGTTAGAAATGCTGTCCGAAACAGAAACCATGGATGATGACATATTCGGTCAGGCCTTAGTTGAATATGACGGTAATCTAAGTGTTTTAACTGCACCAGCGGACATGATCCCGCTCGACATGATTACAACTGAGGACATGGAACGCGTCATCAAGATGGCACGATCTCATTTTGATTATGTCGTTCTTGATATGCCGTCAACTTTGGTACAGTGGACAGAAACAGTCCTACATGAGGCTCATGTATATTTTTGCGTTATGGAATTGGACATGCGCTGCGCCCAAAATACGTTGCGCTTTAAACGCGCCCTGCAGTCTGAAGATTTGCCAATCGAAAAACTAAGGTATGTCCTCAATCGCGCCCCAAAATTCACCGACCTATCAGGAAAATCCCGGGTCAAACGACTTTCTGATAGTCTTGATATATCGCTTGATATCAATTTACCAGAGGGTGGCAGATACGTCCTGCAATCTGGCGATCATGGACAACCCCTCGCTCTGTCCGCACCCAAGAACCCATTGCGCAAGGAAATCACCAAACTTGCTCAGCAAATTCACGAATTGCAGCATTCTTCAGCTGAAGCCGCTTAGATAGGACAGAACTCAAGTGTTTTCTAAGTACAAAAAAACGACTCCGGCCAATCCAAATCCGGCCACGCCGCAGACTCCAGCGTCAACAGCCGCGTCACCCCAGACCGTCCCACCCCCAACAATACCTCCAACCTCAATGCGTAAAGCAGAACAACTTTCTGCAAAGCCGCAAGCCGTCGACAAAGATATAAAAAAACGTGAGCGGTTTGGCGAAATCAAGTTAGAAATGCATCGCGCTTTGCTGGACAATCTTAATTTAGCGGCATTAGAAAGTGCCTCTGAGCAAGAACTACGCCAGGAAATTAACGACATAACACGCGAGATTCTTGAAGAACGCGCCATAATTTTAAATCGTGAAGACCGAACCACCTTAAATCAAGAACTGTTTGATGAAGTAACGGGATTAGGTCCATTAGAAACGTTGCTAAAAGACGAAACTGTAAACGATATTCTAGTCAACGGACCCAAACAGATATTCGTCGAACGTGACGGCAAACTAACATTAACAGACGTGACCTTCAAAGACGAGCGTCACCTGTTGCGTATCATCGACAAAATCGTTTCAGCCGTGGGACGCCGTGTTGACGAGTCAAATCCCTATGTCGATGCGCGCCTAAAGGATGGCTCTCGTTTTAATGCTATTGTCCCTCCCGTCGCAGTTGATGGCTCGTTGGTGTCAATTCGAAAATTCAAAAAAGATCAACTCGGCATTGATGATCTCGTCAACTTTGGGGCGTTCACTGAGGAAATGGCAGCATATCTTCAGGCCGCTGTCGCCACGCGCCTTAATGTGATTGTTTCTGGAGGAACCGGATCGGGGAAAACAACCACACTGAATGCCCTTAGCTCCTTCATAACCAATGAAGAGCGCATTTTGACAATCGAAGACACTGCAGAACTTCAGCTTCAGCAAACACATGTTGGGCGCATGGAAAGCCGTCCGCCAAACGTAGAAGGAAAAGGGGAAGTGTCGCCGCGCGACTGTTTAAAGAATGCCTTACGCATGCGCCCCGATAGGATCATTGTTGGTGAAACACGAGGTGAAGAAGTCATCGACATGTTACAAGCCATGAATACAGGGCACGATGGCTCGATGACCACCATACACGCGAATAGTTCTCGCGATGCGATCAGTCGGTTAGAAAACATGGTCGCTATGGCTGGAATTGAAATGCCTTTGAAGGCCGTACGGAGCCAGATTTCCTCTGCAGTAAATCTTATAGTTCAAGCGTCACGATTACAGGACGGCTCACGTCGCATGACATCAATTACCGAAATAACAGGTATGGAGGGTGATGTAATACTGATGCAAGAAATATTTAGATTTCAACGTGTGGGCCTTACTTCAGATAACAAAATAGTCGGGCACTTCACTGCAACGGGTGTGCGCAGTCATTATTCAGAACGATTTCGACTGTGGGGGTACGACCTTCCCACCAGCATTTACGAACCCGCAATCGCGAATTAAGAAGAGTGGATTGAATGAGTGCAGAACCAATCATTTATGGGCTTATTTTTGTAGGCGTTCTTGTTCTAGTTGAAGGCATTTGCCTAGTTTTATTTGGCAAATCAATTTCGATGAATCGTCGCATGAACCGCCGGCTGGATTTGCTAAGCAAAGGAACCGCACGCGACGAGGTCCTTGAAAAACTGCGCAAAGAAATGCACCAGCATATGAAAATGCGGGCTATTCCGCTATATTCGTTGTTGGCAGATAAAGCTCAAAAGGCAGCGATTGCATATACGCCCAGACAACTCACGCTATTAATGGCGGGAATTTCATGTATTGGTTTTCTCGGATTAACTGTTACCAATACGACAGAACCAATCTTAAGAATCCCAATATCAATTGGAATTGGCATTGGGAGCGTATACTTTTGGGTATCTTCGAAGGCTAACAAGCGATTAGCAGTGATAGAAGAGCAACTTCCAGGTGCAATAGAACTTATGGTTCGTTCTTTACGCATAGGGCATCCTTTCTCTTCAGCAATTGCAATTGTTGCCAAAGAAGTCGCCGACCCGTTGGCGTCTGAGTTTGGTGTGATAGCCGATGAAAGCGCATACGGCCGTGATGTTGGCGAAGCACTAAAAGAAATGGCAGAAAGATTAGACATGCAGGACTTGCGATTTCTCGCCGTTGCGGTCACTATACAACAACAATCCGGGGGGAACCTGGCTGAAATTTTAACTGGTCTTTCAAAAGTTATTAGAGCTCGCTTTCGGCTATTTCGCCGCGTTCGCGCGATAACTTCGGAAGCTCAATGGTCTGGAAAATTTCTTTCAGGATTCCCTGTCTTGGCTTTGATTGTCATAAACATAGGCGATCCCGAATATTATGATGCGGTGCGAGATCACTCTCTGTTCATTCCTGCATGTTTTTTTGTCGTCTTTATGCTTACGATAAATCTATATGTCATGCGTCTTTTAACAGACATCAAGGTGTAATATGATCTTCTTTCAGGATATTACCATCTACTTTTCTGAAAAATTGGGTCCGCTTGGCCCGGTTATTATTCTTGGTGTAAGTGCAGTTATTATTATTTTGGCCGCCATATCAATGATGATTTTTCAGCCAAGAGACCCGTTGGAAAAGCTCAAGAATACTGCGACCTCCAGAAAGTCTGTGGCGACGTCAAAGGACAGGTTGCGGCAGAATGGTCGTAATGAGCAACTTGAAAAATTTTCAAAGTTTCTTGAACCAGAAGACGTCACTAAATTATCAAAAATGCAACTCATGATGCGTCAAGCCGGATACTTTTCGAAAGACGCAGTCCGCATGTTCCATGCAGCACAATTTATCCTGACCGCTGTTGGTTTATTTCTTGGTCTTGGCTATATCACGTTTGCCCTTGGACACGCCGACGTCAGCACTGAAAAGACCATTCTGTGGGTAATAGTGCCAACAGGAATTGGATATCTATTACCACGGTACTGGATCACGAAAAGAGTCCAGGAGCGGCAAGAAAGAATTATACAAGGTTTTCCTGACAGTCTGGATATGATGCTTGTATGCGTCGAGGCCGGTCAATCTTTAGATCAGTCCATTGCAAGGGTATCAAATGAGTTAAAAACATCTTGCCCTGCCTTGGCAGACGAATATTCAATAGTCGCGCAGGAAATGAAAGCCGGAAAGGAAAAATCGAATGTGCTGCACGACATGGGCGAAAGGTGCGGAGTTCAAGATGTTTCTTCATTTGTGACTGTACTTATACAATCAACAAATTTTGGCACATCAATTTCAGAAGCTTTACGGATCTATGCGTCTGAAATGCGTGACAAACGCGTAATGCGCGCAGAAGAGGCTGCAAACAAGCTGCCTACTAAAATGACACTTGCAACTATGATACTCACAGTACCCCCACTTTTGATTATTCTCGTGGGCCCATCAGTTCATGGCATTATGCAGCTGGGAAATATGGCGAATTAAGCTTGTTACAGAGCAGGTAGCCATTAAAAGACGGGGATGGTTATCGTGATGGAAATTTAAAGGTTGCATAGTCTGCGGGTGAACTGCAACAAAGCAACCGCTAGAGACATCGTAGCCGTTCAACCTGACCGCCTTGGCCCGCTCGAAAGACAGCCTATTTAACTAGGGCCTGTTAACACTACCGTTCAACACCATACCCCGCTAAACTATTGTTATGAATTAGATAACAGAAAAGCATTGCGCCTTGATCCAGCCCTATCTGCCGGTTCCCCGTGGGACTTTTCCGGTTTCAAACCTTACCGTGATCAACGCCGTCCTCTTTGTCGCCGAAAACGGCTGCAAGTGGCGCGTCCTGCCGCCGCGGTTCGGCAAGTGGCACGCCGTTTATACGCGGATGCGCCGGTGGCCGAGTGAGCCTCCCCCTTTGAAGTGGTCCGCTCCTATAGTTAGGAAATCGGAGGACCAGAGATGGCGATTAAGAGACCCAAGCCCGAAGAGATTGTCGTGAAGTTACGGCAGGTTGAAGTTCTGATAGGGCAAGGCATGCCCCGGATTGATGCAATCAGACAGATCAGTGTGACTGAGCAAAGCTATTATCGCTGGAAGAAGAAGTATGGTGGAATGGGCACGGAGCAACTTA
>JBGCEM010000073.1:0-6823 GCA_045106335.1 Paracoccaceae bacterium | reverse complement strand
CGAAAATGCCGATGACACGGCGCTGGCCGACGAGTAATTCAGCGCTCAAAATCTGGCGGGGGCGGAACGCCCTGCCAGGACAGTTTGGCCCAAACGGATGCGGGTATGACCGTTTTGTGGCGCGGCACTTGGACGACGCAGAGGCGAATCCTTAGCTGGCTCATTCTGTTCATCTATATGTTGCTTCACTTTTTGAACATTGGCTTGGAGATCATGTCGGGCCCACTGGCAGATTATGTTCAGGACCTGCGGTTTTGTCTTTGACATTTTAGCGTATATCCTTCGCCCGGTTTTGCGTTCGCCGCGCACATTGAACATCACTTATGTGGATAGCCCGACCGTGCCCGTCGCCCCCGGCCCGACCCTTTCGGAAATCAGCTAAACATCTGGTGCGGCCCATACTGCCCTGTGATGTGGTCTTTTTGGTAAACTGTTTTTTCGACGCAATCGTGCCCCAGATCAAGGCAGCTGGACTTGATGTCGCCGCACTCAGCTTCACAATTCTTACACTGCGTGGCCTCGTAAAGCCCCTGCCCGCCCTACCTGTTAAAGATTTGGGCCCGTTTGATTTTGGCGCTTGCTAGTCCTTCTGTCTTTATCGCACCACATATCAATACAATGCTGCATCGCAGTAATACTTAATTTACCAACTTGCGTGACACACGCTATGGTAAACAAATCCGCACGCTCAGCAGGGCGGTTCTGCGCCCCACTCAAGACATGTGATCTCAAATGACAATTCCCCCAAGCCTAACCCCAATCCCCGAACTCTACGTGTCCTATGACAGCGCACAAAAGCTGAAAATAGAGGCAGCCGATCTGGTGAGCTTGGATCTGACCCCGCGCCAAATTTGCGACCTCGAAATGTTAATGAATGGCGGATTTTCTCCGCTGAAAGGGTTTCTAAGCGAAGCTGATTATAACGGTGTTGTTGACACCATGCGTTTAAGCGACGGTACGCTTTGGCCGATGCCGATTACGCTGGATGTGTCGGACGATTTCGCCAGCACGCTGGAATTGGGCCAGGACATTGCCCTGCGCGACCAAGAGGGTGTGATCTTGGCGACCATGACAGTCACCGATCGCTGGAGCCCGGACAAACATCTTGAAGCCGAAAAGGTTTTTGGCGCAGATGACGATATGCATCCGGCGGTGAATTACCTGCATAATCAAGCCGGTGCCGTCTATTTGGGCGGGCCAATCACTGGCATCCAACAACCCGTGCACTATGATTTTCGTGCCCGTCGCGACACGCCCAATGAGCTGCGCGCCTATTTCCGCAAACTCGGATGGCGCCGTGTTGTGGCCTTCCAGACGCGCAATCCGCTGCACCGCGCGCACCAGGAATTGACATTCCGCGCTGCGAAAGAAGCACAAGCCAACTTGCTGATCCACCCGGTCGTTGGGCTGACCAAGCCCGGTGATGTTGATCACTTCACACGTGTGCGGTGCTATGAAGCGGTGCTGGACAAATATCCGTCCTCAACCACGACCATGTCGCTGTTGAACTTGGCCATGCGCATGGCGGGTCCGCGTGAGGCGGTGTGGCACGGCTTAATCCGCAAGAACCATGGTTGCACGCATTTTATCGTCGGGCGTGATCACGCAGGTCCGGGTAAAAACAAGGCGGGCGAAGACTTTTATGGCCCCTATGATGCACAAGATTTGTTCCGTGAACATCAGGACGAAATGGGCATTGAGATGGTCGATTTTAAGCACATGGTCTATGTTCAGGACCGCGCGCAATATGAGCCGGCGGATGAAATCACCGACAAAGACGATGTCACGATCTTGAATATCTCGGGCACTGAATTGCGGCGGCGGTTGACAGAAGGTCTTGAAATCCCTGAATGGTTTTCTTTCCCTGAGGTCGTGACTGAACTGCGCAAGACCAAGCCTGCGCGCGACAAACAGGGCTTTACTGTCTTTTTCACAGGGTTCTCTGGGTCGGGGAAATCGACGATTGCCAACGCGTTGATGGTCAAGCTGATGGAAATGGGCGGACGGCCAGTGACCTTGCTTGACGGCGATATCGTGCGCAAAAATCTCAGCTCTGAACTTGGGTTTTCCAAGGAGCATCGCGATCTGAACATTCGGCGCATTGGCTATGTGGCCTCGGAAATTACCAAGAATGGCGGGATCGCGATCTGTGCCCCGATCGCACCCTATGCCACGACACGGCGGGCGGTACGCGAAGACGTCGAAGGGCACGGTGCCTTTGTCGAGGTCCATGTGGCCACAACGATTGAAGAATGCGAACGCCGCGACCGCAAGGGTTTGTACAAGCTGGCCCGCGAAGGTAAGATCAAGGAATTTACTGGAATTTCAGACCCCTATGACGTACCTGAAGACCCAGAATTGCGGGTCGAGACGCAAAATGTCGAAGTCGATAATTGCGCGCATCAGGTTCTGCTGAAGCTGGAAAGCCTTGGGTTGATCAAAGCCTAAAAACCCGATCAACTGTATGCAATTCACAGCCCAAGCCATGTTCTTGGGCTGTGTTTCGGTGTAAGTTGTGACTCTTCAGACAGTTGAGGATCCGACATGCCCGATTTTGCCATATACCCCAGCCTGCGCGCCAAAAAAGTCCTGATCACGGGTGGCGCGTCTGGAATCGGGGCCAGCACTGTTGCCGCCTTTGCAGATCAGGGCGCCGTCGTGACCTTTGTGGACAAAGACGAAAAGGCAAGCGCACAGATCGCCGCTCAGACCGGGGCCACGGCAGCCATCTGTGATCTGCGCGACATCCCAGCATTGCAGGCTCAAATCGCACAGCACGGTCCGTTTGACATTCTGGTCAATAATGCCGCGCGCGATGATCGGCACAATTGGCAAGATGTAACGCCTGAATATTGGGATGAGCGGTTGCAAACCAATCTGCGGCACATGTTTTTTGCCATCCAATCCGTGGCGCCGGGCATGATCAAAGCGGGCGCGGGGTCGATCATTAACATCGGATCCAATTCCTGGTGGGAAGCGGGCGGCGGATTTCCCGCCTATGCCACGGCGAAATCCGCTGTTCATGGGCTGACCCGAACCATGGCGCGCGATTTGGGGGATCACCGCATTCGCGTCAATGCTGTGGTGCCGGGCTGGATCATGACGGAACGGCAAAAGCAACTTTGGGCCACCCCTGAAGGCTTAGAGGCACATCGCGCACGCCAGTGCCTGCCCGATTTGGTCGCGCCAGAATATGTGACCCGCATGGTGTTGTTTCTGGCCTCGGATGATGCCGCGATGTGCACTGCCAGTAATTTCATGGTCGATGCTGGATCCATCTAGGGCATCTTGTGCCAAATTGACTGCAAAATTCACGGTCTTTTGCATGCACCCGAACCCGCATTTCGACGCGGCGGGGTGCGTCAGACCCCCAAACACCAGCGCATAATCGCCTTTTGCGCGTGCAGACGGTTTTCGGCCTCGTCAAAAATCACTGAATTGGGACCATCCATCACAGACGAGGTCACCTCTTCTTCACGGTGCGCGGGCAGACAATGCATGAACAGCGCGTCAGGTTTGGCTTTGGCCATCAGCGCATCATTCACCTGGTAGGGACGCAACATATTGTGCCGCCGCTCGCGCGCGGATTGTTCATCATGCATCGACACCCAGGTATCGGCAAAGACCAGATCCGCGCCCTCAACCGCCTTTTCAGCGTCGCGTTCCACCGTAAACGTCCGCCCGGCATCGCGCATCAGCTTTTGCCATTCGGGTTCTGGATCAAGCTGCATAGGACCCGTAAAAGTCACATCAAATTCGAACTGCGCGGCCGCATGCATCACTGAGGCACAGACATTGTTGCCGTCCCCGCACCAGGTGGCTTTGATACCTTTGATGGGGCCGCGATGCTCTTCATAGGTCATCACATCGGCCATCACTTGGCAGGGATGGGTGCGATCGGTCAGCCCGTTGATCACCGGCACGTCGGCATATTCGGCCATTTCGTGCAAGATCGCCTCGTCAAAGGTGCGCAGCATGATCAGGTCCACATAGCGCGACAAAACGCGCGCGGTGTCGGCAATATTTTCGCCGTGCCCCAGATGCATGTCTTTGCCCGACAGCACCATGGATTGCCCACCCATTTGGCGCACACCCACATCAAAACTGACCCGCGTACGGGTCGAGGGTTTTTCGAAAATCAGCGCCACCACGTGCCCCGCCAATGGCAGATCATCATCCCCCGCCCCTTTGGGGCGCCCTTGGCGCGCGGTCTTCATCGCCTGGGCATGATCAATCATGCCCCGCAATTCGGTCTTGGACGTGGTTTGGATATCAAGAAAATGGTTCATATCTGGTGTCCTTTGCCCAGGGGCCGCTGTTCGCAGACCCCGGGATCTTTTGGATCTGTCGCAGCTAAGCTGACAAGGAAACGGCAGCAGTTTCAAGGCGCTGGATCGCCTCGTCAATTTCGCTGTCGGTGATGTTGAGCGGGGGCAACAGGCGGATGACATTATCGGCAGCGGGCACGGTGATTACCTCGGCGCCGTAGCCTGCAGTGACCATATCCATATTGGGCACTTTGCATTTGATGCCCAGCATCAATCCAGCGCCGCGCACAGAGTCAAACACCTCGGGGTGGCCTGCGATCAAGCCTTCAAGCTTCTGACGAAACAGCCCCGATTTGCGGTTCACTTCGGCCAAGAAATCCGGATCCGACACGATATCCATCACCGCGTTGCCCACGGCACAGCCCAAAGGATTGCCGCCATAGGTCGATCCGTGGGTGCCAGCGGTCATGCCCGAGGCAGCATCTTGGGTGGCAAGCACACAGCCCAACGGGAACCCCCCGCCGATGCCTTTCGCGACCATCATGATATCCGGAGTAATCCCAGACCATTCATGGGCAAATAACTTGCCAGTCCGACCGACACCGCATTGAACCTCGTCCAGGATCAGCAAGGTGTCCGTCTCATTGCACAGATCCCACAACCCCTTTAAGCATTGGTCTGGCAACGGAATAATCCCGCCTTCGCCTTGCACAGGCTCAATCAAAATCGCAGCCGTTTGATCCGTGAGCGCAGCACGCAGCGCGTCGTGATCGGCCCAATCCAAATGAGTAAACCCGGGCAATAGTGGACCAAAGCCAGCCGTCATCTTTTCAGATCCCGCCGCCGCAATCCCCGCCGAGGACCGCCCATGAAACGAGCCCGTAAAGGCGATAATCTCGGTGCGCGTGGGCTGGCCTTTGTCATGCCAATATTTGCGCGCCATTTTTACGGCCAATTCACAACTTTCGGTGCCGGAATTGGTGAAAAACACCGTATCGGCAAAACTGTTATCGACCAACTTATCGGCCAAATCCTGTTGCTGCGGGATTTGATACAAATTTGAGGTATGCCAGAGCTGCCCCGCCTGCGTATTCAACGCCGCGACCAACGCAGGATGCGCATGGCCCAAACAATTCACCGCAATCCCCGCGCCGAGATCCAAAAAACGTCGCCCGTCCGCCTCGATCAACCAAGTGCCTTCGCCTTTCACAAAAGACAAAGGCGCGCGGGAATAGGTCGGCAAAACAGAGGGAATCATCAGATTGGTCCTTAGATGAGGTCCGAACAGCAGAAGCATTTTTGTGCCTGAGCCATCGGGTTGGGTCAATGTTGTTGGAAAGTGCCACAAGATTGTGTGGCGCAATAGACAATGTGCGCAGGGTTAGCCGCGCATGCTACGTCGAAGAGATCGTGTCAAAGTCATAAAGCGCTCTTGAACCCAAACCCAGTTCAATGCAAGCGGTTTTACCTTGCGCTTTCCAGCCGCGACGCAGATAGCGCGAAGATGTTCACACCTCAGGACCAGAACCGCCCACTTGCCATTGGGCTGATGCTTTGCGCGGCGGCTTGTATTGCGGTGACGACGCTTTTGGCCAAGGGGCTTGGCACAGGGCGTTTGGGGGACTGGGATCTTGGCCCGCCTCTGCCCGCTCTGCAAATCAGCCATGGGCGTTTCTTGTTTGCCTTTATCGCCATCGCAACTGTCAGCATGGTCTTGCGCCTGCGGCCCCGCGCGATCCATTGGCGGCTGCATATCGCACGCACCAGTTTGGGCTGGGCCGGGGTGACGCTGATGTTTGCGTCTGTGGCCTTCATTCCCATGGCCGACGCCACAGCTATTTCTTTTTTAAATCCAGTATTTTGCATGATATTCGCAATCCCGCTTCTGGGCGAAAAAGTCGGCCCTGTGCGCTGGGGGGCCGCTGCGATTGCGCTTTTGGGGGCGCTTATTTTGCTGCGCCCCACGGCGGATGCCTTTCAGCCCGCGGCCCTGCTGGCCTTGTCTGCGGCGTTGATCATGGGGCTTGAAATTATCCTGATCAAGAAACTTTCCGGGCGCGAACCCCCGCTTCAAATCCTGGCTATCAACAATGCGATTGGTGTGTGCATCGCATCCCTGGCAGTGATGTGGGTCTGGCAAGCGCCAACGCCGGCACAGTGGATTGCCTTGGCCACAATTGGCGGCGCAATGGCCACGGCCCAGGCCTGTTTCGTTAACGCCATGGCCCGCGCCGAGGCCAGTTTCATCACGCCATTCAGCTATGCCACATTGATTTTTGCCGCGACTTACGATGGCTTTCTTTACCAGATCCGTCCCGATGGCACCACAATCCTGGGCTGTGGCGTGATTTTGATCGGCGCGGCACTGCTTGCATGGCGCGAAGCGCGACTGAAAAGTCACACCTAAGTGTGATGTTGGCTTGCACCGGACGCCCGGGCGATTTACAGGATGCGCCAACGCATATCTGCGTGCCCTGCTGGAAAGCTGACAAGGAATCCTGAATGTCTTGGACTGATGACCGCGTTGAAAAGCTGAAAAAGATGTGGGGCGAGGG
>JBGCEM010000072.1:0-17283 GCA_045106335.1 Paracoccaceae bacterium | reverse complement strand
CCTTGAATCTACGATCTTGCGATTGTCCCTTATCGTCATCGGGGCCTTTATCAGCCTGCAAGCTGTCGCATTCGGGCTTTCAATTTGGGGGCTCCTGATCGTCCCACGCGGTTGGATAATCGCAAGACAAGTCGTGCCCTTACAAATTGGGCAGTGTTTCAAAACAATGCAAACGCCGGCGCTCTGCGCGGCATCTGTGATTGTTGCCTATGTGACTTTCCAACAGCTATTCGACGCCAACCATATCGCATCAATTTTTGTCGCAATTGGAATCTGGGCGGCGGCAATGGCTACCGCGTTCCTCGCAAACAAAGAGACCATATTGGAAGCAATTCGAACGTTTCAAAAGTAGCTACCTTTCTGCCCGCAGACGCCCATATTTCGGCAGACCATTCATAACGTTTCCCATGCCCTGTGACTCCTGCTGAAATGCCATTTAACCCAGCAGGTTATAAAGTGTGATTGCGAGAAAATTGCCCTCACTTGAACGGTTGCCCTTGGTTGACTCAGCCTTTAGTTAGAGCGTTAAATCCAAGAGGGCGCTTGCATGAATTTTCTTGAAAAAGTTGCTGACAAATCGTGCGTCGTCGGCATTCTAGGGCTTGGATATGTTGGCGTACCCTTGGCCAAACACGTTGTCGAATCCGGCTTAACGACAATTGGTTTCGACATATCAGACGATCGCGTCAATATGCTGAATGCCGGTAAAAGCCCATTCAAGCATATCCCTTCAGAGCAAATTGGTGACTTACGTACCCGTGGTTTCGTCGCGACAACAGATTTTGCGCGCACCGCAGAATGCGATGCATTGGTGATTTGTGTGCCAACACCGCTTGATGCACATCGGGCGCCTGATCTGTCTTTCGTTGTCGCAACGATGGAAAAGATCAGCCCCTACCTGCGGGCCGGTCAACTCCTTGCACTCGAAAGCACAACTTGGCCCGGAACCACCGCAGAAATACTACTGCCCTACGCCCAAGCTGCAGGCCTGACCATTGGTGAAGACTTCTATCTCGTCTATTCGCCAGAGCGTGAGGACCCTGGCAATGCAAAATTCTCAACGAATACAATCCCCAAAGTCGTCGGCGGGCATACCGCTGCCTGCCGCGCCGCGGCAGAAGCCCTCTATGGGACGTTCATCGACACCATTGTTCCAGTCTCTTCGACCCAAGCCGCCGAGATGGTGAAACTGCTCGAAAACATCTACCGCTCTGTCAATATCGGTCTGGTAAACGAAATGAAGATCGTTGCGGATGCAATGGGGTTGGACATTTTTGAGGTGATCAACGCCGCAGCCACCAAGCCATTTGGCTATACAGCCTACTACCCCGGGCCTGGAATTGGCGGGCATTGTATCCCAATTGATCCCTTTTATTTGACCTGGAAAGCGCGGGAATTCGGGGTGCACTCTCGGTTCATTGAACTTGCAGGCGAGGTGAACGCCGCAATGCCGCAATTTGTCGTTGACAAAACTCTTGTCGCGCTCAACGAGGTTGGCAAATGCATCAAAGGGTCGAAAATACTGGCACTGGGAATTGCTTATAAACGCGATGTCGATGATATGCGTGAAAGCCCATCAGTTTTTGTGATGGAACTGCTGCGCGATTGGGGGGCAAACGTCGCCTACTCCGATCCCAATGTACCAAAATTTCCCAAACTCAGAGAACATCAGTTCGACCTGACTTCAGTGGATCTCACGCCAGAGACTTTGTCCGAATATGACGCTGTTATCTTGCTGACAGACCACAGCGATTTCGACTATGAGCTGATTGCCAAACATGCGCAGCTTGTTGTCGATACAAGGGGTAAATTTGACGGAAGAAGCGACCGAATTTGGTCAGCTTAAGGAGACGACATGTACAATGCGGCACTCATCGGGGCAGCTGGATATATTGCACCCCGCCATCTTAAGGCAATCAAAGAAACTGATGGACAACTTGCCGTTGCCTATGACGTGAATGACAGTGTTGGGATTATGGATAGCCATTTTCCAGATGCCGCGTTCTTTACTGAATTTGAACGCTACGATGCGCATATTCAGTCGCTCAAGCGACAAGGTAGCCCCGTGCAATATGTTGGCATCTGTAGCCCAAACTACCTGCACAAATCTCATATGGCCGCGACATTGCGGTCCGGCGCAGACGCGATCTGTGAAAAACCTCTGGTGCTTGACCCAACAGAGATTGACGAACTTGCCGGGTTGGAAGCCGAGACCGGGCAAAAAATAAACTCAATCCTGCAACTTCGGCTGCACCCCGCAATCCTTGCATTGAAAGCCAAAGTCGCAACCGCGCCGGCGGACAAAGTCTGGGATGTTGATCTAGGGTACTTCACGTCTAGGGGCGCATGGTATTTTGCGTCTTGGAAAGGGTTTGAACAGAAATCCGGTGGCATCGCCACGAACATTGGTGTCCATTTCTATGACATGTTGTCGTTTATTTTTGGCCCCAACAAAACAAGCATCGTCCATCACCGCCAAGCCGATGCCTCTGCCGGGTATCTCGAATTTGAGCGCGCGCGCGTGCGCTGGGTCTTGTCCATCAACCGGGCGCATCTGCCTGCACGGACGCCCCAAGGGCAATCCACCCACAGGTCGATTACTGTCGACGGAGAAGAGATCGAATTTTCAGGTGGTTTTACTGATTTGCATACATCAAGTTACCAAGAGATTCTTGCAGGCAATGGCTACGGGTTAGACATCGTCCGCCCCTCTATCGAATTGGTTAGCCAGATCAGGACGGCGCCGCTTGCACCTCAGATGGGCGAAAAGCACCCCGATCTCGACAAGGTCATCACCACATGACTCAAAGCCCCTCATATATTCATCCGACTGCCATCGTGGACGAAGGGGCAAAGATCGAAGCGGGCGCAAAGATTTGGCATTTTGTGCATATTTTGCCAGGGACTCTTATTGGCGCCGGGTCGATCCTTGGACAAAACGTCATGGCCGGGCCAGATGTCACTATCGGAACGGGCTGCAAAATTCAGAATAATGTGGCTCTCTATCGGGGCGTGACGCTGGAAAATGATGTTTTCTGCGGGCCATCATGTGTCTTTACAAATGTGCTCAACCCAAGGGCTTTCGTAAACCGCAAAGCCGAATTCAGTGAAACTTTAGTCAAAACAGGGGCGACCATCGGGGCCAATGCCACGATTGTTTGCGGCAATACGTTAGGGGCTTATTGCATGATTGCAGCGGGCGCCGTCGTCACCAAAGACGTCCCTGACTACGCGCTGATGGCAGGGGTACCCGCACGTCAGATTGGCTGGGTCAGCCGCGAAGGCGAAGTCCTCGATGAACATCTGATCTGCCCGCGAACAGGGGCGGCCTATATCGAAAAAGCCGGGCAGCTCTCCCCGAAACGGGATGAGCAATGATGCAGTTTATTGACCTTGCCGCACAGCAAAAAATGATCCGGCAGCGCATCGACGCGCGGATTGCAGCTGTACTCGATCATGGCGGATACATCATGGGACCGGAAGTGGACGAACTTGAGACAGCGCTGGCTGCCTTTTGTGGCGCCAAACACTGTGTTTCATGTGCAAATGGCACTGACGCCTTGCAACTGGCCTTGATGGCGCTCGGATTGCGAACGGGTGATGCGGTCTTTGTGCCCTCTTTCACATTTGCGGCTACCGCAGAGGTCGTGCCTTGCATGGGTGCAACCCCAGTCTTTGTCGATATTGACCCGCGCACATGGAATATGGATGGCGCAAGCTTGCAGCGTTCGATCGCACATGCCCGGTCCTTAGGCTTGCGGCCTGCTGCAGTGATCTGCGTCGATCTGTTTGGGCTACCGGCAGATTATGCGACCCTTCAAGACATCGCCGGTGCAGAGGAGATCATCCTTATCGGGGATAGCGCCCAAGGCTGGGGCGGGACTGTTGATGGCAAAATGACCGGCAACTTTGGCAAAGTCACAACAACATCATTTTTCCCGGCCAAGCCATTGGGGTGTTACGGCGACGGCGGGGCCTTGTTTACAGATGATGATGCGTTAGCGGCGACGTTGCGATCGCTACGGGTGCACGGCAAGGGATCAGACAAATATGATAACGTGCGGATCGGGATGAACTCCCGCCTTGATACTTTGCAGGCTGCAATATTGCTCGAAAAACTCGCGATCTACGCGGATGAAATTGCCGCGCGTGACAAAGTCGCCAAACGCTACAGCGCGGCGCTACATAATCGGTTTGTGGTACCATACGTACCCAAAAACATGACCTCAATATGGGCACAATACACGCTTAAGGCCCGCGACGGCGACCACCGGGCGTCAGTGCAAGACGCCCTGAAATCGCAAAATATCCCCTCTGGCATCTACTATCCCAAACCACTGCATCTCCAAACCGCCTACAAAAGGTTCCCAACGGACCCCGATGGCCTTGCGGCTTCGGAAGAGGCGGCGGGATGCGTCTTTTCTTTGCCCATGCACCCATATCTTGCACCCGCTGAACAAGACAGGGTCATCTCCGTTTTGACCCAATGACATAATATTGGCGGTATGCGCATGAAGTCCCTGCTCAACCGACTGCTTTCTGGCCGATTTGGACGCAATATCGCCTTTATGACTGGTGCGACGGTGATCGGGCACGGGCTGTTTTTGGTGGCATCGCCCTTGCTCACAAGGGTCTTTGACCCTGCAGCTTTTGCTCTCTTGAGCATTCTGATGACGATCCAGGCCCTCGCACTCGCAGCGGTGTCGGGAAAAATCGAATGGTCTGTGCTGACCGCCAAAAATCGTGGACGCGCCGCGGCTCTGGTCAAAGCATCACTGGTGATAACAATCGCCGTGACCGCCCTGCTTACAATTGGAATGGTCTGGCACGCAGACTATCTTGCAAGGACCCTTGGGCTTGGAGCAGACATCAAATTTCTGCTGTTGATATTGCCTGTGTCGATCTTGGCTGCAAGCGTGCAAATGATCCTGCAAAGTTGGTGCGTCATAACGGGCGAGCTTCGACCAATCGCACTTTCCAAGTTGATACAATCTGCACTCTTTGTGGGGATCGCATTGGCAGGCGGTGTCATCACCGGGGCGGGCGCATGGCTCGCGACCGGGTTTACCCTCAGCCATGTCTTGGCCGGGTTCGTGTTGATCGCTTTGCTGGTCGAGGTTTTCAAGATTTTTTCAGATCAAAATTGGTCTTACATACTGGCAGTGACCTGCAATTCAAGGAAAGAAATCGCAGCATCACTCGGGTCATCTATCTTGCACCGGCTTGCCTTCTACCTGCCATTCTTGATGATTTGGGCGCTCTATGATGAAACCATTCTGGGATGGTTTGCATTCGTATTCCGGATGGGAACCGCACCGCTCAGTTTCCTGTCAGGCGCGCTAGCCAAAAGCTTCTGGGCCGAAGCAACCGATCTGGCCAAGTCAGATCCCCCTGCCCTGCGACGCCTATTCTTGCGGACGCTTCAGGTGCTCGGGCTAGCAGGGGCCGCCTTTGCAATTATCTGTCTGACCGCCCCATTCTACTTTGGGTTCATCTTTGGCGAAAAATGGGCAGGGGCCGGGGGGATCATGGCTGCAATGACCCCAATGCTGTTCAGCCTGCTGGTGTTTAGCTCAACCAACCATTTGATCGTTTACCGCAGGCAACATTGGCAACTTTGGTGTGATGCGCTGTCAATCATTCTATTTGGGGGGGTCTTTTGGGTTATGGCATCGGTCGGTTACAGCATCGTCCTTGTCCTCTCCGTATCATCCTTTGCCTTTCTGATCAGCTACAGCCTGCGTTTCTATCTGCATCTGCTTGCAAACAAGCGCTGGACCGAGGAAAACCAAAAATGATCCAGGTTGTGAATAAAGGGGCGACGTAACATGCTAAATGCCAAACGAATTTTGGTTCTCGCCCCCCATACTGATGACGGGGAATTGGGTGCAGGTGGGCTAATACATAAATACGCGCCCAGTGTGGAAAAAGTGTATTACGCTGCCTTCTCTCGCTGCGATGAATCCCTTCCAAAAGGATTTGAACCCGGTACGCTTGTACATGAATGCCGCGATGCAACTGCGTTACTCGGTATTCCACCTGAAAATGTCGAGGTGATGGATTTCACAGTCCGGCGGTTTCATGAGCGGCGGCAAGATGTCCTGGATCAGATGATCAGGCTACGCAAAGCCATCTCGCCAACCTTGGTTCTGGCCCCTAATTCAAATGACGTGCACCAAGATCATCAAATCATCCACCAAGAGGCCATGCGCGCTTTCAAGACTACCACCTTGCTTGGATATGAGCTGCCTTGGAACAGCCGCAGGTTTGATTTTGACCTTGTTGTTGGCCTGTCAGAAGCAAACCTTGCCGCGAAAACAGCCGCGATGGGGGCCTACAAAAGTCAAGCGGCCCGGCCTTATTCACAAAGCGACATGTTGCGGGCCATCGCGGCTTACCATGGCATAAAAGGCGGGCTGCCACTGGCAGAAGCATTCGAAGTCCTGCGTTGGATTGATCCGTGACGACGCAACCAGCCAAGGTGATCATGATCGGCGGGACTGGTCGTTCTGGTACGAACCTTCTCAAAGCCGTGTTGGCGAGCGGGCCAATGACAGCTGCGCTCCCATTCGAAAGCCGCTTCTTGATCGACCCAGACGGGCTGCTGCCTACATGGCGGGCATTGAACCAGCCGATCTCGCCTTTCGAGGCACACCGACATCTGGACCGTCTGGAAAAGCTGCTGCGCCGGATCGAGCGCAAAGATCTTGTGGACGTGATCGCTATAGCGATCGAAATGCTCATAAAGAAACTCGGCCAGGGCCCAGTCAACCTGCGCACCTACAAGGAATGGGAGCTAGAGAAACACGCCCCCGGTTTCGGGGTAGCAACGACAGAATTGTTTCAGCGGCTCGAGGCTGGGCGCTACGGCGGGATCTGGCCAGGAAGAACAGGCTGGCGCAGGCACAACCAAAACCGCATCCCAATGCCAATGGGTCAGAAGGAAACAAAACAGGCCTTTTCTGATTTCGTCGCGCAGTTCTTTGCATCGCTTTGCACCCAAACAGGAGCAAACCAATGTGTCGCAGATGAGACGTTCAGCCTGTTCTACGCTGCCGAACTGCACCAGCTATTGCCACAAACACGCTTTGTGCATGTCGTCCGGGACCCGCGCGATGTCGTCGCATCACTGCTGAAACAACGTTGGGCGCCAGCAGAACTGCTTGCGGCGATTGCTTTCTACAAGGCAAGCATGACACCAATCCGCCACACCTTGGGTCAGCTGCCGGAAGGGGTTGCAACGATAATCCGGATGGAAGACTTGGTCACAGAACCACAAAAACATCTGCGCCGCTTGTGCAATTATCTGGGCATTCCCTTTGCAGATGCCATGACACAACTCGACCTAAGCCGGGGCAACATCGGCCGCTGGCGCAAAGAACTTTCGGAAACAGATTGCGCCCTTCTCGCGGATGGGCTCGGAACAGAAATCGATCATTTCGGGTATGACTAAAATGAAGACGGTGTATCTGACATGGGGCGAAACCCCCCGCGCTTATGGAATCTATCGGACACAGGTTGCCGAAACTGTCGCGCAGATCGTAGCAGAACATGACGATTTCGAATCTCACCTCATTGCGGGGCTGCCGCTCATCCATTCTGGACTGGTACGGGAAAAACTCGGATATTGGGCAGAGCTGCGGAAGGTACGCGCGGCACTTGATCCGGTGCCGCTTCGCATCTGCCCCATCCCCGTGACGCAAAACTTCGTCTATCCAACAAGGCGGAATTTCAACGTTATCTTTACGGGTGCCAGGTTCACACTACTGCCGAAACTACGACAGATTAATCCCAAGATCGTGCATTGCCGTTCGTTTCTGGCAACATGGATCGCAACGCAACTGCGGCAATTGAGCAGTCTGGACTACCGGATCATTTACGACGCGCGCTCAATCTGGCCGGAAATGCAATACCGGCGCAGGCTCGATCAAGCTGATCTAGATGCATTTAAGGCCTTGGAGAAAGAGGTCGTAGAACAGGTGGATGCAGTGGTTGGCGTCAACGCGCCGATGACAGCGCACTACGCAGAAATGGGCGCAAAACGGACGCTTACCAACTATATCTCCGCCCCCTTGTCATCGGCATCCGCGCAACCAGTCCCAGCACATGACGGGCCGTTGCGGTTGGTCTATGCGGGCGCTCTTTACAAAGGCGGGATGCAAACCCCTAAGATGCTGTTTGAACTCGCAGCAGCAGTACGAAAAATTGCCGGGCCAATTCATCTCACCGTTCTGACAGTCTCGCCACACGCCCCGTTGCAGGCCATGGCGCAAACCATTCTTGGGCCTGATTGCACGACATTCCAAGCCGTCAAAGACCCCGCCCAAATGCCTAAATTGCTGGCTGCCCAAGACATTGCCTGCAACGTCTACAAAAGACCGCTCACTGAAATTGATGAAATGCTCTGCAAAACCGGTTTATCAACCAAATCAGCTGAATACCTTGCGGCAGGGCTGCCAATTCTGGTGTCACCTTACCCGGAGGCCGTCGGCGCACTTGTCGCAGACAATGATGTCGGGGCGATATTTGACGATAGAAAACCAGATTTCGGGATCTCACAAAAAACCCTCGATGCATTGCGCGCGCCCGAAGTCCGCGACAGAGCCATCAAACTGGCCCAAACCACCTTCGACCGCAGAGTTGTGGCGCGGAAGTTCGCAGAACTCTACCGCGAACTTGCAACACAAGACTAACCTGTTCTGGCGTCAACTAAGTCGAGTTTACGCTCCTATTGCATTGTGTTAGTCGTCCGAAAAATTCTTTGGGGACGATAAATACATGCGTAAGGCCGTCATCCTTGCCGGGGGGCTTGGCACCCGTCTGAGTGAAGAAACCCAACTAAAGCCAAAACCAATGGTTGAAGTCGGTGGGCGGCCGATCCTATGGCATATTATGAAAATTTATGCATCGCATGGGGTGCGGGAATTCATTGTCTGCTGTGGCTACAAGGGCTACATGATCAAAGAATATTTCCACAACTATTTCTTACATACCTCCGATGTCACCTTTGATCTTGGGTCCGGTGACATGCAAGTACACGCGCGGCGATCCGAAGACTGGAAAGTCACGCTCGTCGACACCGGTGACGCGACAATGACAGGCGGAAGGCTCAAAGCCGTAGCACCTTTCATCAAGGATGAAGAAGCCTTTGCGTTTACCTATGGCGATGGGGTATCCGATGTCGATCTGACGGCGCTTTTTGCCTATCACAAATCTCATGGAAAAGACGCGACCGTAACAGCCGTCGCCCCACCCGGTCGGTTTGGTGCGTTGGAGATTGAAGATGGACGGGTAGAAAGATTCTCTGAAAAACCAAAGGGCGAAGGGGCGTTGATCAATGGCGGCTTTTTTGTCCTTTCACCATCCGTCATCGACCGGATTGAAGGGCCATCAACCGTTTGGGAAAATGAACCTTTGATGGGTTTGGCAAAAGACCAACAATTGATGAGCTTCGAACACGATGGGTTCTGGCAACCCATGGACACATTGCGCGAAAAAAACCTGCTAGAGGACCAATGGTCCAATGGGCGCGCGGCGTGGAAAATCTGGTAACGACAATGGCGGGTGCGCACATCACTCCTGAATTCTGGTCAGGCCGCCGGGTCCTTGTGACTGGGCACACCGGGTTTAAGGGATCGTGGCTGGCGCTTTGGCTGACCCAACTGGGTGCAGAGGTGCACGGGATCGCGCTTTACCCCAATACAACACCAAATCATTTCGACCTTATCGGTCTTGGGGATCTATTGGCCGGCAATCACCGTATCGATATCCGTGACCAGGCAGCCACGGCTGCGGCGATCAAACAGATCAACCCTGAATTCACTTTTCATTTGGCCGCACAGCCGCTGGTCAGACAGGCGCATGCCGAACCGGTAGAGACATTTTGTACAAACGTCATGGGCACAGTCCATGTACTCGATGCATTGCGACACGCGCCCGACCTTAAGGCCTGCATCGCGGTGACAACAGACAAGGTCTACCGAAACGTCGAATGGGTCTGGCCATACCGCGAAACTGATGCGCTTGGTGGGCACGAACCTTACGGAACTTCCAAAGCCGCGAGCGAAATGGCCATCGAAGCATGGCGGAACAGTTACTTCGGGCCCAATGGTATCGGGATTGTCTCTGTCCGTGCGGGCAATGTTGTTGGGGGCGGGGATTGGTCCAAGGACCGTCTTGTCCCAGACTTTGTGAGGGCCGCAATGTCTGGCACGCCGCTCATTATGCGCAATCCAGATGCAGTGCGGCCATGGCAACATGTTTTAGAACCGCTCAAAGGATACATGATTGCTGCAGAAATGCTGGCAGCTGACCACCGCAGCCTTCCACCGTCGCTGAATTTCGGACCAAATGCCGATGACTTCAGAACGGTCCGTGATGTGGTGGACCATGCGGTCACCATCTGGGGCGGTGACGCGGCTTGGCGGCACGAACCGGATGGATCAATTCCCGAAAGCAGGCTTTTGACGCTCGACAACGCGCTGGCAAGGGACTGCTTGGGGTGGCTGCCAACATGGGGGTTCGCCGCATGCATGGATCGGACAATCGGATGGTATAAGGCTGCGACCACCACATCAAATGTGCTGGAACTGTCAAAAGCCGAAATTTTAGACTTCAACAAAGAGAACTAGGAATGAATGCGCCTTTCACCGGAACTTTGACCGCCTGCCGTCATTGCGGCCAAAACACGCTGTCGCCATTCTGCAACCTCGGTTCGCACCCGCCTTCAAACTATTTCCTAAAGCCAGAAGAAAGGGCAGGCGCAGAACTGTACCTGCCACTCAACGCGCTGATCTGCACAAACTGCTGGCTCAGCCAACTCGACTATTTTGAAGATGCAGGTTCGCTCTTTAACGAAGACTACGCCTATTATTCGTCCTTCTCTCAGTCGTGGCTAGAGCATGCCAAAAATTACACTGACATGATGATCAAGCGGTTCGGTTACGGACCTGAAAGCCTCGTCGTTGAAATTGCCAGTAACGATGGATACCTGCTCAAGAATATCAAGGCAGCGGGCATCAAGGCTTTAGGCGTCGAGCCTTCTGGCAACGTCGCTCAGGCTGCATGGGATAACCACGGCGTCGCATCAGAGGTGACGTTTTTCGGTACGCAATCCGCACGCGACATTGCCGCCAAACACGGGCGCGCCAACTTGATCCTTGGCAACAATGTGCTGGCCCATGTGCCCGATATCACCGATTTCACTGGTGGCCTGCCAGAGCTTTTGGCGCAGGACGGCGTGGTCACTTTTGAATTCCCGCATCTACAAAACCTGCTGACCAAAAACCAATTCGACACAATCTACCATGAACATTTCAGCTACCTCAGTCTGACCGCCGTCAAGGCAATCCTGAACGGGCACGGACTACGGGTCTTTGACGTGGAACAGCTTCCAACCCATGGCGGATCACTGCGAGTCTTTGCTTGTTTTGACGACGGTCCACATGCGCAAACAGATGCCGTTGAACAGACACTTCAGCAAGAAATCGCCGCCGGGCTGACCGATGCGGCAACTTATGCTACCTTCCAAACGCGGGTGATCGAAATCAAACGTAACCTGCTGCGCTTCTTGCTCGATGCGCAAGAAAGCGGAAAACGGGTCGTCGGTTACGGGGCTGCAGCAAAGGGTAACACCTTGCTGAACTACGCAGGTATCGGGGCTGATTTGATCGAAATGGTCGCTGATAAATCCCCACAAAAGCAGGGACGCCTGCTGCCTGGCGCGCATATACCCGTGGTCGACCCCGACATTTTGCTGGCCAGCAAGCCTGACTATGTCGTGATCCTGCCATGGAACCTGCGGGATGAAATCGCACAACAGTTGTCCGGAATCCGGGACCACGGCGGACAGTTTGTTGTGGCTATTCCCGAGTTGGCAATCTTTTAATCCCATGTCTGCGCCACGGATCACAATACTCGGCGCGACAGGCCGCCTTGGCCAAATGATGATGTCTGGGCTAGCCGAGAGGCGCGACCTCGAGGTTATCGGCCAAAGCCGCAAGCCGCACACGGCCTACCTCCACTGGAACCCCGAAGATGGGGCGGATACCTTACAATCGAATCTTGTCGGCACTGCAGCCTTGCTCAATCTGATCGGTACAACGCCAACTGGTGCAGCAAGAGAAGATGACTTTGCCAAGGTGAACCGCGACCTTGCGATCGATGTTCTGGGCGCAGCGCGCAATGCCGGGGTGCCCCGCATCTTGATGGCCTCCTCAGCGGCGGTTTATGGGCGACCAACCGTTGCAGATCAGCTTTTCAAAGAGACCGACACACTGGCGCCCCTGTCAGCCTATGGGCGGTCCAAGGCCGCGTTGGAACAAGCGCTCGGTCAACAGGCTGGTTCTGACTTGACAACATTGCGGATTGGAAATGTTGCGGGCGCGGATGCGCTTTTGGGGCAATTCACGGCCCAGACAAAAGCAATCGACATCACACTCGATCAGTTCACCGATGGCTCAGGCCCGCAACGGTCTTACATCGGGCCGAAGGGGCTTGCCGATGTAATTGGGGCCATTGCACTAGCACCGCAACAACTTCCAGCCTGCCTGAACATCATTGCACCGCCGCCCATCGGCATGGAGGATCTACTCACCTCCCTAGACAGAGCGCATCCCGGTTCGATGCAGCTAAACTGGCGACCAGCCCCCGAAAATGCGATCGCCAAAGTCGGGCTGTGCCACGAAAGACTTGCAGCGGAAATCGGCGATGTGCTTCGGCCCGTGACATCCCAAACCCTCGTGGATGAATATTTGGAGCATATGTCACGATGAGCCTGCCACTCTGGAAACGTCTTTTTGATCTGACGCTTGCGGTCGTTTTGGTCATTCTTTCACTGCCAATACTCATCGGGCTCAGCATCTGGATGGTCGTCCGCAGGGATTTGCCCATTTTCTATATCGCCGAGCGGATGAAAACCGTTGAAAAGCCGTTTCAACTGATCAAATTCCGCACAATGCGAGTGCCGGATATGGCGGATAAAAACACCGGTGTTTCAGGTGGAGATAAGTCAAACCGGATCACGCCTTTGGGAAAAGCCCTGCGCGATGTCCGGCTGGATGAACTGCCGCAATTGTGGAACGTGATCCGTGGCGAGATGAGCTTTGTCGGCCCACGCCCACCGCTGCGACGCTACACGGACATGTTCCCAGAACTCTATCGGCACGTCCTTCGCACCCCACCGGGGATCACCGGGCTCGCGTCCATAATGTATCACAAGACCGAAGCGCGGCTGCTTGCCCAAGCAACAACCGCCGAAGAAACAGAAGCGATCTACATCGCGCGCTGCGTACCCCGCAAAGCTTGGCTTGATCGAATTTACCTGCAAAAACGCAGCCTCACATTGGACTGTTACATCCTCTATCTAACAGCAGCAAAGATCGCGCCTTTGCCAGGACGGCGCGCGCGAAGGATACGCGAATGACAGACACGACTATTGAAATCTTTGTACCCGTACGCAACGGCGGGGCGCTTCTGACTGAATGTATTGAAAGCATTCTGATACAAGATGACCGGGATTTCACAGTCACCGTCATGGACAACGCATCCACCGACGACACACCGGACAGAGTCACCTTGCTGGCGAAGGACGACAAACGGCTGAAACTCATGCGCTCAGAAGACGGCGTCGATCTAGCCGGGAATTTCAACCGCTGTATTAAGGCCGCAACGCAACCCTATTTCGCAATTGTCCATGCGGATGACCGGCTCAAACCGCAGTTTATCTCTGGTATGAAAAAGGCGGCCACCCGTTTCCCGGAGGCATGGCTTATCTTTTGCCAAGGGGCGCTGATCAACGACACCGGGGATGATATCACGAGCGTCAAAAACACTGCCCGGCGGTTGATTTACAAATGGCGGGGGCCCGAGCTGCGCGGCGAAACAGGGCTGAAAAAACTCGCCTCCTACAATCACCTGATGGCCCCGTGTGCGATCTACCGGCGCGAAGCGCTGCCAGATGACCTGCTTTTCGACGGGACCTATCAATATCTGGTCGATCAAACCTTCTGGCTCAGTGTTCTGTTGGCCGGAGGCACAATAGGACAGTCGCAAGACATTCTCTATGAACACCGTATTCACGGCGACCAACTCTCTGCCTTCTTGCGAAACGCTGAAAGCACATTGGCAGAAATTGAGCAATTCGCACCCTCTCTTGCAGGACACATCAGCGCCCTTAAAGCGTGGAAGCGCTACGGGCGCATGCTATCGATCCGCAAAAAACTCAGCACGGGCTCTAATTGACAAGAGGGGTCGGAATCCCGACAACGCGCGGTGGGTCGACAAGCTTGTCAGGGCGCGCACCGAACCGCAAAAGATCGCGTCGGCCATAGCAATCGGCGATCTGCTCTGCCAATGCACGCACCGTGATACCCTCGCCAGAACAGACGTTAAAGGCACCTGTTGTCTTTGAAAGTGCGGCACGCACCAAAAGGTCAGCGGCCTGCGCCACATCTTGGAAGTCTCTGACCTGATTTCCAGACGACAGCGGCGCCTCTTCACCACGCGACAACCGATCATGCAGAAACGGAACCAAACGCGCCTGGTTTTCACCCTGACCGTAAAGGTAAAACAAGCGACCCCATAAAAACGCTATATCTGTCTGGGCGAACCATTGGTCCAAACATTGGAAGGCCGCGATCTTGGCAGCAGCATAAGGGGTGAGCGGAACAAGCGGGGTCGTCTCTACCGATAAATCCCCATAGGTCAGATCATATTCAAAGCAGGTGCCAACGCCGACAAACCGCGAAACGCCAGCCTCCACAGCCCCTTGCGCCACAGCGAGCGTACCCGACAAACAAGTCAGGTTCTTGTGCGAGGTCAGATAGTCAGCAGGGTCAACATGCCAAGCAAGGTGGACCACAGTTGATACCCCGGCACAGGTTTGCGCCCACCAATCAACCGACTCTGCGAATAGATCGGCGGTCTCTGTAATCTCTACATTGGCAAATTCGACCGGTAGCGTGTTTGCGCGTCCCGGACGCAGCACAAGGCGCAATGGAATACCGCGCTTGATCAAATTTATGGCAACGGCACGACCAACAAAGCCTGTCGCACCTGTCAGTAAAACAGAGGCGGTCATGACAATGATACCGGCGTGATATCGTCAAGCTGCGGGTGGGTCTTGTCGCGTTCAGACAGGTCAACAATGGGCAAAGGCCATTTAATCGCAGTCTTGGGGCAAGCATAGTGAAGTCCAGCTTCTGCAGTGGGATCATAGTCCGCGCTCATCAGATAAAGCATCTCAACATCTGCGGTAAGTGCCTGAAACCCATGGGCAAAACCCTTTGGAATCAAGAATGATTGCGGTGTTTCACCCGATAGCTTAACGCCATGCCACGCGCCATAAGTGTCAGACCCTGCGCGCAAATCCACTGCAACATCAAAGATCTCACCTTTCAAACAGGTCACCAGCTTATCTTCTGCCGCTTGGCCCTGCTGAAAATGCATCCCACGCAATGCGCCTTGCGTGGTGGTACGCGACAGATTGATTTGGCGCACCTCAAACGGACAGGACTCAGCAGAAAACAGCGATTGACAAAAGACGCGGCGGAAAGACCCACGATGATCATGAAACGCGGGCATGCCTGTTGCGAGCACCGCATCAGACAAGGGTGTCGGCACTATTCTCATGACGTTACCCGGCCATTCACAAAACTCGATCTACGGGCATCATAAGACATCCATGTCCCACGCAGCACCATGCAAAAAATAACTGGCAACATTAAAACGAGCACAAAAATCGCGCCTTTGAGTAAGAGCATCTCTGAAATGCCGTCGGTGAAGGAAAAATAGGCAACAAAGAAGAAAGATGTCACATACTTCGACAACTCACGGTTACGCAAGATCAGACGATCGATGGCTGCGTTAAGCAGCAGGAAAGTCATAACAAATTGTATGGCCAGCAAAAATGGCGCAATCACAACTCCGCTCCATCCGAACATCCCGTATGCCTCGGCTGAGAAGAACGTCACCTTGATCCCGATGCGGTCAGGGTCAACAAGGTTTTCGCTCACCAGCATCAGTTCCTTATGGAAGCTTGGGTAATCAATCAACAGGCTGGCGAAAGGCACACTGTGCCAGCTAAAACTTGGATCAAAAAGAAATAAGTTGAACTGCTCATACATGCCCGCCATCTGGCCTATGAAAGCGCGATTCCAGAAATAATCCCAAAACGCGTTATTCTCGCCAAGAAAGAACGTTGTCGCAAAGAAGTAAAAAGCAAGAAACGCGCTCAACAACCCAAACACGGCAAACATGACCCGTTTTGCGGAAAACATCGCATACGCATCGCTGCGCCCAGCATTCAAGGCACTCTTTTCCAACATTGCGAAAAACAAGACAATCAGAAAAAAGATAAACGGGGATTTTGATCCATGCGACGTTAATGCAGCAAAAACCAGCACGACAGAAATTACGCGTTCGGTATGTCGCCGACGATAAATTGGCAACGCCAGGCATGGTGCCACCAATAGTGAGATGACGTGAAAATAGTGTTTGGCATAAGCCGCAAACACAGAGCTCTCATTTTCGTGACGGATGGCACCCGCATTCAAGTCATAAAAGGCAGCGCCAAAAAGCGCGTGCTGACCGCCAAATACGACAATATTCACCATGATTGCCGCAGGAATCGACAGCAACATAATCCGACAAAATGCCAGAACGCGGCTAGAAATAACGGGGTTCTCCAAGTCTCGATAAACTTTACGCATATCGTAGAACAGTAACCTCCCCAAGACCGAGCTCAACAAGGCAAAGCAAAGAACAAACGTAAGCATGGAAAAGATGACAATCGCATGGATGCCAATAACGGAATCGTTCTCAACGTAGCGCAGAACTCTAATCTGCTCGGCCCCGTAAATCGGGACAATGAAAAGGGCAGGAATAATAAACAGGCAATTGTTCATCAAAAAAATCGCTCCGCTTAACTGATGTCGCTGGGGCGAAATTGCAAGAAACGTGCGTTTCAGAATGGTCACATACGTCGCGAGATAAGCCGCGACACCAATGAAAGTAGCTAGTGTTGTCATGTCACGCGACGCCCCGTTTCCTTGGCCGTGTTTTTAGCACTACTGTCAATGAAGTAAAAGAATGTCATGGCATAACAGCTGACGCGCAAGACGCGGCGCAAGACAATGTTTAACTCTTTGTTTACCTGTCACAAAATTGACGCTTTGCGGGCGTGTAAATAGCATGCTTCCCCTCTAGTTATCGTCCCAGCGCCAAAACGGCAGCTTTGCTTGTCTGGAAAATCCAGTTTCACTTTACAGGATTTCTACATGCATT
>JBGCEM010000071.1:0-5310 GCA_045106335.1 Paracoccaceae bacterium | reverse complement strand
GCTCCGCGAACCATGCCCCGATTGCGGCGGGCAAATGCGCATCATCGAGACCTTCAGGCGGGGGCAAAAGCCACAGACCCGAGCGCCACCCAGAAAGGTCGCCGCATGACGAGATGTCCGTCAAAATGCAAAATACCTGCTCCCTCATGCACTGCTTCAGGGTGGAGTACTCTGCTGCCCCAAGCGATCCAATATGTTGAAAACGCGCCGATGTTCATCGTTACCAAAGCCAAGATCATGCAACCCATGTCCTATGAAACGCCCCGAATGCCATCGACAAATACGCCAAGGCCCAAACAAACCTACAGCGGCCTCGCACTTTCCCCATAGGTCACACTCAGCATCCCACGGCTTCCTCCTTGAGAGGTTTGTCAACGCGGGCCAAGGTCAGTCCCGCGCCGAAATCTCGCGCAGTGGCCCGCATCGAAAAACCTTCATCTAAACTGCCGTTCGCTGCGTTACCGCCAATGGCCGCTTTTGGTAATTTCTGTTGCAAGTGACCGCGCACGCCATACTCAATTAATATGCTCATCCGCCCGAAGACGCTCGACCATGAAATCGACGAATGCTCTGACTTTGCCACTTACCATGCGACCTTCCTGATGTACGACGTGGATTGGCATCGGGGGAAGCTCGAACGCGTCTAGTACCGTCTGCAATCGCCCAGCTTCGATGAAGGGTGATATTTGATAGGATATCACCTTTGAAAGACCCCATCCCCCCAGTGCCATTTCTATTGCGGCATCGTTAGTGTTCATCTGCACACGCGGTTTGATATGAACCGAAGTTCGAGCGCCATTGACTTGAAAACCCCATTCACGAGAGGGCGTTACTGCGAGGGACTGGATAAGTGCGTGATCTGCCAGATCCTCTGGTTGCTGTGGCAGCCCATGTTTTTCGATGTATTTGGGCGCTCCAAAAACAACTTGTCGAACACTGCCACATCTCACCGCAGTGAGTGACGAATCCGGCAAATCGCCGATCCGGATACCTACATCTAGACCTTCATCAATCAAATTCACGACACGATCTACGTACATCGTCCGTGCATTAACTTTCGGATAGGAATTGAGGAACTCACCGAGGATCGGAGTCACGAACATACGCCCAAGCAGCGCCGAAGCGGTAATACTCAAATCGCCCTTTGGTTCGGAATGCGAACCAACCGCTGCTTGTTCAGCTTCCTCTAGTTCAAGCAATATACGCCGCCCATCTTCCAGAAACCTTTTGCCAACGTCTGTCAGCCTAACAGAGCGGGTTGTGCGGACGAACAAGCGCGCTCCAAGATGGTCTTCGAGCATCGATACGGATCGTGTGACTGCAGGTGGAGACATATTTAGACGGCGGGCTGCCGACGCAAACCCCTGGTCGTCTGCAACCGCAATAAAGACCTGAATTGATCGCATTCTGTCCATTTCATTATTCCACTTAGGTGAATAATAAATTGACTATAATGGTTATTCTAACAATTCAAGAAACAGATTAGCTCTTGTTCAACCAATAACCACCCTCCCAGTTGAACAGGAGACATCATGACACGCGCCTTCACAGAGATCAGTTTTACACCATCTGTCCTTGCCCTTCAGAAACAAAACGGATCAGCCGAGGGATATTCGAAATTCATGGCTCCAGAGGCAGATCGCGCTGACCGCATTGGGCCTGACGAAGCTGAGTTCATCTCAGGCAGGGACGGCTTCTATCAAGCCACGGTCTCGGAATCCGGTTGGCCCTACGTACAGTTTCGCGGGGGGCCAACTGGATTTCTCAAGGTGCTGGATGACCAAACCATTGCCTATGCCGATTTTCGAGGAAACCGCCAATATCTGAGCGCGGGCAATCTTACGGATGATGATCGCATCTCTATGATCCTGATGGATTATCCCAACCGCCGACGGCTGAAAGTTTGGGGGCGTGCCAGGTTGATCAATTCATCCGATGATCCGAAATTGATGACGCAGCTTCAGGATATGTCTTATCGCGGACGTCCTGAACGCGCGGTTGTCATCACGATTGAAGCGCTCGACTGGAACTGTCCGCAGCATATCCCCCAGCGGATGACGCTGGAAGAGCTCGAACCACAGCTTGAACCTTTACGTGCCGAACTGTCCCGCCTGAAATTCGAAAACGAAAAACTGAGATCCGCGCTTGGTCAGAACGACTGATTACCGCGCCATTCTCAGCCCATAAACCCACATTATTTCCACACCAAACAAGGAAGAAATCCAATGTCCTATGCCTTCAGATCGACCCTAAGCGCGAGCCTTCTGGCGCTTACCATCGCATCGCCTATCATGATCTACTCGCCTGTCATCGCAGCAGAAACCGTCGTCAGGGATGATGCCGTACAAACTTCATTTCGCTCAGAAATCATTGACGGCCAGAGCATCGCCTACCGCGAGGCCGGTGATCCTTCGAACCCGACCGTATTGCTGCTGCATGGATTTCCGACCTCATCACACATGTTTCGTAACCTGATCCCCGAGCTGGGCAAAGATTATCACGTCATTGCCCCCGATTATCTAGGTTACGGTGCCTCCGACATGCCGGACGCTGCCGATTACGAATACTCGTTTGCAAACACAGCAGAGATGATTACCCAATTGCTGGACCGGAAAAACGTCGGAAATTACTCGGTCTATCTGATGGATTATGGCGCACCTGTTGGGTTCCGGATGTTCGCTGAACACCCTGAAAGGGTGTCTGGTTTCATCATCCAAAATGGGAATGCCTATGAAGAAGGTTTGAAGGAGTTCTGGGACCCTCTCAAAGCCTATTGGGCTGATCCATCTGCCGAAAATGGTGACCAACTACGCGGCTTTCTAGAAATTGATGCGACCAAATGGCAGTTCACTCACGGTACGCAAAATCCAAAAGCGATCAATCCAGACAACTTTTGGCATGTCCAATACCTGTTAGACCGCCCTGGCAATCAAGAAGTCCAACTTGAGATGTTCTTGGATTATGGAACTAACGTCGCTGAGTATCCGAAGTGGCAAGCATTGTTTCGTGAACATCAGACGCCAACTTTGCTGATGTGGGGCAAGAACGATCACATCTTTCCGGTCGATGGCGCACATCCCTACAAGCGCGACCTAGAGAATTTGGAGTTTCATCTGCTCGACACTGGTCACTTCGCTCTCGAAGAATATGGCAACGAGATTGCGGATCACATGGTCGAATTCCTAGATCTCAACACCAAGCCATAAGCGCACACTGCGAAAGGAAGCAGTGGATGTTGATGACGCAAATCAGCATCCGCTGAAACTTCACCACGGTGTCCGACACTACCCTTCTTAATCGCTTGGTTAGGCCAAGGCTTTGTTGTAGATCACTGGCATCTGACCACGCCACATTTTCCAAGTGCTATCGCTGTCGATCAATTTGGCCATGAAGTGGGCGACATTGATACGGCTTGTCGAACCCGCATCGAAAATAGCACTTCGCGTTGGTGACCTATGAATGTCGTAATCAGTGACTTCAGTTTCATCAATTAATCCATCTGGGCGGACAGCAGCCCATTCGATCATCGGATCATTCTGACCAACATTGGTACGCAAGTAATCCGCTGCTTTTTCGTTGTCCACGTGTGGGGGAAGCAACAAACGAAGCAGGATTATCACACATTTTTGGCCAAACGATATGCGTTCATCCAGATCGCGGTTGCTGTTGCCAGTTGTGTTCATGAGTACGTATTTAACAGGCTCTGCAGGCTCATTTGCCCGTATGGCATCGCATAACCGGCGGGTGGCATCGGTGACCAGCTTGCGTGGCCTACCAAACATCCCCCTAAATGTTAGGTTGTGCCCTAAACATGACACCACCGAGCTGCATCCATGAGCGTGTCTAACCATCTCGGCATCGCTAAGGTCAAGAATACTCGCCTTTATCACGGACAAATGGGCATGGTTTTTGACGGTTTCAGGCAGGCTGTCGAGGGACCGTACAATGATTTTTACGCTTTGGCCGCGTGCTAACAATTCTTGCACAAGCAGGCGTCCTGTTGCTCCGCTCGCTCCGATGATGAGGGTTGTCATATTGGTGCTCATTTCATTTTAGTTGTGATGTTGCTAGCGGTTTAGCTCATTGGAACACTTATGCGAATTGACCAATTCCTGTGATTTGATATGCATATCTGCATGGATTGGCGCTCGGTAAAATTCGATTGGAACAAAGCGCGGGCTTTCTTGGTCACGGCCGAGGAAGGCTCGTTGTCAGCCGCCGCACGCGCACTGGGCATGGCACAGCCAACCCTTGGCCGTCAGGTTGACGGTTTAGAGCAAGAATTAGGCATCGTTTTGTTTGAGCGTGTCGGGCGCGGCCTAACGCTCACGCCAAGTGGTTCGGAACTGCTCGAGCACGTCCGGGTCATGGGAGAGGCAGCAGGCCGGGTCTCGATGGCTGCTCTAGGTCAGTCGCAAGCGTTAGCAGGAACGATCTGCATCTCGGCTAGCGAGACATACGCGGCTGTGTTGTTACCGCCGATTATCGCCAAGTTACGCATCATTGAACCAGGCATTCAGGTCGAGATTGTCGTTGCCAACCACGCGAGTAACCTGCGCCGTCGCGAGGCCGACATTGCAATTCGCAATTTCCGGCCAACCGAACCCGATCTGATCGCCAAAAAGATCGGTGACGCGGATGCGGTGCTTTATGCAACGCCAGACTATATCGCGAAGATCGGCAACCCAACGAAGCCCTACGATCTGCGCCACGCTGAATTCGTAAATATGGATCATGGCGGCATGATGCTTAAAGGGCTGAACACGCTTGGGCTTGGCCTGACCGAGGCGAACTTTCCGCTTCTGACCGAAAGCTATCTGGTCATGTGGGAACTTGTGCGCCAAGGGGCAGCTATCGGTATTCTGGACGCTTACATCGGCGACGCCGACCCTGTTGTTCGCCGTGTTCTGCCCGACCTTGAACCGCTTGTGTTTCCGATCTGGCTCGTCTCGCACCGGGAACTCACAACGAGCCGTCGCATTCGCAGGGTCTATGATTTTCTGGCAGACGAATTGCGACGAGGCTAAGTTCGGGACGTAGTATCGATCGGCACGAGTATGCTCGTTAGCAATCTGTCGGTCATTATCGTCGCGTCTCTAAAGCTGCCGTTTGAACGAGATGCAGCATCGGTAAGAATGGGCTCCCAGAACACCTTCTCTGCGCCGGAAATGAATGACTGGTTCGATAAACAGGGCCCTCCGCTGCGTCGTCCACGAACCGGAAAGTCGCGGACGAAGTGTGAATTCACGGCTCTTGTTTCAATAGCATAATATGGATCGGCGCTTTCGCGTATTATTGATTGGTTGGGGA
>JBGCEM010000070.1:0-2620 GCA_045106335.1 Paracoccaceae bacterium | reverse complement strand
GAGTCGTTGCGGCGGCTGCGATCTATGCTTTGACGCGCCCCGAACCGACCCCGGCAGAACGTTTGTCCGAAGCGGCGCAAGAAGCGGGCGGTACCCTGTCTGACGCCGTCGACGATCTGACATCGGCGGCGGGTGAAGCGGCCGAAGCGCTCCGAGTGGAATCTAAAGCTCAAATGGAAGAACTTGAAGCTAGTGCCACTATCTTGAGTGACACGATTTCCGGGCAAATGAATGAAACGTCCGGCGAAGTGAGAAAAGAAATCGAGAGTTTGATCGCTGACTGGCGAGAAACCGGAATCGTTACAGACAACGGAATCGATTTCGATGCTGCTATTAGCTCAGTTGATACATCCGAAATGCCAACTGAGACGAAGACGCAAGTAATCGCCGTTATGGAGTTTTTACGGGACACTCCAGGTGATGCAAAGGTTAAGTTGGAAGAGCTTGAAAAATCTTTGGCCCGATAGGCCGCCCGTTTCTACTTGAGCTCAAATTGCAGAGATAAATAAGCTTCAAACCACAAAATAAGAAAGAGTGGCAGAGTGCTAACGGACAAGTGAGACACCATGTGAAGAATTTGAAGTGCTTTTCGAAACACGTGGGCGTCCTAATTGGACCAGCAATATTTGCGAGCTGTATATCTAGTGCCTTGCTGGCAAACCCCAATCTTGTTGACAACGGTTTGTCACCTGTACGCGCACCTCAGGAAAACTCGGACTACGGCATCAGGAACGGCTCTGCATTGGTCGTCCCCATTCCATTTTCAAATCCTGCCATCGGTGCCGGCTTATCCTTGGGCGCAGGCTACCTTTTTCAATTATCACCGGAAGCAGACACGTCTTTTGTGGGTCTCGGCGCCATGGGGTCTGACAATGGCAGCCAAGCCTATGGGATTGCGGCCAATCTGTCATTTGGTACCGGTTGGGGGTTCAACCTTGCCTTGGCGGAAGCGGATATACGCTATGATTTATTCTTTGGCAGTTTGAAGCTTCCGATCAAGCAAGATGGCGAGCTGTTTAACGGCGGACTTACATACGCTGTGACAGAGACCAACACTTTTGGCCTAAACCTGCGTTACCTAAACACAAGTATCGGATTAAACACTGGCGGAACCAGCATTCCAGATGATCTTTTGCCCGATTTGGAGCTTGAGCTTGGAAGCCTGGGAGTGAGCTACGAGTGGGACCTCCGAGATGACAGTGACTATCCAACAAACGGGTCCCGTGTGAGTGCTACCGTAAACCGCGGGTTCTCTTTGTCTGAAGGTTCACGAGCTTATAACTACGCCTCTCTTAATTTTGACGCTTACCGTACGGTCGGTGAGGAAAAAGTTGTCGCTGGTAGACTATCGACATGTGCTGCCTCATCTGATGCGCCATTTTTCGATAAATGCTCAATCGGCTTTACTGATGGGTTTCGGGGCTTCAATCCAACCCAATTTTACGACACCCGGCTCGTATCGGCACAAGCGGAATACCGTCAACGTCTGGGCAATCGATTTGGCTTTGTTGCTTTCGGCGGGATCGGCTGGACCGGTTCTGAATTCGGCTCGCTTACAGACAACGGCGACCGCATCGCTGGCGGCGTTGGAGTTCGCTATCGCGTGTCACAAAAATTCCCAGTGGATTTCTCCGTTGACGTTTCTACCAACAACGACGCTGAAGAGTTTCTTTATATCTTCGTGGGACAGCGTTTCTAAATTTGAAAACAGAAGGTTATCCCTTCGCCTGGAAAAAGTGAGCACTCAATGATCCTTCACCGTCTTTTGTTACTCCTTTCAATCTGCTGTCTCACATTATCTGTGGGGCTGGGCACAGATGCCGTCGCACAAGATCAGGCGGTTCCAACATTTTCTCCGCCAGAGCCAACTGCCGTGACCACGACCGCAAGTGAGCTTGAAATTCTTACCGTTCCGATGACGGCGGATGAACTTTTAGAACTGGCCACAACATGGCAGGAGCATATCAAGGGCGTTTTGCAGGAAATCGCCTTGCTCAATCTGGAACTGGAGGTCGCAAACGATGCGCGCGACGCTGTTTTGCGCGATCAACTGGCTGCTGCATTGGAAAGACAGCGCGAGGTTCAAGACAGCTACTCTGCTGTCATTGAAGCCTGGCGCACAAAGGGCGCTGCTGCAGAAGAGACGCAGGTACATGATACATATATTAACGCACTCAGGCTCGAAGCCGTGCGCACAACAGACCCGCGGACGCTTTGGCAGCTTTCCGTCAACTGGCTGACCTCCGCAGAAGGGGGATTGGGGTTCTTGCTCAAGATCGCCGGGTTCTTCCTTGCATTATGGGGTATGTACTATGTTGCGCGACTTTTGCGGCGCGCTACAACTCGTGGTCTTGCGAGAGTGCCAAATCTGTCTCGCCTGCTTCAGCGCTTCATTGTCAGTGCAGTTTATTGGGCCACCTTTATCTTGGGCATTCTGGTTGTGCTGGGTTTCTTCGGTGTCAACGTGACCCCTCTGTTTGCCGTCTTCGGCGGTTTGTCCTTCATCCTTGGTTTTGCCATGCAAGATACGCTCAGCAATCTGGCAAGCGGACTGATGATTATGATCCTCAAACCGTTTGATACGGGAGATTACATAGAAGTCAGCGGGGCTGCCGGCTTT
>JBGCEM010000069.1:0-3145 GCA_045106335.1 Paracoccaceae bacterium | reverse complement strand
AAGCAATCTGAAAGACGGCTGAGGGACTGCAGGCTGGGGTGGCGACGAAGTCGAGATTATCATTGCTCCGCTGCAGATCGCAATTGATAGCTGACAATCAACGCATGAATTGCCGCCGAGAAATTTGAACATTTTCGCAGTGCAAACCTGAGGCCGCGTGGCGCCCCCATTCCCAAGTGGCTAGAATTAGCGCAGCCGAGGTGAGACACAAATTGGTCAGTTGAATGGAAAAAGGAGCCCACACATGATCCGCAAAAGACAATTCGTACAAGCTAGCGACAGAACTTGTGGAAGGTTGTTGAGAGGTTTCTCATTTATTTCTTTGATTGAGTGAGACGGTCAATCTGGCTTAGCGGCCTGGGTATGCTGGTTTAAAATCTTTGACCCGAATCATCAGATATGCACAATTGTAATCAAGTTGTTACATTTGTAGATTAAAGGTAAAAATTATCTGAACCGCGAGCGATTACTGCTAAGCTGAAGAACAATTCGAAGAACCCCAACCCAAATGTATGGGGTTTGCTAACATGCTGGGAGAGACACAAATGACGCAATCTTTAATTAAAACTTCATCTGCCGCCATCGCTGCGCTGATGGTTTGCCAGTCGGCTTTTGCCGGTGAGTTGACACTTTACACGTCACAACCCGATGCAGACGCTGCTGAAACCGTCGCCGCTTTTGAAGCTGCGAATCCGGATGTTAAGGTGCAAATTTTCCGCTCTGGTACAAGCGATCTGATGAGTAAACTCGCTGCCGAATTCGCAGCCGGCGCACCGCAGCCCGATGTCCTTCTGATCGCTGATGCAGTGAGTATGGAAACGCTGAAGGCCGATGATCGCCTGATGAAATACGACGGCGCTGTCACCGACGGTTTTGATGCAAATGCGATAGACCCCGAAGGGTATTACTTTGGCAGCAAGCTCATCACGACGGGCATCATGTATAACACTGGCGCCACCGAAAAGCCCGCGAGCTGGAGCGATCTGACGGGCGATGCCTACAAAAACCTCGTGGTGATGCCCAGTCCGCTTTACTCTGGTGCGGCGGCCTTCCTGCTGTCCGGCTTTGTCGAAGACCCAGAGCTGGGGTGGGAGTTCTTTGAAACAATGCAGAGCAATGGCCTGACGGCTGTCCGTGGTAATGGCGCGGTGTTGAAATCTGTTGCATCAGGTGAAAACGCTTATGGCGTTGTTGTTGATTTCCTGGCGATGAATGCGATCAAAGACGGCTCCCCTATTGGATTTGTCTTTCCACCCGAAGGCGTGCCAGCGGTGACCGAACCCGTTGCTATCATGTCAACTGCTGACAATGTGGAAGACGCACAGAAGTTCGTCGACTTCATCCTATCTGACGAGGGCCAGGAACTTGCGCTCAGTCAGGGCTATCTGCCTGCCAAAGCGTCTGTGGGTCAGCCCGACTGGTTGCCCCAAGGCACTGAGGTCAAGGTCATGGACATCTCTGCATCCACGGTGTCCCCGAAAATTGGTGATAACAAAAAACGCTTTGCAGATATGTTTGGCGGGTAGCACGTATCATGGCGATACGGGGCAAGACCGATCAGGGCCAGTTTCTGGCCCTGATTATACTGATTGGACTGATTGTATTTGTGCTGTCTTTCCTGCCGATGCTACGGCTGTTGCAGGAAACCGTATTTCCGGGCGGAGACTTCTCGCTTGATGCGATCCGCGACGGATTATCGGACCAGACAGTCTGGCGCGCGACGCGCAATACTATTGTGGTAGGAATCGGTGGCACCGTTGCGTCGGTCATTTTGGGCGTCACAGTTGCGCTGATTGTGACGCTGACCGATGTTAGACTGCGCCAAGCGCTTGTTTTGTGTTTTGTCACCCCTCTTATGATCGCGCCTCAGGTAACGGCCCTCGCATGGCTTCAGGTTTTTGGTCCTTCCAGTCCGATTTTACATTTCTTTGGCATTGCGCCACCGTTGGGCACGCCAAACCCGCTTTATTCTCCCGAAGGCATCATATTGCTGCTGTCGATCCAGTATTCTCCACTGGTGTTTCTGATTGTGCGTGCAGGACTGCGCCAGCTTCCGCGCGAACTGGTCGAAGCAGCGCAAAGCGGCGGGGCCGGGCCGTTTCGCATTGTCGCCACGATCATATTGCCGCTGGCAACACCGGCCATCGTGGCAGCGGCGGCGCTGACGTTTGTCTCCTGTGTCGGCAACTTTGGCATCCCTGCTTTTCTGGGCATTCCTGCCAATTATCTGGTCTTGCCGACACTGATCTTTCAGCGCCTTGCGGGTGGCGGCCCTGCGGTCCTTTCCGAAGTCGCGGTGCTGTCAATGCTGATCGCGATAATCGCCATGATCGGGATATTTATGCAGGATTACTTCAGTTCGCGCAGGGATTACCGGATTTCGGGCACCTCTGCATCCCTCGCGCCATACATGCTCGGACGTTGGCGTGTGCCTCTCGAAGTGGTCATGTGGCTTTTGATGATGATCATCCTTGTACTTCCCTTGACCGGATTGGTTCTGACATCGCTGGTGCGCGGGTACGGCGTCACGCTGACCGTCGATAGTGTAACGCTGGATAACTACCGTTTTGTGGTGATGGAACACATCGCGGCGCGGCGTGCCTTTGCCAATAGTTTCATGCTGTCCATTGCGGCGGCTGTATTCGCCATGTTTGTTGCCATTCCCATCGGGTATCTTATTGCATGGCACAGGGGGCGCTGGACCAAAGCGTTAAACATTGTGGTCGAGATGCCGTATGCGCTGCCCGGTGTGGTGCTTTCCATTGCAGCGATCCTTCTGTTTCTAAAACCAATCCCGATTTTGAATGTGCAGCTTTACAATACGGTCTGGATCATCCTGTTTGCCTATCTGGCGCGTTTCCTTGTTCTCGGCGTGCGGCCAGTCGTGAACGGCTATCTCCAGATTGATCGCGCGCTGGAGGAAGCAGCGCAGGTGAGCGGCGCGCGGTTGCTCACCCGGATGCGTACGATCATTTTGCCAATGATCGCACCGGCGGCAATGGCAGGTGGGCTGTTGATCTTTATGACCGCATTTTCAGAGTTAACCGTTTCAGCACTTCTTTGGTCGTCAGGGTCTGAAACACTTGGCGTCGTTATCTTTTCCTTTGAACAGGGGGGTGACACAAAATACGCCGCCGCGATTTCG
>JBGCEM010000068.1:0-5300 GCA_045106335.1 Paracoccaceae bacterium | reverse complement strand
CGATGCGATGCGCGATGCCTATATTCTGGATGGCGGGCGCGGGATTGATACGCTGGGCGTGGATATTTCCTATACCGCGCGGGACATCGTGTGGTTGGCTGAGGAACCAGGTGCCACTGAGTCGGATCGCGTGATCCGGCTGGAAGGTGGCGGCGTAATTCGCAATTTCGAAATCCTCTATGCGATGATCAGCGGTTCAGGGAACGACTTTGTTGGTCAGTTGGGCGAGGTTTCCAACATCTTCTCGACCAGGGGCGGTGCAGATGTGGTCACCGTTGGGTTGGGCGCTGATATCGCCGATGGGGGCAGCAGTGCGACACAGAACCTGTTCGGGGTCTTTGAGGATGTTGACACGCTGATCGTGGATTATTCCGGTCAGGCCGGTCAAGTCATTCATGTGCCGGAACTTTCCGGACTGTCCGCGCAATATGACGGGCTCATTCGACTGGTCTCAAGCTCAAGTTCGTCCACACCGCTTGCGCAGGTCCAGCACCGGAATTTCGAACGTATTTTACTGACCGGCACGGATTCCAACGACCATTTGGTCGGGTCGGATCGTGTTTATGCAAATCTGTTTGGCCCAACACCCGGCGATATTTTGATCGGTGGTCTGGGGCGTGATTACTTACAGGGCTTGGCGGGCGATGATACGTTGCGGGGCGGCGAAGGGCGCGACACGCTTGAAGGCGGCGATGGCGATGATGTTCTCATCGGCGGCGAACGCAATGGTCTGTTGGATGATGCCGATGTTTTGACAGGCGGTCTGGGTGCGGACCGCTTTGTGATCGGCGATTCCTCGGGCAATATTTACAATGGTCAAGAAGACGGCGCGACGATCACCGATTTCAGCACGGCCCAAGGCGATGTGATCCAGCTGGCGGGGGGACCGGGGAATTACCGGATCGAAGTTCAGGACCCCTTCATTTTCGGCAGTGGGGCCATTTACGTCGTCGATATTTACACCACCAGCGAAGCGACGGGCCAAGAAGTTCTGCTGTTGCGGATTTCGTCTGATGCGCCGCTGAGTCTAACAGATTCCGCCTTCACCTATGTTGGCGCGGCATCGCCAAATTTCGTGGCCTTGAATGATGTGCCGCTGGAAATCTCGGAAGATATATTGGGATCTTCTGAGCTGACAGCGCGTTTGTGGCAATCCGGTGCTGTGTCGGACGAAGACCTGTTGGCCTCGCTGCAACAGGACCCGGTTGTGTTTACCTCACAATTGTTGGCCGAAGCGGCGGATAGTGATCCTGGGCCCAGCATCACCGCAGAGGATGCGACGGAAGATGCGCTTATTCTGATCAATGAGGTGATCAGTGATTTCGCAGTACCTTTGTTGGAACTGGATCGCTTCACCTTTTACAATCAAGTCGTCATTACCGGCAGCGATTCTGCGTCGGGTACGTTTACGGACATGTTTGGGTTTGGCGAAGGAATTGTGCTGTCCACGGGCAATGTGGAAGACATTATCGGCCAAAATACGGATGATGGTCGTTTCGCCTTCGGACCGCGCCCGGGCAACGAATTTGCCTTGGAATTTGAAACGCTTGGCGCTTTGGAAGGCGGTACGCTCTACCGTGCTTTGGTGCCTGACTTGCCAGGTGGTGTGTCGTCTTTGGTGCTGCAGGACGATGCGGATCAACTTGGCGGCTTGCCGGGCTTCTTCAGCGCTTTCGATCTGGATGCGTTGTTCTTTAGTAGCGACGACATCACCTCGACGGCGGGGCTAAGCCGCGCGCAGTTGAATGCCACCAGCCGGTTGGGGGTCATTGATTATGACGCCGCGGGCATCGAATTTGAGGCAGGCGAAAAGCGCCCCGGCGGGTTTCAGGACAATGGGTTGTGGGGGACGGTCAATGGCATGGTCAACTTTGATGTCGCCACGTTGGACACGGCGGATTGGGACGGCGAAAGCAGCCTAAATTCGCAAGGCGCGATGTCCTTTGGCGAAGGCGGTAAATTGTCGTTGAGCCTGAACGGATCGGTAAGCTCGACACAAGACAGCCCAGCTTATCTGTACTTGTATGAGATTGGCGTGACCGAAAATATGGACGGTGCTGCAACGGTTTCAGCCCAAGACATCGGGACCGAAGGCGATCTGTCCACAGATCTGGGGGTTGCTGGGATCGAGGGGGATACGACCACATTGACCTCGATCTTTGCAGTGGATTTTGATGGAATTTTGGCAGATGCGCCGGATTTTGATCCGCTGACATCGGTTGATTTCTTTGACGTTGTGATCGTGACCGAAGAGCTGCCCGAACGCGGTGGTGCGGATTTGCCAGACCTCGTGTCGGTCAAAGTCAACGGTGTGGATGTGTTGCTGGACGCCAATGGCGCGACGGTGACGATGAACAGCTTGGCGTCCTCGCCCTATGCGGGATATGCGCCCGAGCTGACGCTGAACTTGGTGGGCGAAGGGCCGCTGGAAGATCAGATCAAAGCGGATGCCTACACAACAGCGTTCCGGATTGCGGGACCAATTGTAGACGGTTTGAACACCATCGAAGTTTCAGTTTCGGATCAAGCGGATGCGTTTCTGGATACCGCTGTGTTTATCGCCCCGATTGAGGGTGGATTGCCGGTCAACAGGGCGCCTGTGGCGCGAAATGATGTGTTGCGCTTGAACGAAAATGCCACTGCGTCGATCAATATCTTAACAGGTGACGGGCTGGATACGGATGCAGATGGGGACACATTAACCATTGCCGAGGCGTTTTTGCTGGATGCCAATGGAAACGATATCCAGGACATTAAAGTCGATGAAACCACCCAACTTATGGGTCAAGGCGGTTCTGTCACATTGCAGAAATCAGGTGCGTTGACCTTCGATACAGATGGGGATTTCAACAGTCTAAGTGACGACGAATTCGCCAGCCTGCGTATCCGCTATTCTGTTGAAGATGGCACGGACACGGATGATGCGATGGTGTCGATTATTGTCGATGGGGAAAGCCCGCGCAATTCGGACCCTGTCTTTACATCGGCTGCACGGTTTGAAACGCCGGAAAACACGATTATTGGGTTTGATATCGCTGCGACGGATAGTGACGGGCCTTCGCCGATCACCTATGCTTTGCAGCCGGGCGGCGATGCGTTTTTGTTTTCGATTGACCCTGCGTCGGGGCTGTTGCGGTTCAACGCCGCGCCTGATTTCGAAAGTCCCAGCGATAATGGCGGCAACAATGTCTATGACATTGTGGTGACGGCCAGCGATGGTCAGAATGTTGTGACTGATACGGTCAGCGTGCTGGTGCGCGACGTTGCTGAACTGTGTGATGGGCTTAACCCTGTGCGGGGTTCTGGCAAAGACGATCGGGTTAACGCGACCCGCGAAGCAGACTGTATCGAAACGCAGGCTGGCACAGATGTGATTGTTGCGGACTTGGAATCAATTAACCAAGATCTGATCCTGGATTTCTCGGACACGGACACGCTGTTGATTGCAGGCGCGCGCTTAACCTCGGACACTGTTTCGATCCAGGTATTGTCTGACCGCGCAATTTTCGACGTGATTGGCGAAAAAGAGCAAGTCTCGCAGTTCGAAATGATGGGCGATTACGCGGACACGGCGTTTGAACTGCTGTCCAACGGCATTGATACGGAAATCTCAATCGCTGGGCCGGGTGCAACAGCGCTAAGCATCAGCGGTGAGCGATTTGTGACATCAGATAATGGTGAGAATCGTGTCTTCGGCAGTGGCTCGTTGGATGCAATCCTGACATCCGGTGGCAATGACATCGCAGCGGGCGGTGATGGCAATGATGTGATGAACGCGGGGGCGGGCGATGATCTGTTGCTGGGCGGGCCCGGAGGGGATCGTCTTACCGGCGGTGAAGGGGCCGATATCTTTGCTTTCGATGTGTCCGACTATTCGGGCGTTCCGACTGCTGATTTCATCACAGACTTCACCCCAGGGAAAGATATTTTGGAACTGTCTGGTTTTGAAATCAATAGCTTAGACGAGGTGAATGTCCAGGAAAGCGGCGACAACTTGCTTTTGGATCTTAAAGACCGCCGGTTTATTGTACTTGAGGATTTAGCCGCCGGTGATCTGCGCAATAGTGATGTGAACTTTAGCGCGTCGGGGCGGTCCTATGACATCGTCTCAACAGCAGCGGTGCGGCGTTTGACTGACGAAGATGATCGATTCGTTACCTCAGAACAGGGCGAGGTGTCGATCTATGCCGGCGATGGTGACGATGCGGTTATCTCTGGCGATGCCAAGTCCGCAATCTATGGGGAAGGTGGCGATGATGTTTTGTTTGGCAGTGCATTTGACGACATCCTGCAAGGTGGCGATGGCAGTGACCGGATGCTGGGGGGTGACGGCGCGGACCAATTTGTCTTTGACGCCAGTGAAAACAAAGCAAATCCGATCATTGATTTCATTGCGGATTTTGATCCCAAATTCGATACAGTCGTTGCGACCGGTTTTGGGTTGGATGTCGAACACCTGTCCTTCATCAATGCTTCCAGTGGCGATATCGCGTTGCTTCTGGCGCAAAACCATTTCGTGGTGTTCGAACAGATTAAAGATGCCGAGAAATTGGGCGATTTTGAACAGGTGTTTGATTTTGGTTAGGTCGCGTTTCACCGTGCGCGAAAATCGCACCGATCATCGATCATTGTTTATTGAGGCGAAACATTAAGCGAGGTAAAGTTAAGTAATGGTTAAAATTGGGCTGGTCTTCGTTTGACTTAGCTGCGATTTCTATCTTAAATCCTGGTGTTCTTGAACAGTTTCGGCCGTGTTGGTCACACCAGTAAATGTAAAAATAAACTTGGCCCCCAGGGGAATTTCATGGCGCCGTTTGAACGTTTCGTATATTCGGTTTCGATTTCAGAATTAGATGGTGCTCAGCAATTCGGGTTTGCGGGCTTCCGTGTTCAGCTGATTAAATTCAACGAAAACTTGGATCCGCCTGCGGACGAAACGCCCGTTCTGATTTCGATCGCTGTATCGGGTGATGAACTTGACGTCGCAGCTTTGGGTGGCACCAACGTCACCGTCCTATCGAATAATGACGATCAGGGTGTCATCATAGCGGCAGAATTTGTGCGGCTGCAAGGCGACTTTGACGGGTCGGGCACAGTTTCGACGCGGGACTTCGTGGCGCTGTCACGGGGCCGGTCCGCCAATGAGTTCATGCTTGAGATCGATGCAAATGGCCGTGCGGTCGATGCGGTTCAGTTGCCATCGGGTATTGAATTGCAAGTTGTGGATTTCCCCAATCCCCCTGCACTGGTGAACCTTGAGCCCGGCGATGTTGTTACGCCCGTTGGTCCTGCGGCGTCGG
>JBGCEM010000067.1:0-14044 GCA_045106335.1 Paracoccaceae bacterium | reverse complement strand
GTGCAAGAAGCTCGCCATCACAGCGTTCGTCCGCAAAACGCCCAAACGGGGCCTTTCCTGATCCTCCTGACTGCGCAAGCTCATAGTCATGGCAAATGCATTGCTGCGCGATGGCCGAAAATGGGCTGAAAATCCCGCTTGACCAATACGGATACTCATGGGTTGCAAGCAAACCACTGCCGGGCAGCGGGACGAATGGTTCTTTCGTTTCTTCATTTTGGATCACTTCTTTCGTCATGCGATCCACGTTGACGAATGGTCTGAATTTCCGCGACCACCTCTCACTCTGTGTTAGCTGCATCCGCTCTTCAACGTCCTGTTAAAATTGTCAACGCGGCGATAGAATTTGAGCTTGTAGACGCACCCGTATTCAAATTGCTTAATACCAAAAAATCGCGTCTTATGTCATCCAAGCGATCTTGCTCGGTCAAATCTGCTAAATCAGTTGTTCCAAAAGTTGCCTGTGCACGCTTCTTAAATTCGCCTAATTGTTGATCAATGTCTAGCGATCCGATGCTTGAAGGAAGTTGTAGCACTGTTTCAAACACATTGCGCAACGGACCCGACCCCATTAAATTAAACCACTTAGCATCTATCGATCCACCTCGATCCACGACAGTTGACAACTCACGTTCCAAAGACAAGGCAAGCCTCATATTTGTGTCGACGTCGCCAACTCCAATCTCAAATTGCCGATCAACATAGCGCTGTGTAATTGCTGAGGCAAAATCATCCGGAAAGCCAACACCAGTATCGCCGCTATTATAAGCAAAAGCGTTTGCAACTGCTTGAAGGCGCTTATCCGGATGCATCGCAGCAATTGATCCGTCCGAAGAAAGGTCAGAATCAAGCACTTTTTCCATAAAGCCAAAATCGACCTCGCGACCTTGCAAACCGAACATATCCAATGTTGCATCAAAAGCATCGCGATTAAAAACCAACCCACCGGCTGAGCCAATACTATCTTTTTCAGCAGCAATAGCTGTCACAAACGCTTCGGCAGCACTTGTGCGTTCAGGCCATGTGTTTTGGAATGCCGCAACGAATTCTAGGTACTTTCCATTGTCAGGTTGATTTACGAAGGACGCCGGGTCATCCAAATCCGAGTTCAAAGCCAGTCGCAATTCGTCATCGCCTGGATCGCTTAGATTAAACTGATCCAAAGCATCCGCCCGCAAGCGTGAATTTTCGATCAAAACTTCTGGGTCTTCAATTGAGTTAACGTTTGGATACCCAAAACCAAAGGCTTCCGAAAAGGCTTGATATCTTTTGTCGCTAAGTTGATTCAAAATCGATGTGTCGTCTGTCGGATCTGCTGTCAAGACCTGACGCAGCAAGACCGGATTGTCATTTGGCAAGTCAAAGACCGCCACCGCAGATTTCAATAACTTTGCATTGTCCAGCAAGTCTTGTGCAGTTTCAAGGTCTTCAAATTGTCCGCTGAAGTCCTGCACAAACGCATCTGTTGGCGATAGGTTGTTGGACCGAGACCTAAAATCAAAAGCATCTGCAAAGGCGACATATTTCGATTGACCCAATTGATTTACAAAGGAGTCTGGGTCGCTGGTGTCAGATTCCAATACACGCTGTAAAAAGAACTGGTTATTAATGTCATCGTCGAGCCCAAATCGAGCCAGAGCCGTTCGCAGCAGTTGGCGGTCCGAAATCAGATCCTCGGGCGAGGACACATCATCCAAGCCATCACCAAGCTGGACGGACGACAATTGTGGTCCATTTGGGCTGTTGAAACCAAAGGCCTCGGCCAAGGACTGATAACGTTTGTCCGTTAAGCGATTTGCCAGCGACGTTTCGTCAGACAAATCCGAATCCAAAACTTGTTTCAGAAAGGCACGGCTATTTATGTCGTCGTCCAAACCGAACGCCCCTAAAGCGACGGTTAACATCGTGCGATTGTCCAGCAAATCGTCAGAGGTTTTGATGTCGCTCAGGCCATCTTTGAAAGCAGAGACATTGCGCTCCATTGCAGGGCTTTGGGAAAGCGTTGCTTTTTGTTGTGTCTGCGTTTCCGACAGAATGCGATACGCAGACAGACCTGTCCCAACAACAATCGGCGAAAACATGAGAGAACCCTTTCCGAACACACTAATCAGTGCGCGTCAGGGTGGTCTTTCGCGGCTAAGAAATTGTTAACAAGTCCCCGCTCAACCCTTAGGTAATATCAACAATTTTATCAGACTAAGAGTACAAAGCTTCAATTTCCTCGGCATAAATCTCATAGACTTTGGCACGCCGCACCTTCATTGTTGCCGTCACTTCGCCGTCGTCATGATCTAATTCTTTGGGCAGCAAATAGACCTTTTTAAGTTGCTCAACGCGCGCCAAGCTCTGGTTTTGCTTGGCAACTTCAGTATCGATCAACTCCTTAACAGCCTCGTTTTCCGCCAAGCTGCGAAACGTGGTATAGGCAATTCCCTGACTTTCCGCCCAAAGCCGCACCACATCCATATCGATCTGAACCAATGCCGCCGCATAAGGGCGTCGATCCGCGATCATAATACACTCCTTGATGTAAGGGCTCGACTTCATGGTGTTTTCGATCAGGCTCGGTGACAAATTCTTGCCCGCCGCATTGATCATAATATCCTTTTTGCGATCAATCAAAGTAAGTGACCCGTCCGCCTCAATCCGCCCCACGTCACCTGTGTGCAACCAACCGTCGATGATCGTTTCGGATGTTGCTTTTGGGTTTCGATAATACCCTTTGAACGTTGTCGGCCCCTTGAATAACACTTCGCCATCTTCCGCAATTTTGCACTCTAGATCGCCCACCGGGTAACCCACGCGGCCCGTGCATGCCCCCCACGCCGGCTGGATCGTTCCCACGCCCGAGGTTTCCGTCATACCCCAAGCCTCGCGGATATTCACGCCAATCCCACGCATAAAGGACAGCAAATCTTCGGAAATAGGCGCCGCCGCCGAAATCGCAAAATCCACGCGCCCCAATCCCAAATAGGATCGGATATGGCGATAGACCAACACATCCCAGAACGCATGCGCAGCGCGGTCCTTAGCGTTCCAAGTGTCCCGCCGCTTCGTGCCGCGCGCCATCGCCCCCTTCAAAGCGAGCAATGTCATCGGACGCCGCACAGGCCCCGCCGTTTGCGCCTGCACCATCACACCAGCCTGCATCCGTTCCCAAATACGCGGCACGCCAAAAAACACCTGAGGCGCCACTTCACGCAGATCCAGAGTAATCGTGCGCAGACTTTCGCCAAAATTCATCACAAATTGACGGCTTAACGCATTGATCACCGTCACCGCTTGTTCCGCAATATGACACAGCGGCAGGTAACTCAGAACATCCGTCCCAGGTTCGAAACCTTCAAACACATCTTGCGCCACGGATATCCCACCATGGATATTGCCATAGGAAATCTCGGCCGCTTTCGGCAACCCCGTCGAGCCCGACGTGAACACCATCAAAGCCGTGTCCTCAGGTTTGATCGCCGACTTTCGCGCCCGAACGTCATCCATCATACCGCGCTTCAAAGCCGCGCGCCCCAATTCCAAAACCTGATCCCATGTCTTCAAACCCAGATAATCGACCCCCTGACACCCTTTGGCATCAAAAACGATCAACTGACGCAGTTTCGGCAACTTGCCTTCCAGCTCGATGATCTTATCCAACTGTTCTTGATCTTCTATGAACAGAATCGACGTGTCAGACGCTCCCGCCAAATGCTCAATCTCAGCCGCAGGCGACGTCGGATACATCCCAACAACAACACCACCCGCAGCACAGGTCCCAAACTGAGCTTGCACCCACTCAGATCGGTTTTCCGACAAGATCCCAACATGATCCAGTGGCGTCATCCCCAACTCAATCAATCCCGCCGCACAGGCATGCATGATCTCTTCCAAGCCCGACCAGGTGATCTCATTCCAGATCCCAAATTCCTTTTGACGCATTGCCACCGCGTCCGGACGCTGCCTTGCGTGATCCGACAACATCTGGACCGTGGAAACAAATCCATCTTGTGCAATGTCAAATGCCATCTGCGTCTCCTCTATCCGCGCCGACGTCGAAAATGTTCAACTCAGCCACCTTTTTCTGCGCTTATAATGCTTAACATCGCGAAACGATTGCCGCTCGGCCCCGTCCCCAACCCCAAGATAAAAGCTTTGAATGTCCTTATCGTCCCGCAACGTCGCCACATCGCCTTCCATAACGATCTGACCACTTTCCATTATGTACCCGTAATCGGCGACCGAAAACGCAACATTGGCATTTTGCTCTACCAACAAAATCGCAACACCGTCTTCTTGGTTCAACCGTCGGATTGTATCAAAAATTTCCTCAACCACCTTAGGCGCCAATCCTAATGACGGCTCATCCATCAAAATCAATTCCGGGCGCGCAATCATCGCCCGCCCAAATGCCAGCATCTGCTGCTCACCGCCCGACAAATATCCGGCAATCTGCGTACGACGCTCTTTCAGACGTGGGAAAAACGCATAAACCTTGTCGTAATCCGCCTTCGCATTGCGCTGATCCAAAGCATAAGACGCCGCAATCAAGTTGTCCTCAACGCTCATCTCCGTGAAAATGCGCCGACCCTCACGCACATGAAACAGGCCCTGCTGCACCAATTTATCCGGCTGGATCTTCAGAATCGAGCTGCCCTTAAACGCAATCCGCCCTTCCCCAATCTCACCATTCTCAAGCCCCAATAAATTGCTGGCCGCCTTCAAAGTCGTCGTCTTGCCAGCCCCATTCGTGCCCAGCAACGTCACAATTTTCCCGTCCGGCACCTCAAGCGACAACCCCCTGAGCGCCTGCACAGTATGATGATACGTGACCTCGATATTCTCAATCGTCAGCACAAAACCACCTCTTCACTTAGCCAAATAAACTCCGGGGGCCCGGGGGCAGCGCCCCCGGCGAATCGGACCGGCTAAACCGGTCCGAAATACCATCAAACAGACAACCAATCAGACTTCGGGTTGAACAATCCCGTTTCCGCGTCATAGGCATAAACACGCCCAGTTCCGATAGCATTATTTTCCATGCTCACAGGTCCCCCAAAGAACCCGCCGGTGTCCCAATCCGTGATGCCAGACAACGTCTCTGCCACGTTGTCCGCCGTCAATTCCTTGCCAGCTTCCGCCGTGTCGCGGAAGGATTTCATGGCGATCTCAAGCCCACACAATGTTTGCAGCGCCCAGGTCGACATGTAGTTTTCCAACGGCGTGCCCGCGAACATTTCCGCACTCAGTGCGGCATATGTTTGATAGCGCGGCGCATCTGCCTGATCCCAGAAATAGCGATACGGCATGACGCCCTCATACCCACTCAGGAAAGGCCCTGCTTCTTTGGTAATCCGATCCGCGATCAGCTTTTCCATCCCCCAGAACGTGCCTTTGAACTTGGTTGGCAGTCCAAATTGACGCGCACCCCCAATCAATTGCGGCCATACACCCGTGACATATCCGTGCAAGATACAGTATTCCGCGCCCGATTGCGCCAGCTTGGTCACATGGGTCGGAATATCCGCGCCTTGGGGTTTGGTGCTTTCTTCCAGAACGACCTTCAAACCCAAACGCTCGGCTGTCGCTTTGCCATGCTCAATCGGATCCCGACCAAATTCCGTGTTCGAAAAGATGAACGCAACAGTCGTGCCGCCCTCTTTCTTGATATTTTCCAACAAGATGTCGAACTGGCTTTGATAGCTTGGGCCGGACATATATTGATAGGGATGCGTCGCTGGATCGGCCAACTCAGACGCAAACGAGGTCGAACCCATGATCCGCGCATTCTCGCCCTTAAGTTCAGGCGCAATCAGCTTCATCGCACCTGTGGAATCGGCAAAATATCCAACCATGGACGTCCCATGCGAAGCTAAGGCGCGCTGATAGTTGGTCAGCGTGTTCTGCGGCACATACCCTGAATCTTCTGTCACAAATTTGATCGGTGTGCCCGCGATTCCGCCTTCGTCGTTAAACAGTTTGGCAGCCAAATTAAACGCAGGTGCCACCAATTGTCCGGCCGTCGCAAAAGGACCGGTCAGCGGCAAAGACGCGCCCAAAATGTATTCCGCAGGCTGCGCCTTTAGGATCATAGGTGTTCCAAGCACGGCAGTGGCAGCCGCAGTGCTGCCCAAGAATGTCCGGCGGTTCAGTGTCATAGATAGTTCCTCCCTGGAATTTCTTCTGATTTTCTTTACCCGCGCGCAAACGGCCAGCGGTTCACAGCGCGCAGCATACGGTCGACGATATGGTTGATGCCCAAGGGCTCTTTGAGCAAGAAAAAGATCAACAGCAGCCCAAAAACAATTTCCTGTAACGGGGCGGCGTAGCGTGCCGATGCAGTGTTCCCGCCTGTCGCAACGCTGGACGCCACTTTGATCAGCTCGGGCACCAGCACAATGAGTAAGACGCCAAAAACAGGTCCCATAGTCCGCCCCATGCCGCCTACGATCAAGGCAGCGACAAGCTCCAGGCTCAGATCCAATTCAAACTGTTCCGGCAAGATCCGCGCATAAAAATAGGCCAGCAACGCCCCGGCCAGCCCGCAATAGGCCGCCGAAAGAGCAAAAGAGGTCAGCTTATAGCGCAGCAGCGAAATCCCAAGAATCTCGGCGGAATAATCGCGGTCGCGAATGGCGATGAACGCGCGTCCGATGCGTGTGCGGATCAGGTTCTGCGCCGCCAGTAGCGACAGAATAGCGACAATCGCGATCAGGATGAACATCTCGCGCTTGGTGTCCAACACCCAGCCCAAGATGTTGGGCACAGGGGTGTCAATCCCGACAACTCCGCCCGTGAAGGGCGCGAAGGTTTCATGCTCAACCAAAAAGATCACAATAAAAGATGCCGCAAGTGTTGCCACGGCCAGGTAAAGCCCTTTGACCCGCAAAGACGGCAGACCGACGATTATACCCACAAAGGACGTGATCGCGATGGCCAGCGGCACGACCACAATCACCATCAATGGTTCAGGAATGATGCCTGTGAATGCGTTGTGCAGCACCGTCACCGAATACGCGCCAAGTGCTACAAACGCACCATGCCCCAGTGACACAAGCCCGGTATAGCCTGTCAGAATGTTGATCCCGACCACGGCCACCAAAAGGATGCCCATATTGCAAGCAATCAGGATCATGTAGTCATTGGCCAGCATCGCAAAGGCTGCCAGCAGAACGAAACTGCCATAGACAAAGCCCTGTTTGTAGCGGTTGTCCAAGACCCGCTCATCAGCTGCATAACTGGCTTTTAGGTTGCCGTTAATCATATCCGTTCAACCTCTTTGGATCCAAACAGCCCATGTGGGCGGATCAACAGGACGACTAGCACTGTGACGTATGGAACAATCTCGGCCCATTCGCCGCCCATTTTCCACTGGGTCATCGCCTCAAGCACACCGACGGACATCGCTGCCACGAACACCCCTATATAACTGTCCAATCCCCCCATCAAAACGATGGCCAAGACGGAAAAGCCAAACAGACCCAGCGTTGGGGACACCCCGTTGCGTGTGGCCAAAATCGCACCCGCAATCGCCCCTGTCGTGCAAGCCAACACCCAAGCGCGGCTGAACACTTTGGGTACGGAAATACCCATGGAATAGGCCGTTGATTGATCCTCGGCCGTAGCGCGGATCGCGACGCCGCCTTTGGTAAACCGTACGAAGGCCACGATGCCGCCAAACAGGATCAACGCGATCACCATATTGACCAAATCCGCGCCAAACAGGAAAATCGTGCTGCCAAAGGCCTCAAACCGCACGGGCGTGTTGGGCGAAATGTGGGGTACAAACGCCGCATCCGCCGTCCAGATAATCGAGGACAACCCCGACAGGATCGAAATCAATCCGACCGTCACCATGATCATTGCAAAAATGCTCTGCCCCATCAGCGGGCGCATCAAAGTGCGTTCCACAATCCGCCCCAACAGCGCATTCGCCAAAACCGCGCCGACCAGCCCCAGCACAATCCGCGGCACGTTCGCCAGCCAATCCAGCACAGCCCCCATGGGCGAAAACATCGGCAAATCCGCCTTCATTGTAACCATCCAAGCGGGCTGCCAACTGGCCAACCAATCCGGCGTCCATGATGCTTGCGGGATGATCACAGCGAAAGTCAGATAGAAATACGCGCCGAACATGATCAAATATCCATGCGCAAAATTAACCACTTTGGTGGCTTTATACACGCTGACGATCCCAATCGCGATCAACGCATAGATCGCCCCCGACATCAGCCCATTGATCGCAAATTGCAAAAACTGTCCCATTATGCCGCCGTCCCCAAATAGGCTTCAATGACCGCCGGATGCGCGCTGACCTCTTCCGGTGTGCCGCTGGCGATTTGTTGGCCAAAATTCAGCACGACGATGTGGCTGCAAATATCCATCACCATATGCATGTCATGCTCGACCAGCAAAATCGTAGTTCCGAATTGTTCTTGTACGTCCAAAATAAAGCGCGCCATATCCGCCGTTTCTTCGCGATTCATCCCCGCCACCGGTTCATCCAACATCAACACTTTCGGCTGCATAGCCAGCGCGCGGCCCAGTTCGACCCTCTTTTGCAGTCCATAGGGCAACATCGTGATCGGATATTTGCGGATATGGTCGATTTCCAGAAAATCGATAACACGCTCCTCGATATCGCGGCGCAGCTCCAGTTCTTCTTTCTGGGCAGATCCGAAATATCGCAACGCCTGCCAAACATTTGTTTTCAGACGGGAATGTCCACCCAACTTGATATTATCAAGCACGGTCATCCCCCGAAACAGCGCGATGTTTTGGAAAGTACGCGCCAGTCCCAGCTCGGCTCGTTTGTCAGGGCTTAGCCCGGTAATATCCGCACCTTCAAAACGCACAGTGCCTTGATCTGGCTTGTAAAATCCCGAGATCGCATTGAACAGCGACGTCTTTCCAGCGCCATTAGGCCCGATCACGCCAGTGATTTGTCCAGGCATCGCTTCAAATTGCACGCCTTGTAGCGCTTTGATGCCACCAAAACTGAGATGCAGATTGTCAATTTGCAACATGGGCCACACCCAACTTGGCCGCACTGCAGGCGCGGCTATCCTCCCAAATGTGCCGATCTTCTTTTGCAGTCCCGAACCCCGGGGCCGATGCGGCAGCTTTGCAATACACTACCGACCGCGCGCGAACCCGCAACCAACGAGTTACCCGAAGGGTGCCGTGGATGCGCCGAAAACCCTAAAGTGACGCACGAAGATTAAGCCTTAAAAATATGTTTTTAAATTGTTTTTTTGATTTAGGCTCAGCAATTATGTGCGGAACGCTTAACGCAGCGTCACAGCTATTCGCCCAAGCGCTGCTGGATTTGTTTCAAGACATGTTGCGTCGTTTCGGTCCAATTTGCCGTCTGCGATTTCCACAAGGTCGCTTGCGAGCGCAAGATCAACCCATCGTGAAGGATTTTCAAATGGTTCGCACGTAACGTTTCGCCGGACGACGTAATATCGGCAATCGCTTCCGCCGTCTCATTGGCCACAGTGCCTTCCGTCGCGCCTTGACTGTCCACCAAAGCATAATCTGCAACACCTGCAGCCCGCAACGCCTCGCGTACAAGTCGATGATATTTCGTGGCAATTCGCAATCTGTGCCCGTGGTTGTGCCGGAATTGCGCGGCAACAGCGTCCAGATCTTCCAGCGTATCGACGTCATGCCATCCGTCTGGAACCGCCAAGATCAGATCAGCATGACCAAACCCCATCAAGGCCAGCGTTTGCGTTTGATGATCCCAAAGCGGCAGTTTTTCTTGAACCAAATCCTGCCCCGTCACGCCCAAATGCAGCTGTCCAGCGGCCAATTCGCGCGGGATTTCCCCAGCTGAGAGCAACACCAAAGTCACGCCGTCCACACCCGAAACTTGGCCCGCATATTCCCGGTCCGACCCTGTGCGGCTGAGATGAATGCCGCGGTCTGCAAACCACGCAAAGGTCTTTTCCATCAAGCGACCCTTGGAAGGCACACCAAGTTTCAGCGTCATTGCCCGGCCTCCAAATCCAACATCAAGCCCGGGCGCAAAACACCGCCCACTGCCGGGATCTCGGCGCCCTGCCCCAGACGTTGTGTCAACGCATCATAGCGCCCGCCCGAGGCAATCGCTGGCCAATCGGGATGACCCATCGCATAAAACCCAAACACAAATCCGTCGTAATATTCCAAGCTTGTCCGACCATAGGCAGCATCAAATTCCAAGCTAAGAATGTCGACACCTTGTGCTTCAAGGGCTGTGGCACGGTTGGTTAGGCGTTGCAGCGCGGATGCAATCGACGGTAAAGATTCGGCCAATTTCTGCAATTTTTTCAATGCGTTCGGCAAGACGTCCCGCACTGCCAAAAGGCTGTCAATCGCGGCCAGATCCGCCCCCAAAATCGGCGGCGTTGCCGAATCCGCGCGCAAAGCCTCGATCCGCTCGGCGACCTCGTCAGCACGTCGCTTACCCAAGATTGACGCCCCAGACGGAACACCGTTTTCCAAGATGGTTCTACGCGCAGAAGACATCGCTTGCTTGCTAGCATAGCGATCCAGCAGTTGGCGGAATTTCCGGGGCCGCCAGATATGGCGCATCAGGGCTGCTTTGCGCGCAGCTGTGGTGTCCAAACCCGCGACAGCTGCCGTTAAGATCCCGATGTCCCCAGTACGCGCCTGCAATTTCAAAGCAGAAACCGCGCCCGCAATGCGCGCGAAAACCTCAGCATCCGCGCCAGCAGGGTCGCTGCGGTCAAACACCTCATACCCAACCTGGACATACTCATTGGCACGATTGGGGTCGTGTTCTTGGCGGCGAAATACAGGCCCTGCATAGGTATAGCGCGCCGGCTCTGCGCCGCCTTCCATATGCATTTGCACCACAGGAACCGTGAAATCTGGCCGCAACATTTGCTCGCCATGCAGCGCATCAGACGTCACATAAGCGCGCGCACGAATGTCCTCGCCATATAGATCCAATAAGGTGTCCGCAGGCTGCAAAATTGGCGGTTCGACCACTTTGGCCCCCGCTTTTTCAAACTGCGTGCGCAGCTGAGCTGCGCGCAGGTTCGTGTCAAATAGCGCCGCCATCAGCTGTGTGTCCGCAGAATTTCACGCACTTTCTTAACCAGATGTTCGCGCGGCACTTCAAATTGGCTGGGCCGGTCTTTCCATTCTTCTAAAGTAGCGGTCTCTGCGATTTGTGCGCCCAAAATCAGATCCTTGATTTGCACAACACCCTTGTCATGCTCATCGCCACCTTCGATGACAGCGACGGGGCTAGCGCGCCGATCTGCGTATTTTAACTGATTGCCAAAGTTTTTGGGATTGCCCAGGTACATTTCAGCGCGAATGCCCGCACCGCGCAGCTCGGCCACCATCGCCTGATAATCCGCCATTCGGTCGCGATCCATCACAGTCACCACGACAGGTCCCGCGACTTGGGCCTCGATCTGACCTTTCATGCGCAACGCGGCCAGCAAACGGTCCACCCCGATGGATACACCTGTGGCAGGGACTTCTTGGCCTGTGAAACGCTTGACCAAATCGTCATATCGCCCACCCCCTGCAACAGAGCCAAACTGCCGCGGGCGACCCTTTTCGTCCTTGATTTCAAAGGTCAATTCGGCCTCGTAGACGGGCCCGGTGTAATAGCCCAAGCCGCGCACAACCGATGGATCCACCACAATTCGGTCGCCGTGATAATGTCCGGCATCCAGCAGGGCGGCGATCTGTTCCAGCTCATCGACCCCTGTTGCACCAACAGAACTTGCGCCAATTGCATTGCGCAAATTTGCCAAGGTGGACGCCGTATCAGCGCCCTTTGAGGTCAAAAACGCAATCACAGGCTCTGCTTGGTCCGCGCTTAACCCCACACCGTCAATATAAGCCCCGGACGCATCCAACCGCCCTTTGCCCAAAAGTTCACGAACGCCCGCCTCGCCCACCTTGTCGAACTTGTCGATGGTGCGCAAAACATCCCCGCGCTGCGCCTCGTCCGCAAGACCCATGGTTTCCAACACGCCGTTCAAAACCTTGCGGTTATTCAGACGCACCACATAATCACCGCGCGCGATCCCGACCTCTTCCAAGGCATCCGACAACATGGCACAGATCTCGGCATCTGCGGCCATGGACGCGGTCCCAACAGTGTCTGCATCACATTGATAAAACTGACGAAACCGCCCAGGCCCCGGCTTTTCATTGCGCCAGACTGGGCCGAACGTGAACCGACGATACGGGCTGGGCAAATCATTGCGATACTGTGCATAAACCCGGGCCAGCGGCGCGGTCATGTCATAGCGCAGCGCCATCCATGTGTCGTCATCGGCCTCTTGCCAGGCAAAGACGCCTTCATTCGGGCGGTCCACATCGGGCAGAAATTTGCCCAAGGCTTCGACCGTTTCGACCGCCGAGGTTTCCAACGCTTCGAACCCATAACGATGATACACCCCCGCGATCCGTCCCAACATGTCCGCGCGTTGCGTCACATCGCTGCCGAAATAGTCGCGAAAGCCCTTTGGCGTGATCGCCTTGGGGCGGGGGGATTTTTTCTGCTTGGCCATCGCCGCCTGTCCTTTGGTCTGCGTGTCCTGCGCTTAGCGCATGGGTGCCAGCGGGGCAAGCCAGGCGCATTTTGCTTGCGCTATACCGCCAGGCGCGAAACAAGGCGATTATGCAAAATATTGAAGAACAAATCGCCCACCTGTCACGCATTGTCGAAGATCTGTCAGATGTGGTTGCGCGCCAAGACAGCGAAATCACAAAATTGCGCGGACAGGTCGACCGGTTGATCCGACGCGAAGCTGAGCGCGAGGCAGATATGCCAGGCGGCATTGTCGTCGGGGACGAGCGCCCGCCGCATTACTAACTGTTTCGTCATCTTTCCCGCTGTACATATCGCGACAAACTCAATTCCCAAGAACGCGCCCAGTCAACGTCCCTTTTTAGTGCCGTGTGAAAACCCCAAGACCGACATTGCGCATCCAGACCTGTCGCATCTGGTACAGACGCCCCTTAGAAAACGCCCGATACAAAGCCCATGCAAAATGACAATCTGACCTCGGGGCCTATGGCCACGCATTTCAAAACACTGGCCGTTCCAGCGGCCTTTGGGATGCTGTTCACCACATTGTATAATGTCGTAGATGTCTATTTTGCCGGCCTTATCTCGACGGATGCTCAAGCCGGAATGGCCATCGGATTTCAGGCATTCTTCATCTTAATGGCCTTTGGTTTTGGACTTGGATCCGGGTTAAGCGCATTGGTCAGTAACGCCAAGGGCGCCGAAGACACTGGCTCTACAAAAAGCTTTGCGGCTCAAGGGCTATCTTATGGTGCGATTGCGACGCTGGTGTTGATGGCAGTGGGTGTGTTGAGCGGACCTTGGTTGATCCAGTTGATTTCAGAACCCGGGAGCTATCGCATTGCGGCCACTGGATATTTTCACTGGTTGATTTTTGCGCTGCCCGGCTTTTTGCTGGCCTATGCAAGCAATGGCATTTTGCAAGCACATGGTGACAGCAAATCAATGCAACGCGCGATGATGGCCGCTTTCTTTGCTAATATCGGGCTCAACCCCCTACTGATGTTTGGCATTCCTGGACTTTGGGGCGGAATGGGGTTCAACGGAATTGCGGTGGCGACGATCCTTAGCCAAACAGGCGTTATGGCATTTTTGATCTGGCGAGTGTTCCAGTTGGACATGTTTGACAGGATCACCAAAGTAGATTTCGTTCCCAAATGGGACGCAATTAAATCAATTACAGTTCAAATGCTGCCGACAGGTACGGCGATGCTGGTCATGTTTACGTCCGGATTCGTTGTTCAGTATTTCTTAAAAGCCTTCGGACCCGAAGCCATTGCGGCTTACGGCGTTGCCCTTCGGATCGAACAAATCTTGTTGCTGCCAATCTTAGGCATGACAGGTGCGTTGCTGCCAATCGCCGGGCAAAATTTTGGCGCAAAAGACTATGATCGCGTGCGCGCGGCGGTTCGTTTTTGCTGGCAATTGGGGTTCCTGATGTGTCTGATCGCGTGTCCAATCCTTCTATTTGGCGGGCATATTGCGATG
>JBGCEM010000066.1:0-11175 GCA_045106335.1 Paracoccaceae bacterium | reverse complement strand
AGATCAGACGCTGCCCACGACACGCTTTCTCCATAGCGCATCACCCGCATCCCGCGGCTTCCACCTTGTCAGATTTGTCAACGCGGGCCACAGCGCCAAGCCCAAACCTAACACACTGACCCGCATCAAAAAATCTTAGACTTTGCTGCCATTGCCTCTTGCACATCCAATGACCGCTTTGGGCTGGCTGCAAACGCAGCGAAATGCTGCATGGGGCGGAAGCGGACTTTCGCTGCAGATGCGAATTTTGGTGATTGGTTCCGTTCCTCAAAATGGATTATCCGGGAAAAGTTGCGATGCTGCACAATTACCACAAGCCATTCGTGTAGCACTCTCGGTGGTCATACAGGGGCCGATTCAGATATTCGCCATCACCGAGTTTTGTTGATCTGAACGGCGCTTTGTACTTTCATTGACACATGACGAAGTCAGAAACCCAAAAAGTCTTGGACAAGATCCACAAGGGTGGCGGTATCTTGTACCCCTTTCGCAAGGGCTACGCGAACTTGGCTGCACTTTTGGAAACACTGCCACCCGAAGCTTGGCGGCAAAACGAATCCGTCTTGGGTGGCTTGGTGCTTCTTCTGGTGAAACAGGGGCAAGTGGCACGGGCAAAAAGTTACCTGCGCGCACGTAAATTTGAATTCGAAAAGACCTACCGGTTCGCGTTTTTGGAACTTCTTGTCGCCCTGCACCTTGGCGAACGCGTCAGTCAACGGGATCTGACGTCATGGCGACGGTTGGAGCGAGAATTACCACTGCAGGAACCACTGCTGTTAGGGCTTTACTATAACGCGATGATGGTAATTCTGGTCCGCACCGGCGATTTGGGTGCCGCGCGCAGCGTTGGGCAACAGGCCATTTCTTGTTTTCGCGAAGACGGGCACCTTTACCTAGAACATTTCATTCATGTCCATTTGGCCGATTTGGACGTTGTCGAAGGACGCCTGCGCCGGGCGTTACGGGGGATTGCCTCGGCGGAACGCTGTCTTGCCCAATCGGGTGTATCTTATGGCAACGAGGCCCAACTTATCGAAGTGGTCCGTTTGGCGATCGCTTACGAGCGTGGTGAGTTTTCAAAGGTCTGCCAAAGTACCACCAGACTGCGCGAGAGCCTTTTGCAAGGCGACAGTTGGTCAGAGCTTTTCTTTCAGCTGGCCCGAATTTCGGTGCTAAGCCACTACTTTTCTGACGGCTTGAAACCAGCACAGCACGAGATGGAATTGTTATACGCCGATTATGCCCGTCGGCACGCCGGATTGGCCACAACTATCGATGTCATATCCGCCATGATTTGGCGCTTGGAATGGAACCCGGGCGAAGCCGAGCAATCTGTAGAGGCACTTGATGGTATCGAATTGAACAGTGCGCTTGGCGACATGCTGTTGGCAGAGCAGCGTGTTCTTATGTACCGCGAAGATTGCGTGCAAACCACAACGCCACGCGCCCAGATCATTGCTGATCTTCAGCGGGCACAGTCAAGCCGGGGCAAACACCGACGCTACGCATTGGAACGGGCATTCAAGTTGGCATTCAACGAAGGGCAAATAGCCCCGTTTCTGGAAAACCGGGACGCGCTTCTTGGAATGAGCAGTCAGATCGCAGCAATGCCTGCCCTTCGAAAGAACCGACGTATGTTACGGTTTACAAACAAGATCCTGAAGGCCGTCGAGCAAAGCTATGTCATCCCGGAATCCCTGCGCCAGATCGGTTTCAGCAAGCGTCAGTTCAGGGTCGCAGCGGCGCTGCAATCGGGGGCCACAAACAAACAGGTTGCACGCCAGCTTGGAACAACCGAAGCGACAGTAAAATACCATCTGACGTCGCTTTATCGACTGACTGGCGCAACGAACAGGTCGGAATTTATTGATTTCATTCAGAAAAATGAGATTAATGCAAATTAATAGACCAAATTTGATAAAATTAGACTGATTTCAGCTAACGCAATTTGTGTTTTCTCATCAATCTGAGGTGGGGAGGCTGCTAAGGGATGTTTTCGTACCTGCTGCGCCGGGCTTTGACGCTGTTGTTCGTATTGCTCGGGCTGGCGATACTTATCTTTGTGATTGCGCGGATCGTGCCGGGTGATCCCGCGCGCATCGCGCTTGGCCCGCTTGCGACGTCTGATCAAGTTGCCGAATTGCGCGAAGAGATGGGGTTGAATGCATCTTTCCCTGTGCAGCTTTGGTCCTATCTGACGGGTTTGGCGCAGGGCGACCTTGGCAAATCGCTGCTGACATCTCGCCCGGTGATGGAGGACATTCGCGCAGCTTTGCCTGCGACCTTTGAGTTGGTCCTTTTCACGATCATCATTCAGGTTGTCATTTCGATCCCCTTGGGGGTTTTGGCCGCGATCTACCGCAATACATGGGTTGATAACGTGTTGCGGGTGGTATCGCTGATCGGGGTGGTGACCCCGGGTTTTGTGTTGGCCATCATCCTGCAACTTGTCGCGGCCTATTATTTGGGGTTCCTGCCAGTGACCGGACGTTTGGATGGTGGGATTGATTTCACCGCCGATATCACCGGGCTGTTGCTGATTGATGGGACGTTAAAAGGCCGGTTTGACGTGGTGGTCGATGCGATGCGCCACTTGATCCTGCCAGCGATTGCGCTTGCGGCGGCGGGGATCGGTCAGGTCATGCGGATCACCCGCACAGCCATGATCGAAGTCTCCAGCCGGGATTTTGTCGAAGCCAGCCGCGCTTATGGCATCCCAGAGCGCGTCGTGCGGTTCCGTTATATGCTTCGGGTTGCATCGGTGGCCCCCCTCACCATTCTAGGGCTGGAATTTGCGTCGCTGATTGGCAATGCCTTTATCGTAGAATTCGTCTTTTCATGGCCCGGTATCGCCAGTTACGGGGTGCGCACGATCCTGCAAAAGGATTTGAACGCGGTCATTGGTGTGGTGCTGGTGTCGGGCGTCTTCTTTGTCGTGGCGAACCTGACGATTGATCTTATCCTTGGGGTGCTGGATCCGCGGCACCGTTTGCGCGCAGGGCGCGACGCATGAGCGTGCTTGAAGATCCTGACGCCCCTGTCCGGGGCATGTCATCGCGGCAGATGGCGCTGTATAGATTCCGTCGCAATCCATTGGCGCTGATCGGCGCGTTCATCGTGCTAAGCGTTGTGGTTGTTGCGATTTTCGCACCCCTACTTGCACCCTCCCCTGAAAGCGCGGGCGCTTTTGTCGACTTTCGCAACCGGCACGCGCCCCCCAGTTGGCATCACCCGATGGGCACCGATAACGTCGGGCGCGATGTGCTTAGCCGCGTTTTCTACGGCTACCGCGTTTCGCTGGGACTGGTTGTTGGCGTTCTGGGCATCGCTGTGCCTTTTGGGGTCGTCTTGGGCCTGATGGCCGGTTATTTCGGCGGCTGGACCGAAACGATCATCATGCGTTTTACTGATGTGATGTTGGCTTTGCCGCCATTGGCGATGGCACTGGCGATCACGGCCGTTCTGTCGCCCAATCTGATTAACGCGATGATTGCGATCACGCTTTTGTGGTGGACGTGGCACACGCGGCTGATTTACCGGATCGTTAAAGGCCAGATGAACGAAGACTATGTCGAGGCCGCCCGCGTCGCTGGGGCCAGCCACGCACATATTCTGTTTCGCGAATTGCTGCCGAACTGTTTCTCTGCGGTGGCGGTCAAAATCTCGCTTGATGCAGGGTTTGTGATTTTGTTTGGCGCGTCATTGTCGTTTCTTGGATTGGGTATTCAGCCACCAACGCCGGACCTTGGCACGATGGTCGCCACGGGGTCCGAATACATGCCGGAAATGTGGTGGCAGGCCGTCATGCCCGGCCTTGCAATCCTTTACGCAATCCTTGGTTTCAACCTGCTGGGTGATGGGCTGCGTGACATGCTGGACGTAGAACTATGACCCGGTTGCTGGACATCAAGGGCCTAAGTATCGGGTTCACGGCCTATGGGCAGACCCGGCGTGTGTTGCACGATGTGAATATGCACGTCGACGCGGGCGAACGGGTTTCACTTATCGGGCAGTCGGGGTCTGGTAAGACGGTGACGATGCGCACGATTATCGGCACTTTGCCGATGCCACCGGGGCGGGTCGAAAACGGCAGCATCCACTACGATGGTCAATCGCTGCTGGAATTGAACGAGCAAGACCGCAATCGACTAAAGGGTACGGGTATCTCTATTATCCTTCAGGACCCGATGCTTAGCTTCAATCCGGTACTGACGATCGGGCGGCAGATGGATGACATCGTGCGCTACGCCGACGCGCGATTGGGCCGCTCCCGCAGCAAAGCGGACCGGCACGTCCATCTGGTCGAAACCCTGCGCAAGGTGCGCCTTGAAGATGGCGCGCGGGTGTTGGACAGCTATCCGATGATGCTGTCAGGCGGGATGCGCCAGCGGGTGTTGATCGGCATGGCGTTGCTGAACAAACCCAAATTGTTGATCGCGGATGAACCCGGCACAGCCCTTGATGTGACGACACAAGATGAAATTCTGGCATTGCTGAATGCGTTGGTAATCGAAGAAGGTCTGTCGCTCCTGTTGATCACCCACAACTTGGGTGTTGTGCGCGAAATGGCCGACCGCGTGTATGTGATGGAACGTGGGCGTATCGTCGAAACCGGCACACGGGACGAAATTTTCGAGGCACCAAAGCACGACTACACCAGAAAGTTGATGGCCGCTGTCCCGCCCCTATATGGCAGCAAGGTTCAAACTGTTACCCATGAGGGGCCAAAGCCCATCATCGCGGTCGACCGTGTCACAAAGGATTTCGAAACCCGTGGTGGCTGGTTGAACCGGGTGACGGGGGAATTCCGGGCGGTGAACGATGTATCCCTGACCGTCCAGCAAGGCGATATCTTTGGCATTGCGGGTGAAAGTGGGTCAGGCAAGACAACGATGGCCAAGATGATCCTTGGGCTGACCCAACCCAACGCGGGCCAGATCACGATCGAGGATCGCCCAGTTAGTGATTTCGCTGGCACGCAGGAATTCCGCAAGCTGATCCAGATCGTCTATCAGAACCCCGGATCATCGCTAAACCCGCGCCGATCAATCGCCGATCAATTGGCCGTGCCCCTGAAGTTTACTGGGCATGATCGAACGCGGATCAAATCGCGTATCCGTGAATTGCTGGAATTGGTCGACCTGCCGGCAAGTTATGCCAATATGTATCCCCACGAACTTTCTGGCGGGCAAAAACAGCGAGTGGCGATTGCGCGCGCTTTGTCGGTGAACCCGCGCGTTCTGGTGCTAGATGAGCCAACGTCAGCCTTGGATGTGCTGGTGCAATCGACAGTGATTGATCTTTTGCATCGGCTGCGGCGGGAATTCGATCTGACATATGTGTTTATCAGCCATGACCTGAGCCTGATGCGCAACTTCTGCAACCGCGTCGCCGTTATGCTGCGTGGTGAGGTCGTGGAAACCGGCCATGTTGCTGACATTTTTGACGCCCCCACCCATGCCTATACCCGTGCCCTTTTGTCGGCGATCCCAGTGATTTCAGCCGAGGAAGAAGCGCGCAAACCCAAAGTGAACAAATCAGAGCGGGACGCGGTGCTGGCCACCTCAACCGCATTGGAAGGATAGACCATGTATCGAATAGGCGTTGATGTGGGCGGCACGAATACGGATGCCGTCGTGATGCAGGGCGACAAGATCCTGTCAGGCGTCAAATCCCCCACGACAGAGGATGTGATGAGCGGTGTTGTCGACGCGGTCGAACGCGCATTGTCCGAAGCCGGTGCCGACAAGGCCAAGGTCACAGCGGCGATGATCGGCACGACCCATTTCACAAACGCCGTCGTTGAACGCAAACATCTGGCGCGCACAGCGGCGGTGCGTTTGTGCCTCCCCGCCGCTCAATGCCTGCCACCGATGGTCGATTGGCCCGAAGATATTCGCGATGCGGTTGGCAATCACTACTGGATGGCCAAAGGCGGGCACGAATTTGATGGGCGCGAAATTTCCGCGCTGGACATGGACGAACTTGACGGCATCGCCGCCGAAATTGGCAAGGCGGGTATCAATACGGTCGCGATCACCTCTGTCTTTTCGCCAGTAAGCGACGAAATGGAACGCAATGCGATGGAGCAATTGGCAAAATCGCTGCCCGATGCGGACTTTACCTTATCAAGTGAAATTGGTCGGTTGGGCATTCTTGAACGCGAGAACGCGGCGATCATGAATGCCTCATTGCGGGCGTTGTCAGAACGCACCGTTGATGCCTTTGGCCGTGCGCTGGAAAAGGTCGGGCTGACCTGCGCTTACTATATCACCCAGAACGACGGTACATTGATGAGTCGGGAATTTGTGCAATCTTATCCCGTGCTTACATTTGCCTCTGGCCCCACCAATTCGATGCGGGGTGCTGCATTTCTATCAGGCAAATCGGACGCGATTGTTGTCGATGTGGGCGGCACAACAACAGACGTCGGTGCTTTGGTCAAAGGGTTCCCGCGCCCGGCCAGCACAACGGTGGACGTCGGCGGCGTGCGCACAAATTTCCGCATGCCTGACGTCTTTGCCATCGGGTTAGGCGGCGGTACGATCATTGACGGCGAAGGCGGCGATCTAAAGGTCGGGCCGCAATCAGTCGGCTATAAGTTGACGACCGACGCGCTGATTTTTGGTGGCAAGACACTGACCACCTCTGATGTTGCGGTGGCCCTTGGGCTTGCGGATTTTGGCGACAAAGCTGCCATCGCTGATCTTGGCGACGACCACTTGCAAGCCGTGCGCGCGCGCATCAATGAAATGCTAACGAACGCAGTGGAACGCATGCGTGTTTCGCCTGATGCGATCCCGGTCTTGGCTGTTGGCGGCGGGTCGATCCTTGTGCCAGATAACGTCGGTGATCTGCCGGTCATCCGACCTGAACATTTTTCGGTCGCCAATGCTGTTGGTGCCGCGATTGGGCAGATTTCTGGCGAAGTGGATCGGATATTCTCGCTTGAGGGAAAAACCCGCGAAGAGGCGTTGGAAGAAGCCCGCAAAGAAGCCACCGACAAGGCAATCGCAGCAGGGGCCAAACCCGAAAGCATTGAGTTGCTGGATCAAGAAGACGTACCACTCGCCTATCTGCCCGGCAACGCGACGCGCATCCGCCTAAAGGTCGTGGGTGACATGAATGGCTGATCAATTGCGCGAAGTCACTGACGCCGATCTTGATGCCATCGAAATTGGCGCCGCAATCCTTGGCACTGGCGGTGGCGGCAACCCATACATTGGGAAATTGCGCTGTCGCGAGCAGCTAAAGATGGGTCGCCGCATTCCTGTGATCCCATTGGCCGAACTGCCCGATGATGCGCTTGTCATGTCGCTTGGCGGGATCGGTGCGCCGGTGGTTGGTGTTGAAAAGATCGAAGAGGGCGAAGAATGCCTGCGCGCCATGCGCGCCGTTGAAAAGGAGTTGGGCGTCAAAGTGGATGCCCTGATTTCGGCCGAAATTGGCGGCGCAAATTCAATGGAACCAATGCTGACCGCCGCCCAAGCCGGACTGCCTGTCGTGGACGGTGATGGCATGGGTCGCGCTTTCCCTGAAATGCAAATGTGCACCTGGTCGATTTATGGGCACCGCGAGGCACCTGCCGCGATGGCCGACGAAAAGGGCAGTATCGTGGTGATCCGTGACACGCCCAACGACGTCTGGTTGGAACGCATTGCGCGATCAGTTGTGGTCGCGATGGGTGCGGCGGCGGGATTGGCCACGCAACCTATGCGCGGGGATTTTGTCAAACGGGCTGCCGTACCCAACACGATTACGCAGGCGCTAAACCTTGGTCGCGCGGTGCTGCATGCACATGAAACCAACGCCGATCCGGTCCAGACGGTGATTGATCAAGAGCGCGGCAAACTGTTGATGACCGCAAAGATCGTTGACCTTCAACGGCACCTAAAGGGCGGATTTGCCGTGGGTCACATGGCGCTTGAAGGCTTTGGTGCTCATCATGGCGACACAGGGCGAATTGATCTGCAAAACGAATTTCTGGTGTTCCGCCGCAATGATCAGGTCGAAGTTTGCACACCCGATCTGATCGTGGTGCTGGACAGCGACACCGGCTTGCCGATCACCACCGAAATGCTGCGTTATGGCCAACGGATTGCGGTACTGGGCCTTCCGGCACATCACCTCATGCGCAGCCCAGAGGCGCTAAAGGTCGTGGGGCCCGCCGCCTTTGGATACCCCGAAATCACATTCGCCCCGATGGAGGACACCTGATGGAACAGATCAGAGAAATCACCCGCGCAGATATGGCGGACGTGGCGCTTGGCGGCGCGTTCTTAGGGACCGGTGGTGGCGGCGATCCATACATTGGGCGCCTAATGGCGGAACAGGCGATCGAAGCCAACGGCCCTGTCACCGTTCTGGACGTAGACAGCCTTGCTGATGATGCGTTGATCGTGCCTGTGGCAATGATGGGGGCGCCCACGGTGATGCTGGAAAAACTACCGCGCGGGGACGAGGCGATAAATGCTCTGCGTTCGCTTGAGGCGGTACTGGGGCGCAAAGCCGACGCAGTCTTTTGCATCGAGGCGGGCGGTTTGAATTCAACCATACCGATTGCAGTCGCGGCCAGCGCGGGCCTGCCCATCGTCGATGGGGACGGCATGGGGCGCGCCTTTCCCGAATTGCAAATGGTGTCGATGACAATGTTCGATGTGCACGCCTGCCCAATGGCGATGGCCGACGAAAAGGGCAATGCGTTGGTTTTGAACACCGTCGACAATCTGTCGACCGAAAAATTTGCCCGCGTCATTACAGTTGAAATGGGCGGCGCGGGCTTGATCGCGCTTTATCCGATGACGGGCAAACAGGCCAAAACGGCTATCCTGCGCGGGTCGCTATCGCTGATCACGAACATCGGGCGGATCATCGGATCAGAACAGGCCGCGAACCGCAATCCCGCCGACAAACTGGCCGCAGACCTTAACGGCATGCGGCTGTTTGAGGGGCGCGTAACTGATGTGGACCGCAGGACCGAAGGTGGGTTTGCCCGCGGCAAGGCGCGCATCGAAGGGCTTGAAAGCTATCGCGGCCAAACAATGACCCTGAGTTTTCAAAACGAATTCCTGCTGGCAGAGGGGGAGGATGGCGCGCCGATCGCTATCACCCCTGACCTGATCTGCCTGCTTGATCTGGAAACCGGCCAACCGATCACAACAGAGACGATGGCCTATGGCTATCGGGTGATCGTTTTTGGACTACCCTGCGATCCAAAATGGCGCTCTGAGCACGGTTTAGAACTCGTTGGGCCGGGCTATTTTGGTTACGAAGCCACCTATCAACCAATTGAAAAACTTAACAATAAATCCAACTGACGGAGGAACTTTCTATGAAGACATTCAGAACAAAAGCCTACGGCGCGACCGCCGCGATGGCCTTGCTGCTGGGGGCAGGCATGGCGTCTGCAGACAGCGTCGTGACTGTGAATGCGGTGCAAATCTTTGGCACAATCGATCCTGCCAAGATCAACGACTACACCGAATATATGGCAGGCGTGAACTTGTATGAGGCCCTGACCACGTTGGACGGCTCTGGTGCGATCCAACCTCTTTTGGCGGAAAGCTGGTCGGCCTCTGAGGATGGCCTCATATGGACCTTTACACTGAAAGAAGGGGCGACATTCCAAGACGGTAGCCCGATTGAGGCAAGAGACGTGGTGTGGTCTGTTGACCGTCTATTGGCGATCAACGAAGGACCTGCGTATTTGTTCGAAGGTGTCCTGGGCGAAGGCTCGGTGACCGAAGTGGACGCTCGCACGGTGCAGTTCCAACTTGAAAAGACCTATGCGCCGTTTCTGACCACTACGCCGATTCTGTTTGTCGTAAATTCAGACCTTGCGGCCGAAAATGTAGGAGACGGCGACCCGTGGGCACAAGATTTCATCGCCAATAACTCCATTGGGGCCGGTGCGTTCATGCTAGATAGCTGGGAACGTGGTGCTGGCATGACGATCAAGGCATATGATGGCTACCATCTGGGCTGGAGCGATACAGGTATTGATGAGGTCCGCTTTATCGTCACCAACGAAGAGGCGACAGTCAAAGCGCTGGCCGCTTCGGGTGAACTATCCATGTCATCGGATGCGCAGGCACAAGAAACCTATGACAGTATTGGCAACCTCGAAGATTATCGTATCGACACTTACGGCACTGCGACGAACTTCTATTTCAAACTGAACAACAATCGCGCGCCAACGGATGATGTGAATATCAGAAGGGCGATTGCCTATGCCACGGACTACGACACCATCCGCGAGATAATTTTGCCCGGCGTGCCCCTGACGGGACCCATGCCGCCCATCTTTGCTGATGCCTATCCCAACGACATTCCCAATCCGGAATTCGATTTGGCCAAGGCGCAGGAGTTTGTCGAAGCGTCCGCCTATGCCGGTGCTGGTCCGATTGACATCGAGATCATGTATGTGGCCGGACTGGCCTTTGAAGAAGAGATCGGCCTTTTGATGAAGTCGACGCTTGATACCATCGGGTTCAACACTATCCTACGGCCGGAACCATGGAACCGGATGACTGAATTGGCCGGGGATCAGGAATCGACCCCAGCCATCAATCAGGTCTTCTACGGGGCAACCTACCCATCGCCTGACACCTTCTTCTTTCCGCAGTATCACAGCAGTGCTGCAGGAACATGGGCGTCAATGGAATGGGTTTTGGACGATGAGGTGGACGCGATGATTGATGAGGCGCGGGCGACGGCAGATGTGGGCAGGCAGAACGAGATATATCAAGCCTTGCAGCGCAAATTGGTTGAAGATCAGGTCGGTGTCTTTCTGCTGACGCAAGAAAGCCAACAAGCGTTCCACAAGTGCCTGCAGGGGTTCACCTGGGTGCCAATGCAAAGCTTTGAGTTCAACTTCCACACCATGCAGTGGGTATGCGACTGAAGACACCTATTATAAAAAGACAGTGTGCCCAAAGTTCTTTGGGCACACGCCATACGCGATTAAAAGTAAGCGCGGGCTGATCACCCATCGTTTGACGACTTGACTGTGTTTGGATGGTCGTCAGAGGTCAGTCTATCAGTTTTGCGTCTTTCGCGCGTTTGATCATGTCCAAGACGCTTGTGAGAGTACCGATTGCGCCGAAAGCTTCGTGTTTTGTCATGTTTTCGTTGCGCTCGAATACGTCCATGCCTTGGGTCAGAAGCGTCATGATG
>JBGCEM010000065.1:0-47752 GCA_045106335.1 Paracoccaceae bacterium | reverse complement strand
CAAGCCCTTTCTCAAGCAGCTTGAGCCCCGAGGACATCACGTGGGTCAGTTCCCTTGCATCAGCTTGGTAACTTCGGCCCCGGTCAGACCTTGTCCCACTTCGGACGCCAACCAAGCCTGCATGGCCGGTTCAATCTTCGCATCCCAAATGGCCGCTTCTTCAGCGGTAAGGTTAATGATCTCGACACCGTTTTGGGCTGATACATCCAGCGCTTTTTGTGCGATGGCATCATATGTTTTGGCGCCGCTCATCGAGAGCCATTTTCCGGAAGCCTGATCAACCCAAGCCTTTTCTTGATCCGACATCGCGCCGTAAACGTCTTTGTTCATTAACAAAATGAACGCAGATCCGGCACCGGGCACACCGACCGTGATGAAGTTGGCAGGCTCATGCAGTTTAAAAGAAAGGGCGGCAGATGGATCGATCGAGATGATATCGACCACCCCATTGGACAAATTTTGGTTTATCACGCTGACCGGCTGCGACACCGCCGAGGCCCCGAGCGCTTCGGTGAAGGGGATGTCTTGCGCCGATGTGACACGCACGATCTTGCCTTCAAGATCCGCCAATGTGCGGATTGCCGTGTCTTTGGAAAACAGTACTTGCGGGCTATTAGCCCAAAGCGCCAGGATCTTGGCGTCGAATTCTTTTTCGATCACGTCATAAGCCCGCCACATCGCCTCGGTGCAGGCGACGGCTGTGTCACACATGTTTGGCGTGGTCACGGACGTCGCAATCGGAAACAGCTGAGCTGTATAGCCCGGCAAGTGGAATGCGATGTCGGCGACCCCGTCTAACAGCATCGAATATTGCTTGGGCGGGGCTGAATTCAAAGCGCCGCCTGCAAACTGCGTGACGGTCATTTCGCCGCCTGAAACCTCGGCTAATTTATCAGCAAATGGTAGAAATACAGCACCGTTCATAGGATGCTTAGGACCCATGAAATACGAAAGACTAAGGTCTTTTGCAGCGGCAGCAGAGCCCAAAAGCAGAGCCGCGCTGGCAGCGAACGCGCGTATTAAATTCATCTTTCCTCTCCCAAATTTACACGATCTGAACCCAAGGTCTGCTCCATATCCAGAAAAAATATATGTTTTTCAGAAAGATGGATCATAGAACATTCAGCCATGAGTTGAGACGTTACTAGGACATCTGAGAACTGGCAAGTCAGATCGACGCTTATTGCAGTCTCACTGAAGCGTGTGCGCCTTAAGGCCTGGCAGGCATTTACCATAGACAAAGCACAAACTTGCCTAAACGCCCGCCCTGAGAGATCTTAACGAAGTGTTAACGCGCGCATCGCCGAAGGGACGTTAAGATGAATATTAAGTCTGACATTGAAGACGATCTGGACATCGAGACTTGGGTCGCGACTATGATTGCGGAGCACGGATACGCGCAGATGTCTGTGCATGATCCGTCCTCTGCATTGCCAGGGTTTGCCTATACAATCGGTCTTGAGCAGTCCCGTAACGTCCCCGAACTTATGTGCATGGGCGTTGCACCGGATATTGCCGCACAGCTATTTGCAATCTGCATCGAGGCACATGACGCAAAATTATGCGATCTTGGCGGTGGTGAACAGACCGTCAACGGGTTGGTCGAAGGCTATACTGTCGGGTTCCGAAATGTTGTACCCGCCATGGTCCTTAAGGCAAATGCTGTGCGACCAAATCGGCCGAAGAATGTCCTAGAAATGATGCAGTTGCTGCTGCCCGACAATAACGGCCTCTTTCCCGGCGATGTGAACTGCGATCCAGGCATTGCTTTTGAACAGGACCCAGACCGGCTTTTGACGTCGATGCTGAACTAAAAAGCCCAATACCGGCGCGGACTGTGTTAAGGTATGCGGTGTAAAACCATCATAAGATACACATTATTCTGAACAAATACATCTCGGTTACGCGTTTGTTCGTTCAAACGTTGATCCAATCGGGATCTTTTGCGTTCATTCATCATTAGTTTGATCAATTTGTCCAAAGCCCATCGCACACGGGGCTTTTTTGCGCTCAGCTCCGCATCAACGCGCGTGATCGCGGACCCAATCACATTGAACAAGCCCTGTTCGATTTCGACGGACGGGGCAGCACTTTGGGTGATATCTTCCTCGCTTACGACTTGCACGGGCCACTCGGCAAGCACGCTGCGGAATTGACCGATAATATGACCGCCGCCGACGACTGTGCGCGCGCCATCCACGCGGGCCGCCGCAGTGCGGAAACAGTCAGAAATGATGATTTGGCCGCTGGGTTTCATCAAATTCAAACAGCGCGGAACGCCTTGATCTAGCGGGATATATTGGTAGCTTTCTGAAAACAAGCACAGGTCAAAATCGCCCGGCCCCTGGTAGTCTTCGAACATACATTCATGCACGTCAGCATTGGGGGCATTAACGCGGCAACGCTCGGCCAAAAGGGGCGACGGCACAACGATCGTGACCTCGTGCCCTAAATCCAACAGTTTGCGCGCCGTTTCCCCAGCCCCGCCGCCAATATCAAGGATACGCAACGGCCCGGTCGGCAGCAATTTGAACAGTTTTTCGGTATAGGCCTCTTGCGCCGCGTGCAAATTGGCTGCGGTGACATCTAACCCATCCCAAAGACCATAATGCAGGTTTTCTGCGCCAGTCAGCCAGCGCACGAATTCCAAACCCACATCCAATCCGATGGATCGCGTATCAATCTTATCTTTACTCATGACCCGCGCCATACCCAAATGCGATCAACTTGAAAAGCACTTGTCTGACTTTCAGGGGCAGGTCGTGGTCTTTGGGACGGCAAACCCTAATCACAACGTCCTAAGTTGTGCACCCTCAGCAAGTCTTATTTTCAAAACAGCGATTTATTTGGTCCATCATGTCCTGCGACGGTTGCGCAAATATCATCGAGCTGCATGCGCTGGTGATGACCTGGTATCCGCTGGCACTTTGACGCATGAAGGCAAGCTGTTGCAGCCCTGATTTTGGCGATGGGCACCAAGGACCGGCACAGTTCACAATCAAGCTGAGATCCACCGCAAAGCTGTCCTGAAACCCTTCCGCGCCCATATATTTGCCCACAAACCGCGCCGGGATCTGCGTGCTTGCAGGAGTTTCGTGCTGGTTGTCCCAGTCAGTTTGCGGCACAGCATCTTGTTCAAATGCCAGAGTGCCGAGCACAATTAAGTAGGTCTCGGGGCTGGTACTAGCCCGCGCGAAGGCGTCTTTCACCGTCCAGGACACGCAGGACAAGGCAACCGCCTGCATGGGGAGAATGATCAAAAAAACAGCAAAGGCAAGTTTCATGCACGACCCAATTTATCCTGAAACGCGGATAGCACCGCCACGTAAACATCCCGTTTAAACGGCACTATATTTTCTACCAATTCAGCGACTGGCAACCAACGCCATTCTGAGAACTCGGGATGCTCTGTCTCGATATTGACCTGGGCATCATCCCCCTGAAATCGCATCAAAAACCACATTTGTTCTTGGCCGCGGTACTTGCCTTTCCACAGCTTTGGGACCAGTTCGTGGGGCAGATCGTACGGAATCCAATTTTCAGTTGCGGCGATCACGTCGACCAAATTAGCGGTGATTCCGGTCTCTTCTTCCAACTCACGCAATGCAGCGGTTTGCGGATCTTCGCCTTTCTCCACACCACCCTGCGGCATCTGCCAGGCTTGGACCTTGTTGTCCTTGCGCTGACCGACAAATACGTCTCCGGCGGCATTCAAAATCATGATCCCCACGCAGGCGCGATAGGGCAGTTGGGAAATCTGTTCAGGGGTCATGGGAAGTCCTATCTGGTTACGCGGCGTCTTGCGTGACATTGTCATCGCTCTTGGGCCATCTAATACCCAAGTGATCGGAGAAACCGCAATGACACAATACCCTCACCTTTTGGCGCCTTTGGATTTGGGCTTCACCACATTGAAGAACCGCGTATTGATGGGGTCGATGCATACCGGGCTGGAAGAGACCAAAAACTGGGACCGTGTTGCGGAATTTTACGCCGAGCGTGCACGCGGTGATGTGGGTTTGATGGTGACCGGCGGGATTGGTCCGAATTTTGAGGGCGCGGTGATGGCCGGTGCCTCGATGATGACGACAGATCAGGATGTGGAAGATCATGCGATTGTCACCAAACGCGTCCACGAAGCGGGTGGCAAAATCGCGATGCAAATCCTGCATGCGGGGCGGTATGCCTATAACCCGAAATGTGTGGGTCCATCGCCGGTGAAGTCCCCGATTTCGCCATTCCCCCCACAGGAATTGGATGAAGAAGGTATCGAAAAGCAGATCGCGGATATCGTGAATGCGGCCAAGCTTGCGCAACAAGCAGGCTATGATGGTGTGGAAATCATGGGCTCTGAGGGGTATTTCCTGAACCAATTCATCGTCACCCATACGAATAAGCGCACGGATCGGTGGGGCGGGTCTTATGAAAACCGCATGCGCCTGCCAATTGAGGTCGTGCGTCGCACCCGCGAAGCTGTGGGCACGGATTTCATCATCATTTACCGTCTATCAATGATCGACTTGGTACCAAACGGCTCGACCACAGACGAAGTTATTCAATTGGCACAGGCCGTTGAGGCCGCAGGGGCCACCATTATAAACACCGGGATCGGCTGGCACGAGGCGCGCATTCCCACCATCGCTACATCTGTGCCGCGCCGTGCCTTTGCCTGGGTAACCCAAAAGCTGATGGGTCATGTGAGCATCCCCGTGATCACCTCAAATCGGATCAACACGCCCGAAGTGGGCGAGCAAGTGCTGGCCGAGGGCTGCGCGGATATGGTGTCGATGGCGCGTCCGATGTTGGCTGACAGTCACTTTGTCCAAAAGGCGATGCAGGGACGCTCTGGTGAAATTGCCCCTTGTATTGCGTGCAATCAGGCCTGTTTGGATCATACATTTGGCGGCAAGCTGACATCCTGTCTGGTCAATCCCCGGGCCTGCCATGAAGAAGAACTGACAATTACGAAGGCAAACACACAAAAATCCATCGCCATTGTCGGCGCAGGTCCTGCGGGGCTGTCCACTGCCATCACCTGTGCCGAACGCGGTCACACAGTCACCGTCTTTGACAAGTCTTCCGAGATTGGCGGCCAGTTGAACCTGGCAAAACAGATCCCTGGTAAGGAAGAGTTCTGGGGTTTTGTCGATTGGTACCGCACCATGATGGATGTGCATGGTATTGATGTGCGCCTGAACACCGTGGCCGACGTCGCGACACTGAATGACTTTGACGAGATCATCATTGCCACCGGTGTCACCCCCCGCGACACAGGTATCCCAGGGCAGGATCGCGCCAATGTGGTTAGCTATATCGATATCCTCACAGGTGCACATACGGCTGGCGACAAGGTGGCGGTGATCGGTGCCGGGGGTATTGGGTTCGATGTGTCGGAATATTTGTTGCATGAGGGCACAAGCCCTTCGGAAAATCTGCCCGATTGGATGAAGGAATGGGGCGTGGCAGATCCAAGTGAGCACCGCGCCGGATTGGCCCCTGACGGTCCACAACCGCACAAACCCGCCCGCGCCGTGACATTGCTGCAGCGCAAAGCAGAAAAGCATGGCAAACGGTTGGGCAAGACCACTGGATGGATCCACCGGGCGTCGCTAAAGATGAAAGACGTCACTTTTGTCGGCGGGGTGAATTATGAAGGTATTGATGATCAGGGTTTGCACGTGTCCTTTGGCGAGGCCCGGGAAAACCCAACAATCATCGAGGCAGACACAATCGTGCTCTGCGCCGGTCAGGAACCTTTGCGCGATTTGGCGGACGCTCTGAGCGCAGCAGGCCGCATTTGTCACATTATCGGCGGGGCAGATGTCGCCGCAGAATTGGACGCAAAGCGCGCGATTGACCAAGGCACGCGGCTGGCGGCGACTCTTTAGATCACGCTGCATATGAAATGTGTTAAGATTGCGTCCCTAGGAAACGCGGTTTGGAACAGTGTGTTTCCTTCCGTGCACAAAACCTGCGAATCCTTTAAATTCCCTATTTTCTCGATAGTTAAGCGACTTTAGGAACCCGCAACATTTACACAATAGCACCCCTTCTGTGATGCCTGTCACTTTGCAAGTCGTTTCCCATTTCGCATCAATATCTCAAAGACCTAGATATTATCGCAGATACGCCCTGATCTTGCCCAGATTGGACCCGATACCAGAGCCAGTTAGTTTTCAGAGCAGTAACGAAAGGACGGCTATGGACCGCCTGACCGAAATGGAAGCCTTCGCCACAGTTGTGGATCAGGGCGGGTTTACAGATGCGGCCAAAAAGATGGGCATTTCAAAGTCAGCTGTGTCCAAGCATGTGTCGTCCTTGGAAGCCCGGTTGGGCGCGCGGTTGCTCAATCGCACCACACGACGGGTGTCGCCGACGGAAATCGGACTGGCCTATTACGACCGTGCGCGCCGTGTGCTGAATGACGCAGGCGAAGCCGACGCATTGGTCACATCGATGCAATCTGCGCCCTCTGGGTTGCTGCGGATCTCTGTTGCAACGGATTTTGGCGTTAACCACCTGTCGCCTTTGCTGTCGAATTTCTTGGAAGACTTTCCCGACATCACTGTGAATATGGTGCTAAACAATAGATATGTTGAGCTGATTTCCGAAGGTTTCGACATGGCTGTGCGCATTGGCGAGCTGGAGGATAGCAGCCTGCGCGCCCGCAAATTAACAGAAACCACTAAACGGATGATCGCAGCACCTGCCTATTTCGAAAAATACGGACGCCCCACGCGGATTGACGATCTGAACGAACATAAGCTGCTTCATTATTCCAACCAATCCTCGGGGAATGTCTGGAAAATCTCTGCCCCGTCTGGCGAAAAACGTCATGTGCGTACCGCTGGCTGGTTAAGTGTGAATGACGGCCAATCGCTTCTGAACGCCGCGATTTCTGGACTTGGGATCGCCTATCTGCCCAGCTTTCTCTATGCAGACGCGATGGAGCAAGGCTTGATTGAAGACGCCATCCCCGACCTGCCTGTGGAAACGCAAGGCATCTATGCGGTCTATCCGCCTGGTCGATTTACGCAGCCAAAAGTGCGCGCATTCATTGATTTCCTGGTGCATGCCTTTGCTGATAAGGGCCCCAACGAATGGTGATGCGCTTAGCGCGGGCTTAAAATTACGGCCTCGACACGGCGATTTGCGGCGCGTCCGGGTTCGGTTAAGTTGGACGCGATGGGCGACAGATATCCCGCTCCTTGCGCTTCGACACGCGCACCAGGAACGCCATGTTCTTCGATCAGACGCGCGCGCACTGCTTCCGCCCGCGCGCGGCTGATCCGGATATTGCCATCCAAAGATCCAACACTGTCAGTGTGCCCCACCAAGGCGATGCTAATATTCGGGTTGTCGTCCAAAAACTGAGCCAACTCTGCAAGAGCAGCAAAAGGTCCGGCCCCAAGGCGCGTGGCCCCCGTTTCGAAATCCAGCCCCGCCAAGACCATCGCGCCGGTGTCTAGAAAGCCAGATCCCGTGATCGGCGTGGGCCCATTTGACACAGCAAGCCCTATCGGCTCAGTTGACCCAGGCCGCGCAACGGGACGTGCCACTGATCCGCTGACTTGGGCTGATGTCGGCGTCTGCGTGTCGAAATCTGCCGAGGTTTGCGCTTCTATAAGTTGCAAATACACAGCGTCCCTGGTCGTGCTGACCAGAACACTGACCGCGGCGTCTGGGGCATCCACTGAGCCCTTAATATAGCTCTGAAACACGTAGTTGCGCAGGCTAACATACATGTTAGGGGCCGGTAGAACTTCGGTTTGGAACCTAAAATCAAACCCCCCGCACCGCTCTGCCTGGCAATCCAGGACAATACGATAGCCCGCGCGCTCCAAATCCGCGCGCACGGGCTGGACGATCTGCAAAGGAGTCAGATCTTGCCCGACGATCTGCCAAGCCTGCCGCTTCACCGCACCGTCAACAAGCGCAACAGGCAACGTTTCACCGTCAAATGGCGCAATCGGCAGCGCATATCTGTCCTGGTCTGACACGCGCTCGGCGGTCATGCGGGCGTTTCGGGGCAGATCAAATGCCATGGCGGGGGTCGCCAAAACCCACCCTAACAACCCGCACAAAGCAAACTTCATCGAAACGATGCGTGATACTCCTTATTGGGACGCATATCGCTTGCTGACGCCACGCGGTTGGTCATGTTGAAAAATCCCACAACGCTGGCGATGTCCCAGATATCACGATCTGAGAACCCGTGATCGCGCAAGGCCTGGCGGTCGTCTTCCTCAATGTCTGCGCTGGCCTGGGTCAGCTTGGCTGCGAAATCCAGCATTGCGCGTTGGCGTGGATCCAAGGGGGCGACTTTGTAATTCATCACCATCATTTCGCCCAGCTTTGGATCCCCCGACAATTGCCGCACTGCCGCACCATGGGCCACAAGACAATAGAAGCATTTGTTGATTGAGGACACGACCACTGCGATCATCTCGCGTTCCAGTTTGCTGAGGGCGCTATCGCCCAACATCAGGTCATTATACATCGCTGTGAACGTGTTTAATTTTTGCACGTCAAAAGCATAGGCTTGCAGCACATTCGGGATCATCCCGAGCTTTTCCGTGCAAATATCGAAGTATTTCTGCGTCTCTGCAGGTAGCGGATCAGCCCTGGGCAGATCCAATGCGGTAGGTGTATCATTCATGTTAAACATCCTTTTGGCGGTAATGGTAGCCGCCCAATCGTTGCATTCCAAGGGACGCATAAAGCGCATTTGCGCCCGCGTTTTCTTGTGTACACAACACGGTCATCTGCGCGGCCCCGTGTTCCGCGGCCCAAAACGCGGCTTTGCGCATCATCCAAGCCGCGACCCCTTGGCGACGCTGATGGGGCAGGACTTCCACCGCATGGACCATTGAAACCCCATTATGAATTGCCGCAAAGGCAGTCCCGGCGGGTTTTTCGTTCCACCGGCTTAGGATCCCTGTCTTCAGCATCGCACGTTCCATCACTGCGATCCGATCCGGGCCAATGCCACCTGCGGCCCAGATCTCAGCCATAATTGCCAAAGGTTCCCAAATCGCAAAAGCTGTGACTTTGGGGATCGGGACATCCGTCAGCTGTTCCACGGGACAGGTGTATAAATTGACGGGATCAACTTGCGCGTAACCCTGCTGCGCCAACATCGCATCCAAGGCATGCTCCCCTTCACGTACCATCACCAAAGGGGGCGCATCCCCTGCCGGAACATCGCCCATCACAGCCACTGTCGCAGCAGACACGCGCTTGCCCCCACCCGCCCCGTCGCGCAAGGTCCAGCCGTCTTGCACCCAGACGCGCGCAGGGGGCCAAGTGCCTTCGATCACGTCATACAGCTGCAAGGCGTCGATCTTCATTCCGGGAACGCGGCGTTCAAATCAGCCATTGCGGCGTCAACCTGGACCTGGTCCTGCCCTCGAATAACGATCTGCGCCCCAAATGCACCGTCCTTTTGGAACGGATAGGACCCGATGGACAGAGTCGGGTAGGCTGTTGCAATCACACCCAAAGGCCCGGCAATATCGCCTTCACCCCGAAAAATACGCCGCGATGCGCTGATCAAGGGCGCGCCCCCCGTCAAAGTTGGCAACACCGAAGCAACCATCGCTTTGAACACCGATGGCACCCCAGCCATCACATGCACATTGTTCAAGGTAAACCCAGGCGCGACGGATACCGGGTTGTCGATCAAACTGGCTTTGGACGGAATACGCGCCATGCGCAGCCGGGCTTCGTTCAGATCGGTGCCCATCTTGTCATAGTGGGCCTGCAGCAGCGCACGCGCATCATCGCGCACATCAATCGTATCGCCAAAGGCCTGCGCGATACAATCGGCGGTAATATCATCATGGGTCGGACCGATGCCGCCGCTGGTGAAGACCGTATCATAAGCCTGTGCCAAAGCTTGCACTGCGGCCACAATGGCCGGCGCGTCATCGCTAACAATCCGCACTTCGGCCAGATCAATCCCGGCATCCGTGAGCTCCCCCGCCAAATGGTGCATATTCGCATCGCGCGTGCGTCCGGACAGGATCTCGTCCCCGATCACAAGCATGGCGGCTGTTGGGTTTGGCATCTGCACGGCTCCTTGTTTGACGTTTGGGAACGGTATAGGCCCCGGTCCATGCGCTTTCAAACCGAACTTGTCCCCGCCCGCCTGATCAAACGGTATAAACGCTTTTTGGCAGATTGCACTTTAGCTGATGGTCGCGTGATCACGGCCCATTGCGCCAACCCGGGCTCAATGATGGGGCTGGCGGAACCGGGCACCAAGATCTGGCTGGAGCCCAATGATGATCCCAAGAAAAAGCTGAAATATGGCTGGCGCTTGGTGGATCACGAAAACGGACATTTCACCGGCGTGGATACGTCTGTGCCTAATCGCGCCCTGCGCACGGCCCTGCAAGCCGGTGAGGTCGCAGCTCTGTCCGCCTACAAGACCGTCCGACCCGAGGTAAAATACGGGGAAAACTCGCGCATTGATTTTCTGCTCACCCAAGGTGGACTGCCGGATGCCTATATTGAGGTCAAATCCGTCACCCTGTCGCGCCAATCAGGCCTTGCCGAATTTCCCGACAGTGTGACCGCACGCGGCACCAAGCATCTGAATGAACTGGCTGAGATGGCCCGGCAAGGGCACCGCGCCGTGATGCTCTATCTGGTTCAGCGCACCGATTGCGACACAGTGACATTGGCGGGCGACATTGATCCCGCCTACGCCGCTGCCTTCCAAGATGCGCGAACAGCTGGGCTTGAAATCTTAGCAATCAGCACGCAGATCACGGTTGATGCAATCACAATTGGCCCTGGTTTACAGTTTCGCGCGTAAGTCATACATATAGCGCACGCCATTTCGCAGGAGTATCCGACCTTGAACCTGTCCGACCGGGGCCGTGTGACCAAAGACGGCATCACTTTATATGATAAGTCCGACTTTGCAGGCATGCATGTTGCAGGCGCTTTGGCGGCGCAAATCCTGGATGAGATCGCAGACCATGTGTTTGTCGGTCAAACCACGGGTGTCTTGGACAAGATGATCGAAGACAAGGTGACAGAGGCCGGTGCGACGTCAGCCACGATTGGCTACAAAGGCTACAAGCACGCATCGTGCATCAGTGTGAACCATGTAGTCTGCCACGGCATTCCTGGTGATAAAAAGCTGAAAGATGGCGATATTTTGAATATCGACGTGACGGTGATCGTCGATGGGTGGTTTGGCGATACCAGTCGGATGTATGTGGCTGGCAAGCTGGGACGCAAGGCCGAGCGGCTGATCGAGGTGACCCATGATGCGCTGATGCTGGGGATTGAGGCCGCCAAGCCGGGCAATACGTTTGGCGATATTGGCTATGCGATCCAAAGCTATGTCGAGGCGCAACGCATGAGCGTCGTGCGGGATTTCTGCGGACATGGGTTGGGCCGTGTGTTTCACGCGCCCCCCAACGTGCTGCATTATGGGCGTCCGGGCACGGGCCCTGTGCTGGAAGAGGGCATGTTTTTCACGATTGAGCCAATGGTGAACCTAGGCCGCCCTGAAACCAAAACTTTGGCAGATGACTGGACCGCCGTGACCCGCGATAAGTCCCTATCGGCCCAGTATGAGCATTCTATCGGCATCCAAGGCGGCGGATGCGAGATTTTCACCCTCTCGCCCAAAGGCATGTTCCACCCAACCTATTCGGCGTAGACCGGCATACACCCAAGCGTCGCGTCCGTATCGCCGCCGGGCTTGTATTCGATGCACAGTGGCATGTCGCAACCGCGCGCTGCGATCTCGGCAATGATCGCGGCATAGTCCAGCGTCCCCATCTCGGCTCGGCCTAGGTCCGGGACCCCCGCCACCGCATCGCCGGGCCGTGATTTCAGGCCCAAGATTAGCAAGCCAGTTTCGACTAAGGCGGCCTCACATCTTGCGCAGCAATGTCATAAGGCCAGTGACATTCCACAGCATCCAAACCCTCCGCTTTCGCTGCGCGAATAGCGTCTGGCAGGGCCAGGTCCGACCACGTAAAACCCAAGTTGGTTGAAAATATCACTGCGCGCCCCGCAGGTTAAGTCCGCTGCACCCTTTGTCACCGCCCACGAGATGTCAAGGCAGAGGTCGCTCAGGTCGTTGCGCGCGCCATCAGCTTTAGCGGAATGTGATGTGCACCTGCCAAGCCATTTCCCTGCACAATCGCCGCTGCAATCGCATCGCCAGCGGTGGATCCAATTTGATGGGCCGGGATTTTGACCGTCGTCAGGGGCGGTTCGAACTCTTTTGAACCCTTGAAATCCCCAATACCCGTCACAGCCAATTGGCTTGGCACCTTCAAACCAAGTCGCGCAGCCGCCTGCAAAACACCCCAAGCCAACACGTCATTTCCGCACAAAACAACGTCCGGGCGGGGCATCTGATCCAACATCTGCAACGCGGCGGCTTTTGCGGCGGCAATACTATAGGGCGTTTCCAAATTCCAATGCGGAGGGATCAAAATTCCATGGCGTGATAGCTCTTGCACTGCGCCCTCAAAGCGGTGCGCAGCACGATCATTCCCAGTCAACGGCGGAAACATGCAGGCCACTTCGGTATGTCCCAACGTGGCAATGTGCCCTGCAATCAATCGCCCCGCCTCGTGATTATCCGCCCCCACGCAAGGCAAAGCCGCAGCTTGCGCATGGTTCCACAGCAAAATCGACGCCACGTTCTGCTGCTCGACCAAGCGAAACGTCTCAGAGGCATGTTCAAGCCCCACCAGCGCCAAACCATCCACGCGGTGTTCCAACATTTTTCGCGCCAACGCATATTCGCGGTCCAGATCATACCCATGCGACGCTAACAAAATGGTAAACCCGTGCGCGTCGACCGCATCCGAAAAGCTTTGGATGAGCTCGGCAAAAATCGCATGATCAATCGTTGGAACGATTAAACCAATCGTGCCACTGCGAATCCCATGGATCGTTTGCGCCGCACGATTTCGGATATAGCCCAACCGTTTAACGGCCATGTCGATCTTTTTGCGGGTGGCTGGCTTAACCAAATCAGGATGATTAAAACTGCGCGACACAGTGGATGGCGACACTTTGGCGGCCCGCGCCACAGCAATGATATCGGCTTTTTTATCAGACATGGCAGAGCCTTAGCACAGGAATTCCAAAAGTTTATGAAAACATTTGCAAAACTATTTTCATTGCGTACCTTCAAAGTCCAACCACGCAGAAGAAAGGGAGACTTCGGCGTTGGAATTTTTATTCTATATGGGCGATGTCTTCACGCCTGTGAATTTCGGCTTGCTGTTGATTGGCACGATTGGTGGCTTGATCCTGGGCGCGACCCCGGGACTTTCACCGACGATGGCCGTGGCTTTGCTGATCCCGTTTACCTTTCGCCTTGAAGCGGCCCAGGGTCTGATCCTCTTGGGGGCGGCGTATACTTCGACTGTGGCAGGTGGCGCAGTCAGTGCAATTTTGCTGAAAATCCCCGGGGCCCCGGCCAATATCGCCACAACCCTTGATGGGCACACGATGGCCCAAAAGGGCCAGGGCGCGCGCGCATTGCAGCTGTCCTTCCTCGCGTCAGCGGTCGGCGGTGTGTTCGGCGTTTTTCTGCTAATCTTCCTGACCCCGGTTTTGGCGCAATGGGCACTGGCGTTTGGGCCATCACATCTATTTTGGCTCGCGATCCTGGGCGTGACAGTGATCGGCTCGCTTGATTCCAGTTCGGTCGTCAAAGGATTGCTGTCGGGGTGCATCGGCCTTTGGCTGGCGACGATCGGGTTTGACGACATCATGGGCGCGCAGCGTTTCATTTTCCACGACAGTCTTGCGGGCGGCATCAATGTGATCCCCGCGCTGATCGGTCTGTTCGCCATCCCCCAAGTCATCACGATGTTCGCCAAAGGGCGTCACAAAACCGACGCCACTGTCTTGGCCGTTGAAAAACAACCTATTTCTGGCGCTATCAAAGAAGTGGTCAAACGCAAACGTGCTTTGGGCATTGGTACCTTGATCGGGTCGTTTATTGGGCTGATCCCCGGTGTGGGTGGTCAAATCGCCGGGCTTGTCGCCTATGATCAGGCCAAGAAACTGAGCCCCGAGCATAAGAAATTTGGCACTGGCCACAGCGAAGGTGTCATCGCTGCTGAAAGTGCAAATAACGCAATGGTTGGCCCGTCCTTGGTGCCGCTGCTGACCCTGTCGATCCCCGGCTCGCCGACCGCGGCCGTGCTGCTGGGCGGTTTGTTGATCCATGGGATTTTCCCCGGCAGTGATCTGTTTGACAATCACCCAGACGTGGCGTGGACCTTCATCAACTCGATGCTGATTGGCCAGATCTTGATGTGCATCTTCGGGCTCTATGTTGCGGGTTTGGCCGCGAAAGTGGCGCAAGTGCCGAATGCGGTGATGGCCGCTGTTGTGCTGGGCTTGGCCGTGTTTGGCAGCTATTCCGTGCAGAATTCCATGGGCGATGTCTATGTGATGGCAGCGCTTGGCACGGGCATGTATTTCCTGGAACGCTTCGGCTTTTCCGCAGCCCCCTTGGTTCTTGGCCTTATCTTAGGTCCCATCGCCGAAGCCAACTTTATCCAAGGCTCCATGATCGCGACAGCCACCTCTAGCGTCAGCCAGTACTTCTTTACCGGCCCGCTCAACATGGCGTTGATTGCCTTTGTGATCCTGTCCGTCGGGTATTCAGCTTGGATGGAACTGCGCACCCGCAGATACCTCAGCAAAGAAGAGATGCTGTCATGAGCGATCTGCCACGCAACCAACACATCGCCGCCTCGGGTCTTGTGGCAGCTGTCGGTATTTGGGTGACCTATGTCAGCTACACAGCGCAACCCGCAGCCGCGTTTTTGTTCCCTCGGATGATTTCGACAGTGTTCGTCATCCTGGCGATTGGCACCTTCGTCAAAGCGCTGATGGGACGCACAAAGGTTGGGGCAGGCTTAAGCCGTCAAGCGATGATGAACATTGCCCCTGGGCTTATTGTGGCGTTGATCTTTGTGTTTTGGGCCGCCAAAGCGCTGGGGTTCTATACCGCCTCGACCCTCACGTTCTTCGTTTTATTGTGCCTCTATGACCCTGCCCCGCATTCGGAACTGCGATCCTGGGTCAAACGCGCGCTAATTACTGCCGGGTTCCTGGCAGTTATGTACGGTCTTTTCGCGATGCTTTTGAATGTCTTCACACCGCAAGAGATCTTTTTCTGAACCGCAACAGCGGCAGATCAAACCCAATGGGAGGAAAATCCATGAAAACTTTAATCGCAGCCGCCTCAATGGCGCTGATGTCTGTGGCCGGAACCGCAAGTGCGGATGGTCATGCCAACTACCCCGAACGCCCTGTGATGCTGATGGTCAGCTACGGTGCGGGCGGTGCGACTGATTTCCAGGCGCGCATCGTGACCATGACAGCCGGGAATGAAGATGCTTTGGGCATGCCCATCGCGATCATCAACAAACCTGGTGCCGGGGGTCGTGTGGGCTGGAACTGGTTCGCGTCTCAGGCCGAGGCAGATGGCTATACAATGGGTGCCTATAACGTGCCCCATTTCATCGCCCAGTCCATTGAGGGCGGCGTGTCTTATTCCGCCTCCGATTTCGAACCCATCGCCAATTGGGGTGCGGATCCTGCGGTCTTTGTGGTCGCAGCGGACAGTGACTTCAATTCCATGGCGGACGTTGTGAGCTATGCCAAGGAAAACCCAGGGCGCTTGACCTTTTCCGGCGCGGGTCTGTTCGTGGGTCACCATATCGCCGCGTTGCAATTGGAAAAAGCTGCTGGTGTGAAGCTGGCTTATATCCCCAGCAATGCAGGCGGCGCAGGCGCGATGAAATCCGTGATCGCGGGCGAGGTATTGGGCGGTGTAAACAACCTGTCTGACGCGTTCCGTGCACGCGAAGCGGGCAATGTCAAAATTTTGGGCGTGTTCGATCTGGAACGCAACGATTTCATGCCAGACGTGCCAACTCTGCAAGAGCAAGGCTTTGACATCGACAACGCTTCGGTCAACTTCCGCGGTGTGATGGTGCCCAAAGGCACGCCCCAAGGCGTGATCGACAAGCTGGCCGCCACCGTGCCCGCCATGTTCGAAAACTCCCGTGTTAAGGGCAAAATGAAAGCTGGCGGATCGCCCATGCATGTCATGACCCGCGACGAAGTTCTGGACATGTGGGCCGCCCGCGAAACCACGCTGAAAGAGCTTCTGGCCGGTCTGTAAACCAACTTCGGGTGGGCGTGTATCATGCCCACCCGCACCGTATCAAAGGACATCCCCATGACTGCTGCCGATCCTGTTTCCGAGGTCACTGCCTTGATCGCAAGGTCCCGTGCCGCGCAACAGCGCTTTGAGACCAATGGCAGCCAAGCCCGCTATGACCGCGCCACGCAAGCTGTCGCCTGGGCCATCATGGAGCCTGCGCGCAACCGCGAACTGGCTGAACTCGCGGTAACAACCACGGGATTGGGCAATGTTGCGGACAAAATCACCAAGAACCACCGCAAGACCCTGGGCCTGATGCGCGACATCGCTGCGATACCAACTTTTGGCAAGATCGGCGACGATGCCAACACTGGAATCACCGAAATCGCCCGCGCCATGGGGGTGATCGGCGCTATTGTTCCCTCAACCAACCCCGGTGCGACACCTGCAAACAACATCATCAACGCCCTGAAATGTGGCAATTCTATCGTGCTGGCCCCGTCACCTAAAGGTGTCACCACGTGTGAGCGGTTGCTGACGTTCATCCATGCCGAGTTTGCCAAAATCGACGAGGATCCCGACTTAGTCCTGATGATCCCCGCACCGGGATCCAAAGAAAAAACCCAAGCGCTGATGGAAGGCTGCGACAAAGTCATCGCCACAGGCAGCCAGAACAACGTACACCGCGCCCAAACTTGCGGCACCCCCGCAGTCGCCGTCGGGGCGGGCAATGTCACTGTGATCGTCGACGAAACGGCCGACCTGTCAGCGGCAGCCGATAAGATCTGTGCCTCAAAAACCTTCGACAACGCAACGTCCTGTTCATCCGAAAATTCGGTGGTGATCCTTGACAGTATTTGGGGCAAATTCAGCGCTGAAATGGCTCGGACAGGCGGCGCGATAATTCCTGACGAGGCCGGGATCATCGCCAAACTCTGGCCCGATGGGCACCTAAACCGATCCGTTATCGCGCAAGATGCCCGCGCGATGATCACCGCCCTTGGGCTAGACGGACAGGTTCCAGAGGGCACCGAATACATCGGTGTTGAAACGACGGGCATTGGCCCCGACCACCCACTGTCAGGCGAAAAGCTCAGCCGTGTTGTCGCGCTCTACCGCGCCAAGGATTTCGACGATGCCGTGCGCATCACCCACGCCATCCAAACCTACCAAGGCGCGGGCCATTCCATCGGGCTGCACAGCACAAATGCCGCGCGTGCCCAAACGCTGGCCACAGCCATCCCGACCAGCCGCATCATCGTTAATCAAGCCCATTGTTTTGCAACTGGTGGCGCGTTTAACAACGGCATGCCGTTTTCCCTCTCCATGGGCTGCGGCACATGGGGGGGCAACGCCATTGACGACAATCTGCACTGGCGGCATTTTCTCCAAACGACCAAAATCATCCGCGAAATTCCCACGCGCGAGCCAGAATTGCCCGAAATATTCGATGACTATTGGCAGATCGCTGGCCAATGAAGTTTGACCAAAATCACCCCCCGTCCGGCACTGTACGAGACTGGCTAGATCACCGCGCAGACATTGGCGGCACTGCGATTGTCTTCCCCGAAAAGGGCACAACGCTCGACTGGAGCGATCTACGCAGCCGCGCCCGCCACATCGCACAACATCTGACACAGATCGGCGTCCAAAAGTGCGAAAGCATCGCGATCCTGCATCCAAACGGCCAATCAGGCGTCGAGTCCCTATATGGCGCACTCTATGGTGGCTTCCGTGCGACGATGATCAACCTTGCCGCAGGTCCAGACGCAATAGGCTTCGCACTGAAACACTCCGGTGCGCGCTATGCATTCGTCCACCCCACGCAACGCGACATATTTGAAAAATCCGCGCCAAACGAAATCCAAGCCATTGATGATATTCGAAAAAGCATCGTCACGCTGCATGACCTCACTGCCACCGACGACGCACTATTAATGTATACCTCAGGCACGACCGGCACCCCCAAAGGAGTCGTGCACAGCCATGCAAGCCTTCTTGCGGGCGGATGGACAACCGCATTGGCTCACGCATTAACAGATACAGATCGCGGCTTTTGCGTCCTGCCGATCTATCACATCAACGGTCTCTGCGTCACCGTCATGGGGTCCCTCGTCTCCGGCGGATCCTTGGCCATGGTCGCCAAGTTTTCAGTATCGAAATTCTGGCCCCAAATCGACGACAGCGCCGCCACATGGTTTTCCGTCGTCCCCACAATCATCAGTCACTTACTGCACGCAGATGCAACCCCGACCCCATCCGTTCGCGCACGTCTCCGCTTTGGGCGCTCGGCCTCGTCTGCATTGGCCGTGGAAACGCAAAACGCATTCGAAGACAGATTTTCGGTCCCAATCGTTGAAACCATGGGACTAACCGAAACTGCCGCCCAAATCCTATCAAACCCCCTGCCTCCCGAAATCCGCAAAATCGGATCCCCAGGCCGCGCCGCAGGATGCCAAGTGGAAATCCACGACGCCAGCGGACAAAGCGTCCTCCCAGACACAGAAGGCGAAATCGTCGTGCAAGGCCCAAACGTCATGCGTGGATACCTCAACAACCCAGACGCCAATGCGGCCACCTTCCGCGACTCCTGGCTGCGCACAGGGGACTTAGGGCGCAAAGACAAAGACGGTTACATCTTTGTCACAGGCCGCCTCAAAGAGCTGATCATAAAAGGCGGTGAAAACATCGCGCCACGCGAAATCGACGAAGCCCTCTACACACATCCCGACATAGTCGAGGCCGCCGCCTTCGCGCGCCCCTGTACATCCTACGGCGAAAGGGTCGAAGCCGCCGTCGCTTTAAAACCCGGCACAAAGCTCTCAGAAGCAGACCTAATCACCCTCGTCCGCGCCCGCGTCGGGGACTTCAAATGCCCGGACATCATTCACTTCATGGAAGAATTGCCCAAAGGCCCCTCCGGCAAAATCCAGCGCCTAAAACTCGCCGATCTGGTCTGAAAAGCCTCCGCCAAATCCTTGAACCTGCCACTTCACTTAGCCAAATAAACTCCCGCCGGAGGCTCCGAACCCCACCGAGGCACAAATTTTCGCTTAGGTATCACGCCCCAAAGTAACTCTTCGCCAACGTATCATCCTTGGACAATTCTGCCGCAGTGCCCTCGGCCGTCACATGCCCGCCTTCCAAGACATATAATCGGTCTGCCAGCGACAATGCGAAATTGGCATTCTGTTCGGTCACAATAACAGTTAAACCCATTTCTGCACTCAAACGGCGCAAGACTTCAGCGATTTCAGACACAACTTTAGGCGCTAAACCAATGGTAGGTTCATCCACCAAAAGCACTTTCGGCGCGCTCATAAGCGCACGACCCAGCGACACCATTTGGCGCTCGCCCCCAGATTGGGTCGAGGTTTCTTGCGACTCCCGTTCAGCCAAACGCGGGAACAATTTGTGCACTGCCGCCATATTTTTTTCGATCTGATCGCGTGCAGTATAGGCGCCCACAAGAAGATTATCGCGCACGCTCATATGCGGAAATAAATTAAATCGTTCTGGGGCATAGCCCACCCCGGCGGCCACGATTTGTGCGGGGCGCAGGCGGGATATATCTTGTCCACTCAATCGGATCGCGCCAGTGGTTTTGACCATCCCCAAGATCGCATCCAGCAGGGTCGATTTTCCCGCCCCATTTGCCCCAACAACTGCAATGGTTTCACCCGCTTCAACATGCATCGACACGCCGGACAGCGCTTGGGCTTTACCGTAGAATGCGGACAGGTTTTCAACTTCAATCACAGCCATTACGCATCCCCCAGATAGGATGCGCGCACAGCCGCGTCAGCCAAGACATCCACGAATGACCCCTCGGCCAACAGGGTGCCGCGCTCGATAGCGATGGCGCGGTCAATCAGTGGTTCCATCGCGGGCAAGTCATGGCTGACCATCAAAAAGCTAAACCCGCGCCCCCGCAGGTCTTGGATCAACTCCGCAATCATCGAAATTTCACCTGTGGTCAGGCCCGCAAAGACCTCATCCAGCAACAAAACTGTGGCCCCTGTGGCCAGCGTCCGCGCGAATTCGAGCTTGCGCAAATCGCCCATGGCCAATTCCGACACAGGGCGGTGTAAGTCCTGATCTGTGAACCCAACGGACCGGGCAAGCGTGGCCTCATGCTCATAATCGGGGCGGCCAAAGATCATCTCACGCAAGCTGTCGGGCATCAGACCCACACGGATATTCTCTGCCACGCTCAGATCAGCAAACGGGCGCGGCACTTGATAGGTGCGGCTGATCCCCAGGGCAATCCGTTCAGGCGTGCTAAGACTGCCGATATCCTGACCACGAAACAGGATCGTTCCAGAGGTTTGGCGCAGCTCGCCCATAATTTGGCTGAATACTGTGGTCTTGCCTGCACCATTTGGGCCGATCAGGCCCAGACTTTCGCCCTGCGTCAACGAAAAGCTTAGATCATTGGTCGCCACCAATCCGCCAAAGCGTTTCACCAAATTGCGCACTTCAAGCAGGGCAGTCATGACTGTGTTCCCCGGATCCGCATCCAAAGACTCTCAGCAATCGCAACGATCCCCTTGGGTTGATACATATAAAGCACCAGCGCGATGGCCCCGTAGACGAAATAGCGCTCGGCCCCAGGCAGGAACGGGCGCAGCCATTCGAGTAGAAACACCATAAAAAATGCGCCAATGACAGGGCCAATTATCGTGCCTGCCCCGCCAATCAGAACCGCGACGATGATAGTAAACAGAAAGTTGATATCAAACAGCGCGCGCGGCGCAACAGATCCCAGATAATGCACGTAGAACGCACCCCCCAGCCCTGCGACAAAGGCCGAGACCAGAAAGGCAAAGCATTTCAGCTTAGTGGTAGACAGGCCCGAGCCGCGCACACTTTCCTCGTTCATGCCAATCGCCCAAAGGGCAGTGCCCACGCGCGTGCGCATCAACAACCAAGACGCAAGCGCCAGGATCAGCATCAGAGTTACCGCCAAATAATAGCCATTGACCGCCCCCCGCGTCAGGGTCGGCAGACCAGACATACCCCGCGTGCCACCTGTCAGATCGGGCCGGATCACTTGGACCAATTGATACATCAGCTCCATATAGGCCAGGGTCACCAGCGCGAAATAACTGCCTTTGATACGCAAAGCGGGCAGCAGAACGATCAGCCCCGCCACCATGGTCACGATCACGGCGATGGGAATTGAAATTTCGACGGCCACATCAAAGCGTTTGGTCAGGATCGCAGTGGTGTAGGCGCCGATGCCGATCAGGAAGGGGTGGCCAAAGCTGATATAGCCCGTACGGCCCGACAATATGTCCCAACTGATCGCGAAGATTGCCAAATAGCAGGCAAAAATCATCGTGCGCAATGTGCCTTTGCCGACCAGTTCGGGCATGGCGTACAGGCCGACAATCAGCAGACCCCACAGCAAGAAATGATAGGGACGCAAATTCAATGGGTTTCCTCTCGGCCAAAAAGGCCTTGGGGGCGCAAGACGAGGACCCCGATAATAAGCAACATGGTAAACACGCCACGCAGTTCCGGGGCCCAAACGCTGACGACGATGACCTCAAGGAAGCCAACAATATGCGCCACAATCAGCGTGCCAAGGATCGACCCGATTCCACCGACAATGACCACGGCCACGGAAATGATCAGCGGCGCAACCCACATGGATGGGTAAAGCTGTGTGTAGCTGGCAAAGAACACCCCCCCAAGTGCGCCGAGGCCACCAGAAATCCCCCAAGTGATCAGGTTAATGCGATCCGGATCAACGCCAGAGATCGCAGCGCCTTTAGGGTCCATCGACACGGCTTGCATCGCGCGGCCCGTATGCGTTCCCCGGACAAAAAGATAAAGCGCGATAATAACAGCCCAGCTGATCATAGTGGCGGTCAGAATGTTATAGGTCACTTGCGCGCCGGCAACTGTGACGACGCCCGGCACGATGGGCAGTAAGATTTTAGAGCTATCCCCAAAGATCAGGACAACGCCAGCTTGCAGAACAACAGCCAAAATAAGAGTCGAGATTTCGACAGCGACGTGATCGCCTTTAAGGGTTTTGACGATCAGGCGGTGTTTGAGCAGGCCCATGATCACCCCAACCAGAACCGCGCCTGTGATCCCGACGAACTTGGGCAGACCCAGCTGTTGGCTAAGCCAGAAATAGATATAACCGCCCACCATCAGATACGCGCCATAGGCCAAGTTGAGCGTGCGCCCGATGGAAAAGATCAGCATGAACCCCATGGCGATAAGCGCATAAAGCCCGCTGAGCAGCAGCCCTTGTATCAGGATCTGGAGCATAGTTTGCCTGTCTTGATCCGGGTGCAGCAGATCTGCACCCTACACAGTTTTCGCAGGGCGCACGCGATGGCGCACCCTGCAAAGGCGTTTACTTAACCCAAGAGGGCAGTTCGAATTCCGTGCTTGCGTATTCAAACGGATAGACAACGCCGACGGTGCCGTCTTCTTTCCACTGTACGACCACCATGGAGGGTTGCGCATCCTCATAGGGGGCTGTCAGATCGAAGCGGGCATTTTGCGGATATGTCCGACCAGTGACTTCTTCGGTTTCACCATGTTGCCAGAAGCCATAGCGCAGCCACAATTTGCCGTCTTTTTCCAAGCGCAGATCCTGTTTCAGCATCGCTGCGTTCCAGGCTTTGACATCTGCAAAGCCACCCGCCTCTTCCGCGGCAGCCATGGCCTGTTTCAGACCGTGATAGGCGTTAAAGCCATTGAAATGCGGCATCACTGGGCGCGAGGTGTATTTCGCCTGGTAAGTATCCACAAAGCCTTGACTGACGGGATCCAGCGGGAAGCCAACGGAGGGGATCGGCGAAAGAGTCGAAATCCCGCCGCCAGCACCGCCGGTGTCTTCCCAGTATTCCATACCCAAAGCCGACACATTCACACCAGTCATGGCCATAGGCACTTGCAACTTCACATATTGTGATGAAATCACTTGGCTGTTCACGGAACTGACCTGATAGATAAAATCCGCGCCAGAGGCTTGTGCCTTGGAAAAGATCGGCGCGAAGTCGACGGTGTTCACGTCATAGGTGATGATGTCCTTGACCTCGATCCCGGCAACCGGGGCCAATGCTTCGGTGACCAGCCCTGTGATTGCGCCCCCAAAAGCAGTGTCTTCGGCCAGAATAATGACGCTTTCAAAGCCCATTTTCGCTTTCAAAACTTCCGCACCAAAGTTGATGTACAAAGTCGCCAATGCCTCATCACTGGCGATGTTCATGAAGTAAGGCGCCATCGTGTCGGGATCTTCGATGACCATGTCGATGATACCGATATAGGACGTCCACGTATCCAACGTCGGGATCTGAAATTCTTGCATGCGGGGCAACCAGCCCAGGCTAACATCATCGATTGAGCCCGAAATGATGAAATCGACCTCTTCCGTTTCGGCAAGATATTCGTAAGCTTTGATGCCTTCGGTCACGTCTTCGCCCGTATCCGCCGTCACCATGGTGACTTGCTGGCCCATCACACCGCCATTGGCATTCAGCTCTTCAATGGCGATTTCGGCGCCGCGCAAGGTCGATAGCCCTGTGTCCGAACTGAGCGAGCCGATAAAACCGACTTTGATGTCTTCCGCCAGCGCTGTACTGGCCAACAAAAGCGCTACAGCGCTTAGGCCAAATCCTTTGGGTAGTGTCATGATGTTCCTCCGCAGTTGGGTCCGCGCCCCGCGTGCCGGGGTCTATTGTATTCTGTATACAGTACACAGCAGAGCATAGTGATCAACGCTTTTTTGAAGAATTGAGCGATGCGTCCCCACTGGAAGCGATAAGCAGATCTCAGATCGCGAACTCATCCGCGTCAATTTCCCGGCAACATTGCGCGGCGAACATGATCATTTGCCCGTCATTTAACACATGTGGGGCTTGCTCGATCCACCACTTTGCTGCTTCTTCATTAACCAGAGACAACAGACCCACGGCCTCTTTGGCATTTACCACATAGCCGTGCTGTTTTTCGGCCTTGCCTGTGAGAACAGAAAATAACTGACCCAATTTACTTGCCGCCCCGGCCCCTGCCGCCACCGTGGGCATTTCCACTGGCCCGTCACTTACACTTGGCATTTGAAGGCCAACCCAAGCCTTGCGAATCCAATCAGGGGTTGTGCCCGGTGGGGTGTGAATAACTTCGATGAACATATTGCCAGCTTAGCGCAGCCCAGCGTCACAGAACAGAGGAACTTGCCCAGGATCTGATTTCAGATCACAGATCCACGACACCATCGCTGTGGATCACTGCGTCCACATCAACTTCCACGACCAAACCGTCTTGAGTCAATCCAGCCGTCACCGCCGTCAGAACTGGTTCAATCCCGGCAAACACCTCACCATGCGCTTTGATAAACCCCGCAGAATACGACATATCGGTCAGATAGACCCGCACCCGACCAACGTGATGCAGATCTGCCCCCACGCCGCGCAAAGCATCGCGAATACGTCCCAGAATAAAAATCGTCTGCGCGTAGGCGTCAAACGGCGCGTGGATCTTACCAGTGGGCTCAATCGCAGTCGTACCCGCGACCCAGACGAAAGGCCCAATCCGTTTGGCACGGGAATAGGATCCGATCTCTTCGAACCGCCCGCCGCCTTTATATGCACGGATCGTCACAACGACAGACGCACGCGGATGGCTGAGGCTGCGGCCTGCAGATCCGCCATTTCGCTTTGGCTCAGACGCAAATTTGCCACAGAAATCAGCCCACCCTGCCCCAAATGCCCAGGCACGCCCAGGACAACGCCATCAATGCCATATTCCCCTTCCAACATCACCGACACTGGCACTGTGCCAGCCCGCGCACCGCGAATATGATCTATCACCTCAATCGAGGCATGCGCGGGCGCAATCGTAGCCGAACCCGTTTTCTTCAACGCCACAACTTGCCCCCCGCCGGTGATCGCGTCCTGTACACATGCTGCAATCTGGCTGTCATCCAGGAAAACAGACAAGGGTCGCCCCTTGATCCGCGCGCGCGACGGGATCGGTGCCATTTCTTCGCCGTGACTACCTAAGGTGATCGCCTCGACATCACAGGGGTTCACCCCTGCGGCCCGCGCCAAAGCATGTCGAAAGCGCGACGAATCCAACGTACCCGCCATACCCAACACTTGGTTGCGCGGAAATCCCGTCGCGCGCAGCATCTCAACGGTCATCTCATCCAACGGGTTGGTCACCACAATCACCACCGCATGCGGGGCTTGCGTGCGGATCGCCTCGGCGGCTTGGCGAATCACGCGGGTGTTCACATCGATCAAATCCGCACGGGTCATCCCCGGTGCACGCGCCCGACCCGCGGTCACGACCACCACGTCGGCTTCGGACACCAAGTCCAAGCTTTTAGCCCCCACGCACCGCGCCCGCACTCCCGTAATCCCGCTGGCGTGGTTCAAATCCAACGCCGTCGCCGCCGCCAATCCAGGCGTGATATCCATCAGCGCAATTTCTTCAGCCATGTCGCCCATCGCAGCCAAATGCGCAATTGTGCCACCAACACCGCCGGCACCAATCAAAGCCAGCTTAGCCAAACGCCGAGCCTTACGCGGGCTGCGCGACGGCGCCACCCATTTCGGAGAACGTCGATAAAGAGACCGACGCATCGACATCGCCCCATCCGTGCGCACTGGGGCTGGCATCTCAATAGGACCATCAACCAACTGCAGCCCCAACCGCTGCGCCGTTTCGCGCGCCACGGCCGTGACAATATCACCCGGCATCACCTCAACAATCATACGGCCCCGTTGACGCGCGTCCTCAACAGCCTCTGCCCCGATGACGCGCGCCCCGCTCATTCAGCCTGCCCCGTGACAGCCTCAACGGCCTGAATAGCTGCCTCAACGCCAGCCTTCACCGAGTTTTCAGACCCCGAAATAAACAGCCGCCCAAAACGCCCAACAGCGCGCACTTCGACAATGTCAATCTCTGCCGCTTTTTCCGCCTCATTCGCCGCGATGGAAATATACGCCGCGGGGGCACATTCAATAATCCCCAAAGTCTGCCCGGGCACCAACAAAGCCCCTTTGCGCCACTTGTTCAACAATTGCGCCTGATAGGGCTCAACACTGGTAATGACCTGGGTAGAGGTAATGCTCGGCTTCAACCGATCCGACATGCTGGCGCCCAATTCATCCAGCATCGCATCACGCGCGGCAGACACCTCAGCATTCGAGCGCGAACGCAAAATGAAAAAGCCAAACTCCCGCTCAACCATCTGCGTGGTCGCCTCGACACTCGACGCCTTCAACGCCCGATCAATCAAGGAAAACACCCCATTGCCCGGCGCAAATTCCCCGATCAACACCGTATCGCCCGACAAAGGCACAGATCCCTGCACGGTCGCCCCGTTATAGGCGGCGAATTTAGGCTGCAAATTGTCAATCTGCATCAAAGCCCGAATGGTAATCTCTGACATGCTCACTCCTCAAATCCGCCGGGGATGGTGGGCGGGGCGATGTTCCACAGGAACGAGCGCCGTGCCCATCCCTCAGGCCCCATATTCCGTGTAAATATCCCGCCAAGGTCTGCTTTGATACGCGACCCGCTTGATGTTGATCAAATGCAAAGCCGTGACATTGTCCGACGTAATTGACCCCGACCAAGTCCCCGTCCCCAACATAAAAGACGGCTCAAGATCCGTAGAATATCCCATTCCTCCCATAATCGCAGGCGTATTCACCAGCACACGTCCCGTCGGAATGGTGGAAAAACGTGCCACAATATCTGGATCATCCGAATGCACAACAGAACTATGCCCCCAGCCCTCGAAGCGCGCAATCGATTGCGACAACTCAAGCCCATGATCCGAATTCTTTGCCACATAAAACGCCAAAACTGGGTTCAGCTTTTCTGCCGACAAGGGCCGATGCCAACCAATCTCACTCTCTTCACTCACCAAACACCGCGTGCGGGGCGGCACCGAGAAACCCGCCGCCTCGGCCAAAACCTGCGGCGATTGCCCCACACGGTCCGGGTTCATGACTTGCGGCCCGCGAAAGATCACCCCCGCCAACCGATCCGCCTCGGCAGATGTGCAAAAATACGCGCCCTTGAGCTTCATTTCTGCCTTCAGATCCCGCGCAACTTCTGGATCCACAATAACTGCCTGTTCCGACACGCACGCCGTACCGTAGTCAAAGCACTTGGATGTCACAATCATCTCAGCCACTTCGGCAATGTCGTTTTTCTTGGATTTATGCACATAACAAGGCACATTCCCGGCCCCCACAGCCAAAGTCGGCTTGCCTGACGAATAGGCTGCCTTCACCATCGCAGGCCCCCCCGTTGCCATCACAACCGAGGTCCGCCGGTGCTTCATCAACTCTGCCGTGCCTTGGATCGTGACCTGGTCCATGCATTGGATCAGACCTTTCGGTGCGCCCATCTGCTCGGCCACCCGCGCCATAATCGCGACAGTTTCGATCCCACAGCGTACGCCACGCGGATGCGGCGCACACACAATTGCATTGCCCGCCTTCACTGCTGACAACACCTTATAAATAATCGTCGAGGTCGGGTTCGTCACTGGGATCAGTGCGGCCACAACGCCCATCGGCTCGCCAAAGGCCGCAATCTTGGTCGCATCATCGCGCCACAGCATGCCCAAAGTCGTCACATCGCGCAGATAATCCGCAACGGACAACGCATTAAACAAGTTTTTGACCCGCTTATCGGGCACATTTCCGTAGCCCGTTTCCTCAACAGCCAGCGCACCCAGACGCTCCGCCTCGGGCTCAATCGCGCGGGCCATCGCATCCACAATCGCATCCACATGCGCAGGATCCGTGCCCAAAAACCGTCTATAAGCCTCGAATGCCTTTTCCGCCAAACGCCGCGCCGCGGCGATGGATTGAAGATCTGCATCCATGGCCTATCGCTCCCCGATCCGCATGTCCGTCAACGCGCGGCGCACATCATCAGGCCCGCCGTTCAGACCCATTGTTTCAAGCCGCCGCCCACTTGCCGCCACATCCGCGTCCAAAATTGTTTCGGTTAATGCCACGATGGCTTGCGTCTTAGGCACGTCGATCCCGGCACTTGTCGCCGCCGAGATCAAAGGCACCAAAGACCCGATCACGCCATCGCGCATCAGTGTCCGCGCTGTTGCTTGGTCCGGTACAGGGCGCGCATCGGCTCCGCGCGCCGCGCCAGTATAAGTCGCGATCCAGTCAGACGTTTCCGGCAAAGACCGCACCCCAAAACCCGCCGCCACCTGACGCCGTTCCCCCGCCAAAACCTCGATCAAGCGCCGTTGATCGTCGCCAATCAAGGCCGCAAATGTCTGGTTTTCGGGCAAAGCCGTCGCACCCATGGGAACCGATACGCCCCCCTGCGCAAGCCCCGCGCCCCCAAGCACCAATGCGGGGATATCGACGGCTGCGGATAAATCCGAAAACCCGCTTTCTAAGATCGACGCCACGGGGGACACATTCGGCAAGATCGCCCCCAAAGCGCTCAGCACATCGGCGCGCCCGCTTGGTAAAACTGCCGCAGCCATGGCACCCGCCTGACCCAAATGCAAATTCGCGCCCTCAGCGCGGTACCAAAACGGCAAGCCTTGCACCTCGACCAAAGTGACATCCGCAGAGCAACCGCCCAGGCGCAAGTTCCACGCCGTTTCCGCCGCCCCCAAGGACCGCCCTGGCGCGATGACCAACACCTGCCCGTCCGCCAAATGATCCGCCAAGACCATCGCATAGGTGCGTTGTTTGTGCACGGGTCCTGTCAGGAAAATAACCTCGGCATCCTGAACCGCCGCATCCAATTCCGCCGTTAACCGGACCGAGTGCGCGCCTTGATCCACATGGTAGGTGCCAACAGGCCCCGCGCCGCGCAACCCAATGCCCGAGGACGAACGCATTAGATCCAATTCCCGTCCATAAGCCGAAAACAACGTCACAGCGCAGCCCGCCGCCAACGACAAGGCTGCCAATAAGCGCGCATCCGGCCCGCCACCCAGCACCGCCACACGCTGAAACGGGGTGATCTCTGGGCCAAACGATCCCCGCACAGAGGCCGCTGCGCGGGCGAAATCTTCGAAATCAGCGGACATTCACAGTGCCTTTACAAAGCCTGAATAATTGCTTCCAGCTCGTCATGGGGCCGGGCGATGACATGAACGGACACGACGTCTCCGACTTTGTTGGCCGCAGTTGCGCCGGCATCTGTCGCCGCTTTAACTGCACCCACTTCACCGCGCACCAAGGTCGTGACCAAGCCACCCCCCGTTTTATGCTGCGCCACAATCGTCACGCTGGCGGCTTTGACCATCGCATCTGCGGCCTCAATGGACCCCACAAGCCCGCGCGTTTCGATCATTCCCAAAGCCGCTTGACCGGGTTGAGGTGCTTTTGCCATATCTGTTCTTCCTTTTTTCAAATCGGTAAAGTCTTGTGCCGAAGGTCAGACGCTGACCCGATCCACCACTGCAATGATCGCCAAATCCACAGGGGCCGCACTTAACCCCGTGGCCATCCGCGCCGCCGACCCTTTGGTCATCAAAACTGTGTCGCCCGTGCCCGCCCCAACAGTATCAGGGGCAACGTGATCTGCGGAAATCAACTTGCCGGCTGAATCCACGATATCGACCACCAACAGCTTCAATCCCGTCAGACGTTCGGCCTTGGCCGTTGCTGTCACGGTGCCGCGAACCAGCCCCAACTGCATCAGAAATTCACCAAATACCGCTGGGTTTCGACTGGGGTGACTTGAGCTGACATGAATTCGATTTCGCGCTCGGCCTGTTGGACGTAAATCTCGTAGGCGAATTCGCCCATCACATCCTTCAGCCAATCCGAATTGCGCGCCAAGGCCACAGCAGTCGGCGCATCGGTTGGGATCGGGGCCGCGTCGGCGTCTTCATAGCCATTGCCTGTTGTTGCAGCTGTCGGTTCTAGCCCCTGTTCGATCCCGTCCAATCCCGCCGCGATATCTGTGGCCAGCAGGAAATAGGGGTTCGCATCGGCCCCGGCGTCACGCTTTTCAACGCGCACGGCACTGTCAGAGCCTTCGATGATCCGCAGCGCAACTGTCCGATTGTCAATGCCCCAGGTCGTATTGATTGGGCAGAACGTATAGGGCTGGCGGCGGCGATATCCATTGGGCGTGGGCGAGCCACAAATCGAGGCTTCGGCCATGCGCGTTTGCAAACCTGCCGTAAAATTACGCCCCAAAGCGCTGAGCTGACCGCCATCGGAAAACACGTTCTTGCCGTCTTTCCAAAGCGAGTAATGCGTATGAAACCCGTTACCCGATTCCTCAAAGAACGGCTTGGCCATAAAGGTCGCGCGGTACCCATGCGCGGTCGCCAATTGCCGCACCAAAGAGCGGAACATGACCACACGATCCGCCGCAATCAGGGCTTCATCATAGCGGATGTTCACCTCGACCTGACCGGCGGCATATTCGGGATTGGATTGCTCAATCGGAATGCCACATTCGTTGATCTGACGACGGATCGGGCCCAGCACATGTTCCAGCTCTGCCGCACGGTCCAAGGCGTAAACGCCTATGCCCTGATCTTTGGGCAGGTTTGTTTCGGGGTCGAGCAGGTAGAATTCAAGTTCGGTCCCGACTTGGATCTCAAAGCCCATCGCTTTGGCACGTTCGAGCTGACGGATCAAAGCCGCGCGTGGGTCGATGGGCACGGGTTTGTGGTCCATGCCTTCAGCGCGCCCAAAACACATCGCCACACCGGGTTCCCATGGCACAGCAACAGGCGTTGTCACCGGAAACACGTGCATGTCCGGGTAACCATTGTCGAAATTGACATAGGGCGTGTCCCACACATCACAGGTCATATCGATGGCAAAAGTCGCCAGCGACATGGCATTCCCGCCCGCGCAAATCTTGTCCCAATGGCTGGCCGGGAAACGTTTCCCACGCAGAATTCCATTCACATCACCTATGCCCATCACGACGGTATGGGTGCCTTCTGGCAAGCTAAAATCTGTCGTCATACCGGCGCTCTCCCTGACGAGAATCTAATTGTGTTCTTTCGTATTCTGTATACAGTATCCACGAATGCACTAATCTGACAAGGAAAATCAGGGACATGGCTCAAAATTCCTGCGTTGTGGTTGGCGGTGGAATTGCGGGCGCAATGACGGCCCTGCATCTGCAACGTCGCGGCGAGCAAGTTACCCTGATTGATCGCTGGGAACCCGGGCATCCCCGGGCGGCCTCAACGGATTATAACCGGGTCATCCGCGCAATTTCGGGACGCGACGCGTTTTACACCCGCTGGGCCCGCGACAGCCGCGCACGTTGGTTAGAACTGCAGGCAGAATCCGGCCAAAACCTGATGTATGAATGTGGCGCATTGATCCTGGCCACCCAAGGCCATTGCGATTGGGAAGACGCCACGGCTGCAACCTTCGACAAAGTCGGTGTGCCCTATTACAAGTTCGGTATGGACGATGTGCGCGCGCGTTTTCCGCAATTCAAAGTCGATGAAATCCAATACGCGCTGTTTGAACCCCAAGCCGGGCTGTTGATGGCGCATCGTTGTGTGATCACGACAATTGATCTGTTCAAACAGGCCGGGGGCAAGGTGGTGCGGGGCACTGTGACGACCGATGCCCGCGAACGTCCGATGCTGGACGGGCAGCATATTGAAGCCGATGTGATCGTCATCGCCACCGGGGCCTGGATGTCGGAAATGTTTCCGCGCACGATCAAGCCAATTTCTGCGATCATGGGGATTAACGTTCTGTATACCTCAACGCCGGATGGGTCGGACGCATTTGATATGGAACACATGCCCTGCTGGATTGATCACGGTCAGGGCAGTTTTGGGATCCCGTCATCCGAAGGGTCGGGCGTGAAAGCGGCAGTGGTAATCCCGAATGTAGCGATTGATATTAACAATGATGAACGCCTGATCGAAAAAGAATCCCTGGCCAAGACCCGGCAATATATCCGCCATCGCCTGCCCGGCCTGGTCGGAGAACGTGTCGTCGACAGCAAATTCAACCAAGTCATCCTAACACCGGATACGCATTTCATCGTCGACTGGCACCCCGAACACGACAATGTCCTGCTTGCGGGGGGCTGTTCGGGCCATTTGTTCAAACATGGGCCGGTCTTTGGCGATTTCGTCGCTGGTGTCGCCGTTAAGGATTATGGCACGGCAGATCGGTTCAAAATCGCCAATCGCCGGAAGCTGTCTCCCAAAGAAAGTCCCTCGGGGCGGTAATCAGCCTTTGGAGAAGATGTCGTAAGCTTCCAACGCTTTGGCGCTATAGGCATAAGACGGTCCGCCGCCCATATAAGTGGCCATCGCCAAAGCCTCACACAGCTCTTCGCGGCTGGCGCCCAAGCGCACCAAAGATCGGACATGAAACCCAATGCAGCTGTCGCAACGCGTGGACACAGCTATGCCTAGGGCGATGAATTCCTTGGTCTTTTCACTAAGCACCCCTTCCGCCTTTGCCGCCTGCCCCATCTGCCCGAAGCCTTTAACAGTTTGCGGCACCTCCTTGGAAAAGGTGGCAAGCCGGGCCTCGGTTTCGGCCATAAAGTCGTTCCAGTCCATGGTTATTCCCCGCGTTGATCTGCGCCCATGCGCCGTTCCAACCACCGTACGCCCGCGCTGATGATCAGCACAAGGATCAGATATTCCACGATCAACAGCGAGTAAATTTCCAAGGGGCGGTATTCTGTCACCACCAATTCATTGGCCCGACGCGTTAACTCTTGCATGCCGATGACCGAGGCAAAGGCACTCATCTTTACGATGTAAATGAACTGGTTGGCCAGGGGCGGCAGGATCCGTCGAACCGCTTGCGGCAGGATCACGTAGCGCATGGTTTGCCCATAGGTCAGCCCCACAGTTTGCGCCGCCTCACGCTGCCCGCGCGCGATGGATTGGATGCCAGACCGGTAAATTTCCGCCGTAAACGCGCTATCTGACACCGCCAACGTGATAATCGCGCCCCAAAACGGGTCAATTGGCACATTTATTCCCATGGATTTGAAGATGATCGGCAGCCCGTAAAACACCCAAAATAGCATCGGCAACAACGGGATTGAGCGCACAAATTCCACGTAAATCCGGTTCACCAAGCGCCACCAACGGTTCGTCGACTGCCCTGGTAAAGCGACCAACAAGCCCAGCACAATCGAAATTGCCGCCGCGATCACAGAAATTTGAATGGTGCTGCCCATGCCCGAGATCAGGAATTTGATGTTAATCCAACCGCTCGCGGTCATTGGGTTGATCACGTACCAACCCCACGTGCCAGACGCGCCACACCCGGCCAAAGCCAGCAAGGCAATGAGCGGGACCCAAAATAATTTCATAACGCGTGCCTTAATGCTGCAAAATTTGGCTGAGGAAAGTGCGGCAACGGTCCGTTTGGGGATCATTGAAAAACGCATCTGGGGCGGCATGTTCGACGATCTCGCCTTGGTCCATGAACACCATCTGATCCGCGACCTTACGCGCAAAGCCCATTTCATGGGTGACCACAACCATGGTCATCCCGTCGGTGGCAAGTTCAACCATGACATCCAACACCTCAGAAATCATCTCGGGATCCAAGGCCGAGGTCGGCTCATCAAACAGCATCACCTTGGGATCCATGCATAAAGACCGTGCAATCGCAACGCGTTGCTGCTGCCCGCCGGACAGTTGACTGGGCCGTTTGTCGGCCTGATCGGGGATCCGGACCCGGGCCAAATAGTCACGCGCCCGCGCTTCGGCGTCTTTCTGGCTGAGCCCCCGGGCCTTCATCGGCCCCAACGTCAAATTGTCCAAAACCGTCAGATGCGGAAACAGATTGAACTGCTGAAACACCATGCCCACATCGCCTTGGATCGCGGCAACAGACTTGGCGTCATTCGCCAACTCGATACCGTCCACGTGAAGACTACCAGATTGGTGCTCTTCCAGGCGATTGATGCAACGCACGACGGTGGACTTCCCGGACCCCGATGGCCCACAAATCACGACTTTCTCGCCGGTTTTTACAGTCAGATTGATATCTTTCAGGACATGGAAGGTGCCGAACCACTTGTTCACATCGACCATCTCGATGGCTGTTTGGGACATTGCCCCTCCGCTTTTTTTTCGAGAAGTGTAAGCTTTAATTTACACTGCCTTAGTGACAATCCCTTGTTCAAGCCCATATTATGCCGACACAAACAAAATTAACCCACCTGACGGGAGTTCCCCATGAAAACAATCCTAAAGGCCGCAGCGACGGCAGTGCTGGGCTTTGCTCTGGCTGGCACGGTTTCGGCGCAATCGGCGCTGAACGAAATTTTGAATGACGGCGTTATGAAAGTCGGCACCACTGGCGACTGGAATCCTATGTCCGTGCGCGACCCGGCCACAAATAGCTACAAAGGCTTCGACATCGACATCATGACCGAATTGGCCACCGATCTGGGCGTCGAGGTCGAATTCGTTCCAACGGATTGGAAAACCTTGGTGAATGGCGTGGTTGCAGGCCAGTATCACATCACCGGATCAGCCTCAATTTCGCCAGCGCGTATGAAAGCGGCAGGCTTTTCCGAAAGCTATATTGCGGTTGAAATCATGCCGTTCACGGCCAAAGAGAACATGGGCAAATTCGCCGATCATGACGCGATCAACCAGCCCGGCGTGAAAGTTGCGACAACCTTGGGCACCACGTTCGAAAAATTGGTACGCGACTGGTATCCGAACGCCGACATCAAAGTCGTCGAAGCCCCTGCACGCGGGTATCAAGAAGTTCTGGCCGGACGCGCGGATGTCTTCATCACCTCAAACATCGAAGGCGCAACGCTGGAAGAGAAATTCGGAGTTGCCCGTGTTGAGGGCGCTGAAGCGCGCTCACCCTCGCCCATCGCGATGTTGTTGCCCCAAACCGATCAGGTCTGGATCAACTACGTCAACAACTGGGTCAAAGTGAAAGAAGCCAAGGGTTTCTTTCACGCAACGAAGGCCAAATGGGGCCTGTAAGTGCATACTATTTCGGTGAGCTGATCCCTCGGCTCACCGCTTCATAGCTTTTCAAGTTCAACCCGAACCATCGCATATCACTTTTCGCGTTCAAGCAAAGCGAGAGGCCGCCAAAACGCGATTCGAATTTTACTCGAAACGCTTTAGCCCGGTCCAATCATCTGACAGGGTTTGTTGCGCGCTTGCAGACGGCGACAGGCCAGATCAGCCCGATCACGGCTCATCCCCAAAAAGTTAGCGTCGAACCCACGGCTGCGCCGGATCACTTTGCGCAGCGTGCCATCCAGCGTTGTCATTTCCATCAACGCCGTTTGCAGCAGCACTTTTTCAGCTTTGTAACGGCTGGTATATTGCCCCACATGCACGCCCCATTGGCGCCCGCCAGATGTCGACGCACGGGTGACAACTTCTTGTTTAGGAACCTGTTTCTTGGCCCGTGTCAGGACCAGTTTCTTGGGGCGCAAAGCAGGGCGCACCGAAACTTCCGTCGCAGGTTGCACCAAAAGCGCTTGTTTGACAGCTTTATCAGTTTCAACACGTGTCGTTTCAAGCTGCGCTGCAGCCAAAGCCGCTGCAATATCGTCATTTTTAACACTGGCTGCAGGCACGTCTGCGACTTTGATCGGTTCGACAGGTGCCGCGACAGGGCGTACTTTTGGGCGCATGCTGGTTTTGACAGCACCACTGACCCGGATTGTTTTGCCCGCACCGCTGGGTTTTGCGGCAGGCTTACTGGCCAAGACAGTGACTTTGGGTTTACGCAAAGGCGCGTTTGAGGGCGCGCGTCGGAACCCCATATCCAGCAATTCTGCGACCCGCGCGTTGCGAGAGGCCGAAGATTTTCCGCCAAAAACAGTCGCGATTACCCGCTCGTTACCACGCTCTGCCGAGGCCACCAAGTTAAAGCCCGCCGCCCGTGTGTAACCAGTCTTGATCCCGTCCGCGCCGCGATAGGATCCAAGCAACCGCCGGTTCGTGTTGTTAACCGTTTTGATCCCCGCATTGGTCGAGGTGCGTGAAAATAGGTTATAATATTGAGGATAATCATAAAGCATATGCCGCCCCAGCTTCGTCATGTCGCGCGCAGTGGACATGTGCCCGCTTTCGGTCAGACCATGGGCATTCTTAAAGGTCGTTCGCGTCATACCCAGCCTTTTGGCGGTTTGGGTCATACGCCGGGCAAAGGCGGCTTCGGACCCCGAAATGGCCTCGCCAATTGCTGTGGCCGCATCATTGGCAGATTTCACCGCGGCCGCACGGATTAAATACCGCAGCGCAATGCGTTGACCGGCTTGCAGGCCAAGCTTTGATGGCGGTTCTGAGGCTGCAAATTTCGAAATGCGGATTTTCCGATCAAGTGAAATTTCGCCGCGCTCAATTGCTTGAAATGCCACATAAAGCGTCATCATCTTGGTTAACGACGCCGGGTGCAGGCGCGTGTCTGCATTGCGCGCGTGCAAAACCTCGCCTGTTCGGGCGTCAATAACCATCGCGGCATACGGGGCTGCGCGCGCCGACATGGGCACAACAATAAACATCCACAATGCTGCAAACAAGAACAGCCCCAAACGGGCTGACGAAATACGTGCCGCCTTCACGAGATACCTGCCTTTTTAAACTGCCTCTGGCCGCTAATTTTTTAGCTGACCGTGTTATTATTAGAGAAAACATAACACAAATTCCCATTTCTGGGAACCCTAAGCCTTGGAAACATAGGCGTTTTTTTGCCCCTATATATTGGGTGCGTTGTGAAATAAGGCGCTAGATGCGCAATTGTGTCAAAAATATGTTTGATAGGTTAATGGGTGTTAACCAAGCTCTGCGATGAGCTTTGGCAAAGATTCAAGAGACGGAATCTCAAAAAACCGCGGACAGTTTTGCGGTGGATCTGCCTTTTCCAAATCCCATTCCAGATTATGCGGCACGTAAACCCCGTACCCTCCGATCTGGGTCACTGGCACGATATCTGAACGCATTGAATTGCCCACCATCATCGCCCGCTCAGGACCGCCACCGGGCGCAAAGATGCGCTGATACACATCCGAGGTCTTATTAGACACGATCTCAACCCCATCGAACAAATCCCCCAAACCGGACTGCGCCAGTTTACGTTCTTGGTCCAAAAGATCACCTTTCGTGATTAACAAAACCGTGTGATTGCGCGCGGCGTCCCGGACGGCTTCTTCTGCAAAGGGCAGTAAATCTATGGGATGGCGCAGCATGTCTTGGCCGGTTTTGAGTAGCTCAGAAATGACGCTGGCCGGCACTTGTTCATCGGTCACATCAATGGATGTTTCAATCATCGACAGAACGAACCCTTTGATTCCAAATCCATAATGGCCCAGGTTCTTCTTTTCAGCAGCCAGCAACCGATCCGACAGATTGGTGGCATCCGTGTGGTCGGCTAACAGATCCGTAAATCGGGCTTGGGTGAGTTTGAAAAAGCGCTCATTGTGCCACAACGTATCATCTGCATCGAAGGCAATCGTGGTTAACGCAGTACTCATCTTATAACAGGCTCTTTTCTAATCGCTCAGACAAGTTATATAACGCCTCACAGTAACTTTGAGTCTTTTTCAATGAGCGCTTTGCCTTTAACCGCGGCCGGACAGAATGACGACGACGCAGACGCGTCCGTTGTGCTAGAAACACGCCCCAAGACAAAACGCCCGCCGATGTATAAGGTCATGTTATTAAATGATGATTATACACCCATGGAGTTCGTCGTTCATGTATTAGAACGCTTTTTCGGCATGAACCACGCCCAAGCGTTCGACATCATGTTGACTGTGCACAAAAAGGGACTGGCCGTCGTCGGCGTATTTAGCCACGAGATCGCAGAGACCAAAGTTGCCCAAGTCATGGATTTCGCGCGCCGCCATCAACACCCGCTGCAATGCACCATGGAAAAAGAGGAATAGTCGGCAGCTATGTCTGCGCGGCTTTTTCTTGCGTCAGAGGCATTTGCCGACGCCGATCAGATACTCCTGATCTCACCGCCTTTGGATTTGGATCTTACCCTTTTTGGCGGCGCTGAGCTGACAATCGTTCAAGACAGGATGCCAGACGCGGCGACGTGGAACAAGCGGCCTGTGCGCCTGGAAAAATCGATTCCTGACGACCGGCGTTTTGACGCGGCCCTTGTCTTCCTGCCCCGTTCGAAAGCTGCCGCACGCGACTATATTGCGAAGGCCAGTGAAGTTGCGCATCGTGTTGTTGTGGATGGACAAAAAACCGATGGTGTGATGTCGGTGCTGAAAGACATGAAGTCGCGGACCTCAATCAACGGCCCGGTATCCAAGTCACATGGCAAAGTATTTTGGTGGAACAGTGTACCGCTGGAAGACTGGAAACAACACGGTTCCATTTTGGAAAATCGCTGGACTGTCGTCCCGGGTGTCTTTTCCGCAAATCACGTGGATCCGGGCTCGGCGTTATTAGCGAAACACTTGCCAGTTGACCTTAAAGGACGGGTTGCCGATTTAGGGGCGGGCTGGGGGTACTTGGCCGCACGCACTTTGGAAACAAACCCCAAGATCAAATCGCTATACCTAGTTGAAGCACAAGGCATTTCGCTGGACTGCGCCCGCGAAAACGTAAAGGATTTGCGTGCAGTTTTCGAATGGGCAGACGCCACCACATGGACAGCACCGGAAAAACTGGACGCGGTCATAATGAATCCACCCTTTCACATTGCACGCACAGCCGATCAGGATTTAGGGCGTGCCTTTATTCAAGCAGCCGCACGCAATTTGCGGGCGCGCGGGACGCTATGTATGGTGGCCAATCGCCATTTGGCCTATGAGGCCGCCTTGCAGGACGCCTTTGACACGGTGCGCGAAATTGGTGCAGATCCCACATACAAAATATTTGAAGCCCGAAAACGACGCTAACGGCGTATGATCCATCTGGGGTGGCGTAAGGAATCGCATCATGTCTTTTTCGATTGCAGGTAAAACGGCTATTGTGACGGGGTCTGCCTCGGGAATTGGCTTGGCCGTCGCACGACAGTTCGCAGAAAACGGCGCCAACGTGATGTGCGCCGATGTGGACGAGACCGCTTTGGCGCGCAATTTCAAAGGAACATCCGACAATGAAGACGGAAATCTAAGATATTTCGCAGGGGATCTGCGGCAAAAGCTTACAATTGCGAACCTCATTTCAGCAACTATGGACGCGTTTGACGGCGTTGACATTTTGATCAATGCCTCTCGCAGGTTCATGCCGACGGATCCGCTGGACCCTGAAGACGATAGTTTGAAACAACTTTTAGATGCAAATATGCATACGGCCCTCCACCTAAGCCAAGCGGTGGCAAAACGGATGATGAGGCAAACCAAGGGCAGTACCGCCGGACCGGTTGGCACCATCGTTAATCTATCTTCAATCGCCGCGCGCAGCACACGACCCGAAATGATGGGCTACTCCATCGCGGCGGCCTCGGTAAATCAAATGACCCGTTCGCTTGCCTTAGCCTTGGCGCCTCATCGTATCCGCGTGAACGCGGTCGCTTTGGGGTCGGTTATGTCCGCATCCCTGCAAGCCACACTAAAAGAGCACTCTGATTGGCGCGACGATATTGAGTGCGGCACGCCACTGGGGCGGATCGGAAGCCCCGCAGAGCTTACGGATGTTGTCCAATTTTTGGCCAGCGATGCATCTGCGTTTATTACCGGTGATGTCTTAACCGTTGATGGTGGGCGCTCGATGCTCGACACCGTTGGTGTGCCTGCGCATTAGATTGAGAAATCGCCATTCTTCAAAAAATTCCGATACGTAGGGCAACGCGTCAGTCGTATGTACAGCAGATTTTGAAAACCAAGCCGCCGCAACCGCTTGGCAGCACCCTCGCACGGCGTTAAGATGTGTCAACTTTTAAGGACACATCAACATGACTGAACACTTTGACACCCGCAAAGCCCAAGCCGCCGCGTGGTTCCGTGATTTGCGAAACCAAATTGTCACGGCGTTTGAAACTCTTGAAGATCAGCACAATGGCGTAGCCGTCGCACCCGGTCGCTTTGAAGTATCCGAAACACAGCGCCATGCTGATGACGGGTCCGATGCGGGCGGCGGCCTTATGAGCGTCATGCGCGGTGGCCGTGTTTTTGAGAAAGTTGGTGTTAACATATCAACGGTCTATGGCACTTTGGGCGAACGGGCGCAGTCGGCTATGGCCGCGCGCAAAGGCATCCCAGGCATGCGCGACGATCCACGTTTTTGGGCCAGCGGAATCAGTCTTGTCGCACATATGCAAAACCCGCATGCGCCGGCCGTTCACATGAATACCCGCATGTTTTGGACCCCTCATGCCTGGTGGTTTGGGGGCGGGTCAGACCTGAACCCTTGCATTGAATATGACGAGGACACCGCCCATTTTCATGCAACGCAAAAATCGCATTTGGATCCGCATGGAACTGATCTTTATCCGCGCCTTAAGGAATGGGCGGATAAGTACTTCTTTATACCTCATCGCGATCGTGCCCGCGGTGTCGGCGGCATTTTCATGGATGATCATTGCACCGATGATTGGGAAGCGGATTTTGAACTTACCCAAGACATTGGCCGCGCATTTCTACCGGCTTACGTGCCACTTGTCGAAAAACGCATGAATACGTCCTGGAATGGGGACGACAAGGATCAGCAATTGGTCCACCGTGGCCTATATGCTGAATACAACCTAGTTTATGATCGAGGCACAAAATTCGGTTTGGAAACCGGACATGATGCAAATGCGGTTTTGATGTCCCTGCCTCCTTTGGCCAAGTGGGTCTGACACGGCTTTGGTTTAGCTTTTGTATGGGTCCAGGCTGTCGCGCAAACCATCCCCCAGAAAGTTGAACGCCAGAACAACAACAATGATCGGCAACATTGGGATGGCTGTCCACGGATAGATTTCGATTGAAGCCAAGTTTTGCGCATCGTTCAACATCACACCCCAGCTTACGGCTGGGGCGCGTAAGCCAAGCCCCAAGAAGCTGAGCGCGGTTTCTCCAAGAATCATAGCTGGAATTGACAAGGTTGCGGACGCAATCAAATGGGACGAGAAGTTCGGCAACAAATGCCTGGCAATAACGCGCGACGGCTTGGCGCCCATCATCTCGGCGGCGCGCACGTATTCTTCTTCCCTAAGAGCCAGAAATTTACTGCGCACGGCCCGAGCCAAACCGGGCCAGTCCAAAATGCCTAAAATTATTGAGATAATGAAAAAGACTGCCACAGGGCCCCAGTTAGATGGTACCGCCGCAGACAACGCCAGCCAAAGCGGCAATTCGGGCAAACTGCGCAAAATTTCGATGGTTCTATTTATGACCCAATCTACGGCACCTCCGAAATATCCGGCAATAGATCCAAAGGTAATGCCCAGCAGAAAGCTGACGGTAATTCCAATCAACCCAACAGTCAGTGACAACTGAGCCCCGTACAAGATACGCGAAAACACATCGCGCCCTAATCGGTCAGATCCCCAAAGAAACACGGTCGCACCTTCCGGCGCACAGAAAAAATGTGTGTCTGATTTGATTAATCCGAACAGCCGATATTCGGCCCCATCGCAGAACCATTTAAGTTTGCGCGGCGTCGATGTGTCCTCTGTGTAAACCCACTGGAAGTTTGCCAGATCAGCCTCGCCTGTGATTGGGTAGACGTAGGGCCCGATAAACTTGCCCTCATGCCAAAGGTTTATGGATTGCGGTGGGGCATACAGATGATCTGCGCTGCGCTCATTCGCGCCATATGGGGCGATAAACCCAGCAATCGGCAACACCAGATAGCAACACAGCAAGAAGAGTCCGGACAAAAGTCCTAACCGATGCCGTTTAAATTTGCGCCAAATCAGAACCCAAGACGGCGCGTCCATATCTGCGCGCTCAATCGCCGACAGATTTTCATCCGGGTCATAAGGTTGGTCGTCGACATATCGACCGTCTGGCAAAATTGTCATGCGTTACGACCTCCGTATTTGATCCGGGGATCCAACAGCATCAATAGCATGTCAGAGACCATAGTTCCGATCAGGGTAAGCAGAGCCACGAACATCAAGATGAACGCAGACAAAAACTGATCTTGGGTTTTCAAAGCAGTTAACAGATCCGGGCCAATTGTTTGCAATCCCAACACAACAGACACAAGTACGGAACCTGAAATCATTGCAGGCAAGAGGTTTCCGATATCTGCGACGAACGGATTAAACGCCATACGCAGAGGGTATTTTGTTAACATGCGTGTCGGCGACAACCCTTTGGCGATCGCAGTCTCAACATAAGGTTTGCCCAGCTCGTCCAACATGTTGGCCCGCAAACGTTGCATCATCGCGGCAGCACCTGACGTGCCAATCACAAAGGTCGGGACAATCAGGTGGATCAATACGGACTTAACCTTCTCCCAACTCATTGGCTCGCCTTCGAACGCAGGATCCATCAACCCACCAATCGGCAAGCCGAAATACTTGTGTCCATAATAAAACAGCATCAAAGCGAGCAAAAAGTTAGGTGTGGCAAGCCCAAGGTACCCCACAAAAGCGGCCGTGTAGTCGACCCAGCTTTCAGAACGCGCGGCGGCGATAACACCCAAAGGAAGTGCGACCATATAAACGAACAGCACAGCCGCGAGATTCACAAGAACTGTGAGCCACAACGCGTCCCCAACAATATCCGCCACAGGTTGGTCGAACTCAAAGGACCACCCAAAATTGCCTTGGACAAGCCCCGAAAATCCCTGCGGACCCGGCGCGAACCCCATCCAAATGAGATACTGATGCCAAATGGGTTTGTCCAAACTGTACTCGGCGCGCAGAAATTCTGCTTTCGCGACACCTTCTGCTTGTCCAGTCGCGCGAAGTTCGGCGATCTGGTTCGACAAGTAGTCCCCGGGTGGGAGGTTAATAATGATGAAGACCAGAACTGAGACAACCAACAAAGTCAGCAGCATCGTAATGAACCGATAAGCTGCATAGCGCAAAAAGATCACGAATTACTCCCAACAGCGGCTTCAAACCAGAACTCATCTAATCGATGGATGCCAAAATGTGCGCCTGGATCCCACGCCCATTTGCCGCTTTTTGGCACGTTTCGCAGTCGCTTAGACACCACGACCGGCTGAGGAGCAGCGGCAAGAACCCCAATGCCAAATTGCTGATCTGCATGAATGTAAAGCATTTTTTCCCAAATGGCATGCCGGTCTTGGTCTGTGCCTGCTTTCTTCCATTGTTCGTAAAGCCGCATCAGTTCTTGCGGGTGTGCCATGTCTGGCGCTTCGCCTGCTTGTCCGCGGGTTTGATAATGCTGGCCCCATTTTGGCCAAGCCAAAAATTCTTGGTGATGCGGTGCGGCATAATCCGGCGGGGTCGCATGTGTGGGAAGACCATTGTCCCAACCGAACCAAACCGAAGCCATTGAGTTTCCTGCATATACCCGATTGCGAAGAATATCGCGATCCAGCGGCCGCATAACCAGCTTAATCCCCAAATCGCGCCAAGTATCGGTGATAATCGCCAGGGCATTCTCTACTTCTTGCCGCTCACCCGCAGTTTCAATCACAAATTCCATCGGGCGACCATCAGGCAGTAAACGGATACCGCGACGATCGCGTTCTGTCAGGCCCATTTCGTCCAAAAATTCATTGGCGCGTTGCGGATCGTACAAAGCCCACTTGGACAGATTTTTCGGATCAAATAATGGAGAGCGCGCCAGGGCCGTCATACCCCCTTCGCGCGCCATGCCGAAATACAGCGCCCGGTTAATCATGCGTCGATCAATGCCCATGGATAACGCGCGCCGGAAACGGGCATCGCGGATCACACCACGCCACACCGGATCATTGAAGTTCAAATTCGGATATATCGCGATCTGACTGGCGGCCCCATTGGACCACAGATGCGTTTCGTAATTCGCGCCGTCAACCTCACCTTTTTTCAGGATTGATACGTCTCGAAAATCCAAACCCCGCGCCTGAAGATCAGCCTCGCCCGCATTCGATTTTGCCGCCACCAGACCCTTCCCCACAACTGTCATTTCAACCACATCAATATAGGGCAGCTGCAGCCCATTTTCGTCGACCCGGTGAAAATAAGGATTGCGAACAAATAGATAGCGCGTTGCTTTTTTGCTGGCTGTCGCGCTCATCCAAGGCTGTAAGGTCGGCAGCTTCGGATTGTCGTTTTTGTACATATTGTCGTATTTATTGTGCAGCGCCGCCCAGGAATTCACACGCTGATCGGTGATTGTGTTCTCCATTTTTTCCATGTCAGCATATTTTTCATGGAACTGACGCAGATAGTGCGCAGGGCGATAAATGAAGGGCGGTCGGGCCTGTGCAAGAGTTCGCAAAAACGAGGTGTGCGGCACGGGCCATTCAAATCGGACCGTGACGTCGTCCGGGAAAGTGATCTGCGGCAAGTGCCCATCGCTGCGCAAGAAATTTGGTGGGCCAGAAGGGGATAAATGTTCGTTATTCGCGATATCTTCCCACCAATAGCGAAAATCAGCTGATGTAAACGGCGCGCCATCGGACCATTTATGACCCTGCCGCAAGTGCAGCGTGAAAATACGATTTTGTTCAACCGTGACATCGCGCAGGATATCAGGACTTAGCTGATATTCGTGATCGTAACCAACCAAGCGCGCATATCCATATACCACCATTTGGCGTACATCTTTAGACCGGGTGACCATCGTACGCAGCACACCTCCATATTCACCCGGAACGCGACCTTTTGCGGCCAGATTCACCTGCAATGGATCCAGCGGCAAGCGTTCTGTGACAGCAGGCAGGTTACCAGAGACAACTTCTTCTTGCCAAAAATCGCTTTCACGATATCCATCTGCAAACGCAACCGAGATCCAAATCCAAGATAAAAAACACGCAAAACCAAGGGCATAAACCGACGTCACCGCCCGAAATTCAGCTGCGCGCACGCTTGTTTTCGAATTCGCGTTTTTGTTATGCATGGCATCTTACCTTATGTCCGGGCTCCACTTCGCGCAGGGCAGGTGGAACAGATCCTTCAAAACGGAACAGATCGTCCCATCCCCCTGGATCGCCCGCACCCAACGCCACTTCAGCCAAATCAATGGGTCGGTGAATATCAGGTTCAGGCTGAGCCGCAATTAACGCGCGGGTATAGGGGTGTTTTGGGTTATAAAACAATGTTTCAGGCGGGGCTTGTTCCACGATAAAGCCCTGACGCATTACCGCCACCTCATCCGCCAAGCGGGCGACGACAGCTAAATCATGCGATATAAACAGATAGGACAGCCCAGCGCGGTCGCGAATATCCTCAAGTAAGGTTAAAACCTGTTCCTGAACCGATACGTCCAAGGCCGATGTGGGTTCATCGCATACCAACAGCACAGGATCCAAAGTCAGGGCCCGCGCGATGGACAGGCGTTGACGCTGTCCGCCTGAAAACGCGTGCGGATACCGGTTCAACATCACTGGATCCAGTCCAACCAATCGCACCATTTCTGCGGCTTTGTCGCGACGTTCAGCCTTGTTGCCAAGCCCATGAATTTCCATAGGTTCTGTCAAAGCCTCACGGATCCGCATGCGCGGGGACAGCGAGGAATAGGGATCCTGAAACACCATCTGCGCCTGGCGTTGAAAGGCAATTTGCTGCGTTTTATCCATTGCATGCACTGGAACTGGCGCGGCCCCAGATTGCGGCGTAAACCAGACCTCGGCCCCTGGATCAGGACGATCAGCCGCCAGCGCAATCCGCGCGGCGGTGGTCTTGCCCGACCCGCTTTCACCAACAATCGCAACAGTCTTGCCCCGTGGCAGGGCCAAGTTCACCTGCTGGCACGCTTTGATGTGTTTCGCGCCGCCCCAGCCACTGGCTTTCATTTGATACGTCTTGGTAACATCCGTCATCTTTAGGATAATATCATCCTCAGGCAATGGCGGCGCCGGAACTGCGATTTCTGGGATCATGGGTGCGGCTGCCAGTAGCTTTTTGGTGTAGCCATGCGCAGGTTGTGACAGGATCGGCGCGGCGGGACCGGATTCCATCACCCGGCCCTTACGCATGACCACAACTTTTTCGGCCATATTCGCAACAACACCCAGATCATGCGTCACTAGGATCAAACCCATCTGCGTTTCGCGTTGCAAGTCCTTAATCAGCCCCAAGACCTGGGCCTGTGTCGTCACATCCAAAGCGGTGGTCGGCTCATCCGCAATCAACAAATCCGGTTTTGACACCATCGCCATCGCGATCATGGCACGCTGGCGCATTCCCCCCGACATTTCAAATGGATAAGACTTGTAAGCCCGCAACGGATCTGGAAAGCCCACTTGATCAAAGGTCTCTAACACCCGCTTGCGTGCGCTGTCCGACGTTAGGTTTCCATGCAAACGCAGCACTTCACCAACTTGGTTTCCGATCCGGTGCAATGGCGACAAAGACCGCATAGGCTCTTGAAAGATCATGGAAATGCGATTGCCGCGGATTTTGCGCAAATGTCGTTCCGGCGCACGCAACAGGTCCACTTGATCAGGCCCAAACAGGATTTTGCCGCGTCGCATTTGCGCAGCCCCCGGTAAAATTCGCAGCACCGACCGGCATGTCAGTGTTTTGCCAGACCCACTTTCCCCTACCAGCGCCAAAGTTTCGCCTTTGGATACGGAAAAGGACACGTCCCGGACGACATCGTCCGATACACCAAACCCAATCGCCAAACCTTCAACCGACAAAAGCGCCGTCATGTCGTTTACGTCCCTATTGCAGCGGTTGCTCACGCCCTTCGTTCACCTTCAATCAAGCCGATTCCGACTCAAAGGTCTATAGCCTTCGGATTAACGTGAAGTGACGCAGGGTCAGAGTGGGCGGCGGGGAACGTTCTTGTCACAGTAATGTCATCACAAAACAAGGAGACCGGCGTGACCGAAGTTGTAGCCTATGCCAAAGACGGCGCCGTTGCGCTCATCACTGTCACGAACCCACCGGTCAATGCGCTCAGCCAGGCCGTGCGGCAGGGTTTGCTGGACCGTCTTTTTGAGGCTGAGGCCGATACCGATGTGCAAGCCATTGTCCTAATGGGCGAAGGGCGGGCGTTCATTGCCGGGGCTGATATTAAGGAATTTGGCAAAACGCCGCTGGAGCCTTGGCTGCCTGATGTCTGTACGCGGATTGAGGCCTGCCCAAAATTGGTGATTGCCTCGATGCACGGTGTCAGTTTGGGCGGCGGGCTTGAGGTCGCGTTGGGCGCGCATTACCGCGTCGCCGTGCCTTCGGCCCGTGTTGGTTTGCCTGAGGTGCATTTGGGGCTGATCCCAGGGGCTGGCGGGACGCAACGTGTGCCCCGTCTGACCGGCGTGGAAGCCGCCTTGGATATCATCACATCAGGTCGCCATGTGGGCGCGCAAGAAGCGCATGATATGGGTTTGATTGACAAAATTGCAGATGGCACACCGCTGGAAAATGGTCTGTCCTATGCGCGGCATCTACTGGACAGCGGTGCAAAACGGCGCGCGGTCAGTGAAATGGATCCGCCCCCAGCGATTGATTGGGACGCCACCTATGACACTGTGCTGGTCAAAGGACGCGGTCAAATTTCCCCTGCCGAAGCGGTGCGCGCCGTACAGGCCTGTGTTGAGCTGCCATTTGCCGAAGGCATCAA
>JBGCEM010000064.1:0-51623 GCA_045106335.1 Paracoccaceae bacterium | reverse complement strand
CGTTTAGAGAAGATCGCGTGGCGTCCATCCCACTCATGTTTAGCTATTTCCTTATCGGTATTGAAACCAATCCCTTGCAGCGCACAGAACAATTCGTCATATTCCGATAAAAGAATTTATTGGGAGCCCACAGATGAAACCGTCACGCAGAACATTTCTTGCAGGGGTTGGCGCGACGCTCGCCATTGGGGGCGGACCCCGGTTTGCTCATGCCGGTCTCAGTATCGGTGATATCCGGCTTGATGTGGTCAGTGACGGATCCCTGACATTGCCGGGCGGGTTCATTTTCGATCCGATGCCCAAGGACGAACTGCCGCCGATCTTGGACAAATTCGGCCTGTCCTCTGAGGTCCTGGAACCACCCTGCAATGTCACCTTAATGCGCCACGGGGACCGCACAGTGCTGTTCGACGTTGGTTCAGGCCCAGATTTTGCCCCAAATTCGGGCGTCTTACTGGACTCGCTTGAGGCATTGGGTGTCGCCCCAGAAGATATCACAGATGTGGTCTTCACCCACGCGCATCCCGATCACCTGTGGGGGCTTCTGGATGATTTTGACGATCCTTTGTTCACGCAAGCCACGTATATGATTGGTAAAACCGAGTGGGACTATTGGATGGACCCCAACACGGTGACAGCCATCGGCGAGGCCCGCGCGTCGTTCGCCGTGGGGGCAAAGCGCCGACTTGAGATGATCGAAGACGCCATCACCTTTTTCAAGGACGGCGATGAAATTCTACCCGGCGTCGCGGCACGCGCCACCTTTGGCCACACGCCCGGACATATGGCGCTGGAAGTGCGACGCGGCACAGACGCGGTGATGATCCTTGGGGATTGCATCGGCAACCACCATGTCGCGTTTGAAAAACCAGACTGGCAGTCCGGGTCCGATCAGGACCAGAACATGGCTGCGCAGACCCGCCTGCGCCTGATGGATCAACTTGCCCACGAAAAAACCCGTGTCATCGGCTATCACCTGCCGGGAAATGGCACGGGATATGTCGAAAAAACTGCATCTGGCTATGCCTTTATCGGGGCGGACACCTGATGAAACATCTTGCAGCAATCCTGTCCTTTATCGCCCTGCCCTGCTTTGCCAGCGAAGATATCGCGGATCAATATCCCGGATCTGTTCTGTATTCCAAGCCCGTAGAAGTAATCCCGCATGTGTTTTCAGCCATAGGCGCGACCGCCCCGCCGACTTACGAAAATGCTGGTCACAACAACAACTTAAGCTTCATCGTTACCCAAGACGGCGTCGTAGTTGTGAATGCAGGCGCTTCATATGCGTTGGCGCAAGCGCTGCATTCCGAAATCAAAGCAGTCACCGATCAGCCAGTCAAAATGGTATTCAACGAAAACGGTCAAGGTCATGCGATGTTGGGCAATTCCTATTGGGCCGAACAAGGCGTCAAGATCATCGCCCATGTCGATGCCGCGCATGAATTTGAAGACTATGGCGCCAGATCCCTAACAGCTGCGCAAGCGCGCGTGAAAGAAAAGGCGGACAAGACGACCGTAACTCTGCCAAGCATAACGTTTGAGGATACATACTCTGTCACCTTGGGCGGTGTTCAGATCGAAGCCCGCTATTTGGGGCCCGCGCACAGCCCCGGTGATATCGTTGTGTGGTTGCCGCAGAAAAGCTTGGTGATTTCCGGCGATATGGCCTTTCATGAACGCTTATTGCCGATCTTTGATCACACGATGACGGCCGATTGGATCGACACGTGGGACACCGCTTTTGAAGCCTTGGGCGCCACATACGTGATCCCCGGCCATGGCCATCCGACCAATATGGACCAAGTTCGACGATATACCCGCGACTATCTGGTGTATCTGCGCGCACAAATTGGCGCGCATCTTGAAGACGGCGGGGATTTGGCCGAAAGCTACTATGTGGATCAATCGCCCTATGCGCACTTAGATACATTCGAAGAACTGGCCACAAAGAATGCCGGGCGCGTCTATGAACAGATGGAGTTCGAATAACGTCTAAAACTCCGGCACTTTTTAGGGTCCCCGGTGCAGCGTTTTGATACTTATCAAAGTGACGCTCTGAAAAGATCCACACAAAGCCGACTGCTTTGCAAAGGCGGGTATTGTGACAAGTGAGTTTTCTGCGTCGGGTTTAAAAACGGGGCCCTGAACGGATCCAAGGCCCCAAGCAGTCTTATCCGAACATGTCCGCTGTGATGCCCGCGTACCAACCTTCAGATTCCTCGTAGGTGGCTTTGCGCAGCTCAGCACTTTCGCCAGTCGCCGAGATGAACCCATCCACTTTAGAGATCTTCTCGTCGGTGGCTTCATAAGTTGCGCCGACTTTCACGCCATCGTTGGTGTCGATCAGAGACCAGCAGGTGTTAGAGAACTTCGCCGGGAACACTTTGGACCCCGTCAACGCCCCGCGTACCGCATTTGCACAAACTTTGGCTTGGCTGTTGGCGGAATAGCCCGATTTTGGCATGTCGCCTTGGCTTGACGCGTCGCCCAGCACGTAAACATCCGCATCCGCTTTGGTGGACATATCGGCCGCATTCACGGGCGCCCAGTTGCCATCGGTCACACCGGCAAGCTCTGCAATCCGGCCCGCTTTCATCGCAGGGATTACGTTGCAAGCATCTACTTTGGTGACTTCACCGTCGATTGTCACAGTCATAGCCGCAGGATCAACAGAAACCTCGCCGCCGCCAAAGTCTTCACCGATCCAATCGATCATGCCATCGTAATGCTCGGCCCAACCTTCTTGGAACAGCGCCATCTTGGAAAATTTCGGCTTGGGGTCTGCGACGATGATCTTGGCCGTTGGGTTGTTCGCCTTGAGGTAATGCGCAACCATTGACACCCGCTCATAAGGGCCGGGGGGGCAGCGATAGGGGTTGGGCGGCGCGACCATTGCAAATGTCCCACCTTCGGGCATTGCCGCGATCTTGGCTTTCAGCAATTCAGTTTGCGACCCACCCTTATAGGCGTGGGGCATCGCGTTTTGCGCTGACAAATCCCAACCGTCCACGGCGCCTTCGACAAAGTCGATGCCCGGGCTGAGGATCAGCTTGTCGTAAGGCACGCTGCCGCCACCGGCCAAGGAAACAGTCTTGGCATCGCGGTCCACGCCAACAGCCCAATCGTGTACGACGTTCACGCCGCCAGCGGCCAAGTTGCCGTAAGAATGGCCCAAATCGTCGATCTGCTTCACGCCGCCGATGTAGAGGTTCGAAAAGAAGCACGTGTAGTACATACGCGTGGGTTCGATTAGCGTCACATCAATCGCGCCCTTGCTGTCTTTGGCAAGATACCGCGCCGCCGTGGCCCCGCCCGCGCCGCCGCCAACGACCACAACACGTGGTTTACCATGGCCATCTGCAAAGACTGTTGGCGCGGACAGTGTTGCAGCTGCTGCAGCACCCGTCCCAATAAACAAGCGTCTGTTAAGTTTCATCTGTGTCTCCTCCCAGAGTGTTGCCTCTTAGTTTTCGAGGTCTTCGAAATACGCAGCCAAAGCCGCGATTTCTTCGTCGTTTAGCCGACCTGCCATCATCTGCATCACAGGATGGGGTCGAAGTTTGCGTTTGTAGGCATGCATGGCGACGACGAAATCTTCGGTGTCCCAAAGTGTGATCGATGGTATCCCGTCCGACGTGCCATCCGATTTGTGACAGGTCAGGCATTCACTGGCGAGGTATTCGCCGTATTCCGCATCCCCTTCCAAAGCCAGAATGGCGGGGTCCAGATCATGATCCGTGGCAAGGGCCGTTGGCTCGGCCTCGGGAATATCGCCGGGATTGTCCGAAAACCCGCGCATATAGGCCAGAACATCCGCGCGGTCCTGCGCGTCTTTCAGGCCGCGAAAGCTCATCCTGGTTTTGGACACAAGCGCGCGCGGATTTTCCAAATAGGCGTCCAGCGTTTCCGCCGTCCAAATCAACCCGTCATCGCCAGCGCGCTCCATAGACTTGGAATAACGATACCCATCATGTGCGGCGGCGGCACTGCCAAATATACCGTTCAGATGCGGGCCAATCTTATCCACAGCGCCGGCCCCAATCTGATGGCACCCGCTACATTTTTTGAAAACTTTTGCCCCCTTGTCAGGATCCCCCAGACTGTCGGCAAAAAGCCCCCCCGCGACCATGACAGCCGAAAGGGTCAGGGAGAAACGCAGCACGCCAGTCATGACTTATTCCCCGACCGACTTAAGGTATTCGATCACCGCAAGCTGGTCTTTTTCCTTTTTCAGACCGGCAAAGGACATTTTCGTGCCCTTCATGTACTTTTTGGGCTTGGCAAGGAACGCGGCCAGCTCGGCCTCGGTCCAGATCAGACCACCTTCTGCAGCAGCCTTCATGGGTTTAGAGTATTTGAACCCGTCGACCGCACCCGCGGCATGGCCGACAATTCCGTTCAAAATCGGGCCTGAACGGTTCTTAGCCTTAGCCCCGACCTGATGGCAGGATTTGCATTTTTTGAAAACCTTTTCACCCTTTGCCGCCAGCTCTGGATCAAATGCAGCAGCGACCACCTCTTCGACGGCTGCCACTTCTGGCTCTGTTTCCGCGGCCGCAGTTTCGACAACTGCTGCGGTATCTTCGGTCGCTGCGGCACCTTCATCTTCCGGTGTCACATCCAGCACCATCGCGCGCATCGTGACCTGCACTGGCCCGTCTTTGCAATTCGTCATGCATGGCTCACCGCGCCACTGAGCGTATTCAGTTTCGGCGCGATCATCGATGATAAAGCCATCCGCATTGGGCATGTCCACATCAAAGAATGTTTCGTTCGATAACACAAAATCGTCTTCGATCAGGTCATTGGAATACAGGATATAGGCGACAATCGCGTAAGTTTCATCATCGCTGAGCGTGCCCGCATTGCCATAGGGCATAGAGCGTTGGATATAATCAAAAGCCGTGCTGAGATATGGCCAGTAAGAACCGACTGTTTTCAGTGGGTCCTCATGATCCAGTGTGTCGGCACCACCGGCAAGTTTAGGCCAGTTATCAATACCTTCTGCGAAATCCCCATGACAGGCCGCGCATTGATCGGCAAAGATTTCTTCGCCATCAAGTGCGTCGCCTGAACCAACGGGAAGACCTGTACCATCCGGGCTGATGTCGCCATCCCATGCGGCGATTTCTTCGGGAAGGGCCGCACGCCCCAATCCGAATTTCTCGGCCATTGCAGGGCCTGCTATCAAGCCAAACGCTGCAACCAAAGTTGTGGATTTAAGAAACTTCGACATTTTCCGCCTCGCCATTGCTGCGCACCAACCATGTCTGGATGCAATTATTGTGATAGATCGAGTTCAGCCCGCGGACTTCGCGCAGCTGCGCTTTGGTGGGCTGAACATAGCCTGTGTCATCCATCGCACGGCTTTGCAGCATCATTTCTGAGCCGTCCCAGTCGGTATCCAGATAGAAGCGTGTCATCGCCATCTTTTCGCCAGGCTTGGCAAGGCGGGCTGTTTCCCACGTCATGCCGCCATCCTTAGACACATCCACGCGGGTAATCGCACCTTGACCGGACCACGCAAGGCCGGTGATGACCAAAGGCCCTTTGCCATGGGTGATGGGTGCCTGCGGGCTGGGGCTGGTGACCACGGATTTGGCATCCATCGCCCAGGTCCATTTACGGCTGGTGCCATCGTCCAGCGTGTCAGTGTATTTGCTGGTTTCTTCCCGGCTTTCAACAGCTTGGTCCGTGACCTCAATCCGGCGGATCCACTTGACCCACATGTTGCCTTCCCAGCCGGGCACAACAAGGCGTACGGGGTAGCCATGCTCTTTGCGCAAGGCTTCACCATTGGCTTTGAAGGCCACCAGCACATCGTCCAGCGCTTTTTCCATGGGGATCGAACGCCCGTTAGACGACGCATCCGCGCCTTCAACAAACACCCATTTGTCCTTCAGATCGCCCGCCGTATCCAGTCCCGCTTCTTCCAGCAAAGTGCGCAGCGGCACGCCGGTATATTCCATATTGTGGATCATGCCATGGGTGAACTGCGCGCCGTTTAGCTGCGCGCCGGCCCACTCCATCCCTGTGTTCGCCGCACATTCGCAGAAATACACGTGGTTTTCACGCGGGAAGCGTTCCAGATCGGCGTATGAAAACACCAGCGGCGTGTCCACCAGACCGTTTATCATCAGACGGTAGTCTTCTTTCTTAAGATCAATTGCGCCCGAGTGGTGGCGTTCAAACGCGCAGCCCTGCGGTGTGATCGTGCCGTCCAGCGCGTGGATCGGCGTGAAGTTGATCGAACTGACCGTGTCCGCCGTCAGCCATTCCACATTGCGGCGCACGACATCTTTTTCATAGCTGATGGGCAACCCGTATGGCGTCGCGTCAACACCGTCGCCAAAGGCCTGCGCCCATTCCTGAACTTCGGTGATCAAAGGATCGGGGCCTGCCGCCTTTGCCGCAGAGACGGTCAATGCACCCGCGCCTGCCGCCGCCGCACCGCGCAGGAACGCGCGCCGCGATGGGCTTTTTCCTGTTTCATTGTCTGACATGCGAATGCCTCCTATTGCGTATTTCAATTCACTCAGCTGTTCGGGTCAGGGCCGAATATAGCTGTAGCCATTTTCCTGGAGGGTAATCAGTTGCACCACGCCGGACGGAACGACCTGCGCCTCGTCCAGCAGCACCACGTCCTTGCCGGTCTTCTTTTTCATCCCCGCCATCGTGTTGGCACAGGCAGCAAAGGAAATATTGTCGAGCTCAAGCGACATGGTCGCCACCCTTTTAGCTACAGGGCTTTTGCCCTCGATCAGCATGTTGAGGCCCGGTCCATAGGTGACAACCTCAATGATGACGTCGTCACCTTGACTTTCGTAGTAGCTGGCAACGTTTTTAGCGTTGTTAAGCGCCATATTCATGACTTGCGGATCATTTTCGTCCACGTGGATGGCAACCCGATGGGTCACGCCTTCGGCAAATACTGAACCCGCCAGACAGAGGCCCATCGCAGCCCACAAAAATATACTTTTCATCGGTGTCTCTCTTGTTGTGAAAATCATGCGCCGACCACTTTCACACTGGTGTTTGGATCAAGGGAAATCGTGCCTTGTTTGGCGATATGCGCCTCGACCACGTCCCAGATCGCAGGGCCTTCGGTGCCTTCATTCACAGACGCCCAACCGGCAACCTGATAGGTCTTTGCCGGATCAATCGCCTCGCCGGTTTTCAGCAAGGTCATGTCGGTGATCCGGTCGCCCTGTGGTTTGGTCACGTCAATGCGATAGCCCAGCCCCCCGGTGCGGACCATATCGCCGCCCTGTTGGTAATAAGGGTCGGGGTTGAACAGGTTATCGGCTACGTCTTCTAGTACCACATGCAGAAATTCCCCTGTCATTTCAGTACGGTACGCTTCGCCGTAACTCATCGAGGTCACGTTCCAGATGTCTTCGCGGGTGATGTCCTGACCGGGCAAGACGGATGGGCCCCAGCGCACCCCGGGCGACAATGCGATGTCGGCTTCGCGTTCTGAAATCAGCGCATCACAGATCAAATCATCCCAAGTGCCATTGAAGTTGCCACGGCGGTAAAGCGTTTGATCGTCGGCGGTGCGGCCTATCACCTGTTGCAGCTGATCCAAGTAGGGCGCGCGCTGTGCGTCAATCACCGCGCCGACTTCGGCATCGGGGGTGATCACATCGGAAAAGATCGGGATCAGCTTGTGGCGGAAGCCCATCATGCGTCCGTCGCGCACGTCCAGATCAACGCGGCTGACAAATTTCCCGTTCGATCCCGATGCCACGATAATCGTTTCGCCCACAAGCACGGGTTCGGGCAACGCATCATGGGTGTGGCCGGACAAGATCACGTCAATCCCTGTCACTTTGCCCGCCATCTGCTTGTCCACATCAAAGCCATTGTGACTTAGACACACCACCAGCTCGGCCCCTTCGGCGCGGACTTCATCCACCATCTCTTGCATCCGTTCATCACGGATCCCGAACGAGTATTCGGGGAACATCCAGCCGGGATTGGCGATGGGCATATACGGAAAGGCTTGGCCGATGACTGCAATTTTCACACCACCGCGCTCAAAAAATTTGTAAGGCGGGAACAGCTCGGTCGGCTCGTCCCATTCTGCGTCGAAAATGTTCTGACCCAAGGCCGCAAAGGGCAAGCCTTCGACAATCTCGGCAACGCGGTCAGACCCTAGGGTAAATTCCCAATGGAACGTCATCGCGTCAGGCTTCAGCGCGTTCATCACATTGACCATGTCCTGACCTTGGGTGTGATGACAGGTATAGCTGCCGTGCCACGTGTCGCCGCCATCCAGCAGCAACGCATCGGGGCGCGCCGCGCGGATGGAATTAATCACGGTCGCAACACGGTCAAGGCCGCCGACTTTGCCATACCCTTGGGCAAGCGATGAGAAATCATCATGCGTCAACGCATAAGCCGAAGGGCTGCCATCATTGATCCCGTACATTTTGCGAAAATCAGCGCCCGTCACATGGGGCACCGCGCCTTTGTTGTTGCCCACGCCAATATTCACCGACGGTTCGCGGAAATAGATCGGTTTCAGCTGCGCGTGAATGTCGGTCACATGGATCAGGGAGACATTTCCAAATGTGTCGAACTCAAGCAATTGATCCTGCGTCAACGCCTGCTGCGCGGCAAGTTTAGCCCAGTTGCCAAAGCCAGATGCCCCATAAAGCGCAGCGGCGGCCATGCTGGTTTGCAGAAAATCGCGACGAGAGATCATAGGAAGCTCCAGATCATGCGCACGTATGCGCATTTGTGAATTAGTTCGGCGAAAAAAGGCCCCTCCTACGCAAAGAAGGGGCCTTTCAAAATTTAGTTGCGGATCGAAGGACCTTCGACGCTTAGCCCATTGCCGCGCGATGCGACGTAAAGCTCAAGCGCGATGAATTCCGCACTGCCAGGGCTATAGGTTTCCGCCCGGGTGTCGCGCACGCAGCCTTTGAAACGCGAATGTGCGCCGTTCAGCTTTGTGTTTTTCAAACGGTATACCGGAAAACCGTTGATTTGACCTTGGCTCAGGTGATCGGCACGGATCATATTGCCATAGTTTTCTTCGTGGCAATTGGCGCATGACATCTCAAGCTGACCTGTGCGGGTATAGTACAGCTCTTTGCCCAGCTCCCATGTGGATTGCGCAGGTCCGTCAATGGCAACATCCACAGGCATGCCGCGTGATACTGACGACAAAGCAGCTTCCATGTTGATCGCGGGACCTTTGTCATAGCCCCAGGCTTCCGCCCCCATGCGTTCGGTCCGGCATTCGTTCATCTGCATTTGCAATGTCTGAACACCGCCGGCCTTGGCATCCCATTTCGGATAAGTCGGCTTCACACCCGCCATGCTGTCGATATCGTTATGGCACGAGGAACAGGATTTGCCCTCAGTCCCGTCAACTTCAGCCCAAGTGTCCAAAGCCTGTTCCACAAAGATCATACCCGGATTGTCGAAATCATCCGCTTGCATGGCCCGCGTTTCAGTGCCCCGGAACAACCAGCCTGACATGACCTCGTCCAAAGCATCCGACAAATGCGCCGGAGCAGACGTGCGTGTCACGATCTGCGTTTCTTCGTTCAGGACAAGGTTGTCATCGACGGGTTCCGCCGAAGCGAACGTCGTCGTGAGCAGTGTCGCCAAAAAGGCGCCTGTCAATTTCTTCATGATGTCCCTCCCAAGACTTATCCGTTTAACCAATCGCGATTTTTTTGGATGTGTCATAAACAGACCCGTCATCGTCATACCAAGTGAATGTGAACTCACCGGCTTCGGGCACGACGGCTTCGAATTCGAAATACGGGTTTGTCGAAATCGCGGGTTCCAGCGTCACATCGACCACGTTTTCACCGTTAAAGTCACAGGTGAAACGGTTGATGATCGACCGAGGGATCACGTTGCCCTCTTTGTCTTTACGCTGACCGGATTCCATTTTGTGGCTAATCAGCGTTTTGATGGTGATCGTATCACCGGCTGCTGCCTTTTTGGGGACCTTGACGCGGGGTTTTACACCAGATGCCATGATTATTTCTCCTTGATGCTTTAGCCGCCGCAGCCGCCGATTGTGACTTTGACTGCGCTGGAGGCTTGAACGAACGATCCGTCATCCAGCTTTGCGATGGCAACAACGTCTTGCGTGCCTGCCAGCCGAATGCGTGTTGATGCCGCACGAGATGCGGCCAGTTTGCCAAACTTGAACGTCGCAACGCTTGGCGTTGGATTGCCCATTGCAAGCACAAGAATTTCAGCCGCAGAGCCTGACGACACTTCGATTGGCACGGTGTTGCCGTTTTCGGCAATTTCAGGGGCTGTCAGCGTGATGTCGCCCGTGCCAATGTCGGCACCACCCGTGAAGGCTGCGATCAATTCTTCACTGCCCGTCGCAGCCGCTGCGTATTTAGGCAGGCTGGTCGCAACCAAGGCGCCCGCGCCCATAATGATTGCACTACGTCTTGTCAGTTCCATGAACATGTCTCCTTTACATCCCAAAGCTGGGACTTATTCGTCCTTGAGCGTGACCAAGTATGCCACGACATCTTCAATTTGCTGGGCCGTCAGAAGCGGGCCAAATGTATCGTCAGCGGCCTTACCGGTGTAAGCATTGCCGGGGCGCGTGAAGCCTTCGGTTTTGTAGAATGAAGGCATCATGCTGTCTTCGAACATGATCTTGGCGTTTGCGACAATGCCGCGCAGCTCTGCTTCGCTCCACCGATCCCCAGCGCCGTCCAGCATCGGGCCAATTTCACCGTGAAATGGAACATCGGCCAAATCGGTCACTTCATGGCAGGCCACGCAATTGCCCTGACCCTTGTCCCCCACGATGATACGCCCATTCGCCGCATCGCCAGCTGTGCCGGATAAGGACTGCTCAACAGCCCCATCATTGTACGCCACGTTGGTCGGCAGAACGTCTTCAGCGTGCACGCCGTTCGCAGCGATCATCACGGCTGCAGCGACAAAAATTGAATTCTTCATGCGTCCTCCCAAAGACTGTGTTCTGCATACCGTAGCGCACAGAAACGTGAGGACGCAACAACAAATTCATTTAGTTGAATTATAATATTTAAATGAATGAGAAACAGATCCAGGCCGCGTTACTGTGTTTGCTCTGCAAACTTACGCGCATGATATCGCTGGAAACTTTCGTCGCCCTCATAGCCCTTTTCAACAACCCAACTGAGCATATTCAACGTGGTATACTGCCCAAACGCCCCCGGCATCGTTGCCACCGCCGCTTCGGTGGCACTTTGGTTTTCTGTAACATTTTCCGGGAAAAACAGAATCATCGGTGTGAACAAGGCACCCCATTTCTTGACCATCTCTTTTTCAGGCAACGTGGTTCCGTCAAAATCGGTCACCTCAACGTCGCCAAACATATTGATCTGCACAACAAAGTAATTTTCATTGATATAGCTGGCGATATTATCCAGCGGGAACACGTCTTCGTGCATCTTTTTACAATAGATGCAGCCGCGCTGTTCGATCATGATCATCAAGCGCTTGCCCTCGGCGGTCGCTTCTTCAAGATCCTCGGACAGATCTTTGAACGTGTCGCGCATCCATGGCGTTTTGTGCAGCCCATCATCACCCAGCTCAGCGGCAAAGGCGCCGGTTCCAATCGCCACGATCATGGCCCACACCATCAATACATGTTTCATTTGACGTCCTTCCAAGTTAGCGCAAGACCCCGATGTCTGGTCCGACCTCAAGCATCCATTGCGCGATATAATTCATTGAATTTGTGGCAATCAGCAGACCGAAGACGATCAGCAAACCACCCATGATCTTTTCCACCAACCCCAAATGGCGGCGAAAACCGGACATCCACCGCATGAACGGGGCGATAAACAAAGCGGCCAGAATGAAAGGTGCGGTCATGCCAACACCGTAGACAAACAACAACATCGCCCCGTGCCCCGCTGTGTCCGACCCGGCGGCGGTGAACAAGATCGCCGCCAACACTGGCCCAACGCAGGGCGTCCAGCCAAAGGCAAAAGCCAGCCCGATCACATAAGCCCCCGCAAGGCTGACATTCGAGGTGCCGCCCGCATCCGCACGAAACTGGCGGTACAGAATACCGATGCGAATGACGCCCAGAAAATGCAGCCCCATCGCGATAATGATCGCCGCTGCGATCCAGCGCAGAATATCAAAATATTCTCGGACGACCTGTCCAAAGACTGTCGCCGCCGCGCCTAAGCCCATAAAGATCGTGATGACCCCAGCCGCAAAGAAACACGCCGCCAGAACCGCCCGCATCCGCACTTTGCCATCAATTTCGGCCTCGGCACTGATCTGATTCATCCCCACGCCCGCCAGGTAGCTTAGATAGAATGGCACAATTGGCAAAATGCAGGGCGACAAGAAGGACAAAACGCCCGCAAAAGCAGCACCTGCGAAGGTAATCTCGAACATCGGGCTGGGGTCCTCTTGTGTAATTCACATATTCATATTAAGCTATCTGACGTCATAAGGTCAATTTCGCATGTCTTTCCGCCGCCTTTTTTTCAGCTGTGTCCTCCTGGTCTGTTCGACCGGGATCGCTGCGGCTGACACCTTCTTGGTGATGGTTGAGGAAAGAGGCTGCATCTGGTGCGCAAGATGGAATGCCGAAATCGCCGAGATTTATCCCAGAACCGAAGAAGGCACTGCGGCGCCTTTGCGGCGGATGGATATTCACGCGACACGACCCAATGACATTGTCTTTGCACGTTCATTAACTTTCACCCCAACATTTGTTTTGGTCAAAGATGGCCAAGAAATGTCGCGGATCGAAGGCTATCCGGGCGAAGACTTTTTCTGGGGATTGCTTGGCAAGATGCTTTCTCAAGCCAATATTGATGTCTCAGGATAGGCCCCATACATGAACGTACAGAATCCACCCGACACCTCACGCAGCGAGACCCCGATGGCGCTTCCCGTATTTGACGTAAACATGTGCGCAGAAGACATGGACAAGATGGCCGCCAATGCGATGGAGGCGGCAAATTTCCTTAAAGCGATCAGCCATGAGGGGCGCTTGATGATCTTGTGCCATCTGGCCTCGGGCGAAAAATCCGTAACCGAACTGGAAGAGCTGTTATCCGCGCGCCAAGCGGCCGTGTCCCAACAGCTGTCGCGCTTACGGCTTGAAGGTTTGGTCGTGCCCCGCCGTGCTGGCAAAGCGATCTATTACAGCCTGGCCGATGATCGTCCCAAGCAGATCATGGAAGTGGTCTATGACCTGTTCTGTCGGGACCGCTAAGCACCGCAGACGCAGCAATCTCAACTTCAGTTTCGGACCGGCGTTATGGATGAGGTAATCTCAGACGCAGGTTGGGTCGCGCTGATCGGGTTGTTCGGCGGCGTGTTGTTGGGTCTGGCCGCGCGGATGGGTCGGTTTTGCACGCTGGGTGCGATCGAGGATCTTTATTACGGCGACAACACTCTGCGGCTGCGCATGTGGGGCATTGCCATTGGCGTGTCGATCATTGGAACGTTTGGGCTATCGCTGACCGGGCTGCTGGATTTGCAGCAAACGTTGTATCTTGGGCGCAGTTGGAACCCCCTAGCCAGCGTGCTTGGCGGTTTGGTGTTTGGCTATGGCATGGCACTGGCGGGCAATTGTGGCTACGGCGCGTTGGCACGCATGGGCGGCGGCGATCTGCGATCCCTGCTCATCGTTTTGGTTATGGGCATATTTGCATACATCACGTTAGGCGGCCCCCTTTCCGCCCTGCGCCTTTGGGCGTTTGGATCCAGTGAACAGACCACAAAAACCGAAAGCTTTGCGCATGTCCTGGCCAGCACCACCGGATTTGGCGTTGAAATATCTGGCATCTTGATTGGGATCGCGATCCTGTGCATCACCCTATTAAACAAATCTTTGCGCCACGCGCCCAGTTATATTTTCTGGGGCGCAATTGCGGGGATTGCGATTGTTTCGGGCTGGGCGGGCACGCAATGGGTGGCCGATACCGGGTTTGACGCCACAAATGTGGTCACGCATACGTTTTCTGCACCGATTGGCGAAACCGTTCTTTATGCCATGACCTCGTCGGGCAATTCGGTCAGCTTTGGCAGTGGATCTGTCATCGGTGTGATCCTTGGCGCGTTTGTCGGCAGCTTAATCAAAGGTCATTTCAGATGGGAGGCCTGCGACGATCCCCGCGAACTTCGCCGCCAAATCCTGGGCGCCGCACTCATGGGTATTGGCGCTGTAGTGGCCGTTGGGTGCAGTGTAGGTCAAGGACTGTCCGCGTTTTCCGTATTGGCGTTCAGCGCGCCTGTGACCTTGGGATCCATCCTTCTTGGAGCTGCTATTGGGTTACGACAACTTATCGTTGGCTTTTCACCATCATTCTAAAGCACCCTGCCATAGCCTCAGGTCTATATTGCGTCGCCAGTTTCGCGAACCTCTGCGATGGTGGTTGCTGAAAGGCGTTTGACCAAGCTGCGCTCAATCTCTTCCAACACGGATGCCACTTTTTTGTGCAGCACATGTTCCACAGAACAGTCAGCCGCTGTGTCTGTATCGCCAGACGCCACCAAGCTTTCGTCCAGCGCCAAGTAAACATCCGCCAAGGTGATCTGATGGGGCGGGCGCGCAAGCCGCCATCCGCCCGCATGGCCCTTTTCTGATTGAAGCAAGCCCGCTTGCCGCAACTTGCCCAAAACACGGCGCACCACGACTGGATTGGTCCCCGCATGTGCGGCGATATTGGCCGAGGTCTCCATCTTTTCCGGATCCCCGGCCATATGACCCAGCGTGTGCAAGGCAAGAGACAGGCGCGAATTGCGTTTCATGCGAAATTTTCCTTCGATCTTGTGAATACGTAACTATTGCAGTTGCATTTGTCTCGTAACTAAGTAGGTTGCGTGACATCTCAGATCGATATTTGGAGACATGAATGTCGAAACGCTACGCTTCACATCGCAGGCCGGTATCCAAAACGACGTCCACAGCCAAGTCTAAAATCACGGCCACACCCAATCCAAAGGCGCACAGCACAAATCGCAATTTGGGCGCAACCAGCTTACGGCGCAAACGCCGCCCTGGTGATCCGATGCAAAGCTATGACGCGTTGCCCGCGCCTTTGCGCAACTGGCTGTCTCAAGCCGCACTGCCCTGGTCGCCTGCTTCAGCTCAACGCATTTGGGACCGCGCCAATGCACAAGGCTGCTCTGTAACCGATGCCCTAACAGCACTTTCACGTGTCGAGCAAAAAACATTGGCGCGCGACCACCATGCCCAAGTTTCAAATTCGTAATTCTCAAAGGACTTATCCGATGGCATTTTTCAAACGCTTGACCTTTGCTGCAGCAATCACCCTTGGCCTGACTGGTCCCGCCCTAGCCGACACCAGCAGCTTTACTGTTTCCGTGACCTTTGGGCCCACTGCCGAAGTGCCCGATCCGCGTGCCGGGTATAACGGGTGGATGTCCAATCAAACTGGTGTGACCGAAACACTGATGGGGATCGACTATGACCTGAACCTATATCCCCGTCTTGCAGAAGCAATTGAACAGACAGCGCCAACGACCTGGCGCGTCACCCTGCGCGATGGTGTGCAATTTCACGACGCAACACCCGTCACGGCCCAGGCTGTCATCGACGCCATCGCGCCGATTTCGCAAGAAGATCACCCCGCCTATAATGCCCGCGTTGCCCGTGTGCTGGATTTAGCGGGCATGACAGCAGAAGGCGACAGCGCTGTCATTTTTGAGACAAACCGCCCAAACGCCGCCTTCCCCTGGAGCCTGTCTGACCCCGGCGTTGCGATTTTGGGTGCCGCCTCTGACACCTACGCGATCAATGCCACAGGCCCCTATATCTTTCGCGAAGCCATCGTCGGTCAGCTTTACCGCGTTGAAGCCAATCCCAACTACCGTCTTGGCGCCCCAGGGTTTGAAGAGGTCCGCGTTGTCGCCTCACCTGATCCCGCCGCCGCCGCTCTTGCATTTGAAGCAGGCGAAGTGGATTTGGTGATCAACTACCCCGAAACGGATTTTGAGCGCATTCAAACCACGGGCGCACTGGGCTTTACCGCCGCTACCGCGCGCTTGTATTTCTATTCGATGAACACCGCGTCGGGGCCTTTGGCCAATCCGTTGATCCGCCAGGCAGTGTCTTTGGCGATTGACCGTGATGGCATCGTTCAGGCGGTCTTGTCTGGCGTGGGCGGTGTGCCAGCGGGCACGATCTATCCTGCGGGCAAAGGTTGGGCGGCAGATATTGCACCCACCTATGACCCCGCGCGCGCTGAAGCGTTGTTGGCGCAAGCCGGAGCAGTCAAACAAGGTGGGCGCTGGATGCTGGACGGGGCGCCGCTTGAAATCGATATCCTGACCTATTCTTCCCGGGCCGCCCTGCCCCCGACGGCTGAAATCACCCAAGCGTTTCTGCAGCAGATCGGCATCACAGCGACAGTTCGTGTTGGGGAATACGGGGCCAGCAACGATGCGCTGATGGCCGGGGATGGGGATATGTTTCTGCAAGCCTGGGTGATGCTGCCTCAAGGCGATCCGGGCTCAATCCTTGGGTTTTTGCTGGCCAGTGACGGCGGCTCAAATGCTGGGCGATATGCGAACCCTGCGCTGGATCAACTGTTGCTCGAAGGGCAAAACAATTTTGAACCTGCTGAGCGCAAGCGCATTTATGATGACGTGCAACATATCATCGCCAAAGACGTGCCACTGATCCCTGTGTTTCATGTCAGCCAGGCAAATGTCGGACGCGCGGGCTTGACGGGCTATCAGGTTCATCCCACAGAAACCTACTGGATCACACACGAGACTGCCCTGACAAAATGACACTGCACCAAACAGGCCTGAATGTGGCGCGCTCGGGCCGCACGATCTTACATCCCACATCTATATCCATCGCGCCCGGCGAACGTGTCGGGCTTGTGGGGGCGTCGGGGTCGGGCAAATCGACCCTGGGGCATGCGTTGATCGACGCATTGCGCGCAGACGGACACACTGTGGCACATGTTCCACAAAGCCCGGATGAGGCACTGGATCCGTTGCGCTCTATGGCATTTCATTGGCGCGAGGCCGAAGCGGCATTGGATCTGACCCCGGACCCGGCCCGTCAGAACGCCTTGTTCACCGCCTTGCGGATCGAAGATGGCGATCTGCGCAAGCGGCCCTGGGGTTGGAGCCGGGGCATGCAGCAACGCTTTGTCATCGCGATGGTATTGATCGCCAGCCCGGACTTACTGGTGATGGATGAGCCCACATCGGCCCTGGATCCCGTTGTGGCGGCAGGCACAATGGACCTGCTTGACACCTACCTAACGGACCGGGCCACAGCCTTGTTGCTGATCACGCACGACCTGGGGTTGGCGGCAAAGCGCGTCGCACGTCTGATGGTGATGGCCGACGGACGCATTGTCGAAGACGCCCCCACGGCAGCTTTCCTTGCAACGCCCAAAACCCCTGCGGCCAAGGCACTGTGCGCACATCGCAATTGGCTGGAACTGCCGTGTTAGAGGTTAACAACATCACTGTGACCCGGGGGCGGTCCGTGACCTTGCGCGATGTGTCGCTGTCGCTGGTTGCAGGGCAAACATTGGCGGTGGTTGGCGAAAGTGGGGCCGGAAAATCCACCCTGATCAACGCAATCCTTGGGTTGGTGCGCTGCACATCAGGTCAGATCACCTGGTCCGGCAAGCCCGTGCCTGCCTGCCGCCCGGCCCTGGTCATGCAAGAGCCCCGCAGTGCGTTTAACCCACATATGACGTTGCGCCGGTCCGTGATAGAGCCCCTGTTGGCGCAAAGATTGCCCCTGGAAGCCGCGCATTTGGACGGGCTGTGTCACGGCTTAGAAATTGTGCCAGATCTGTTAAAGCGCCTGCCCTCAGAAGTTTCGATTGGCCAAGCGCAACGCATCGGGATTTTGCGTGCTTTGATCGCCAGGCCGTCTTTGGTCCTGTTTGACGAACCTTTGTCTGCACTTGATGCGGTCACGCAGAAGCACACCGCCCGTTTGATCGCGGATATACAACGCCAGTTCGGTTTTGCGGCGTTGGTCGTCACCCATGACCTGGGCTACGCCGCCGCATTCGCCGATGAAATCGCAGTTCTGCGCGCGGGACAGATCGAAGAACTTACCCCTGCCGCCGACTTCGTGCGCGCCCCGCAATCTGCCTATGGTCATAGCTTACGCAATGCGGCCTTTGCCCTTGGCGCATTGGAACAGGTCGCATGATCCGGCTGGTCTTGGGCTTGTTGCTGAGGGCTTTGGTGGTCTTGAGCGGAACCGCGCTGGCGACCTTCGTTTTGCTTTGGCATGCGCCCGGCGATCCTGCTCTGGCCATCGCGTTGGCGCGGTTTGGAATGCAGGTACCCGCAGATGTCGTCGATGAAATCCGCGCGCAAGCCGGACTGGATGCGGGTTTTTGGCCTGCATTTCAGACGTGGATTACGCCCTTACTGCAGGGTGACTTTGGCCAATCCTCAGTGACTGGGCGCGATGTGTGGCCAGATCTGGTCACGGCTATGTCCTATTCCTTTCCGCTGGCAATACTGGGATTGCTGATTGGCATCGCGATCTCATTTCCACTTGCTTATATCGCCACGCGCCATCCCGGAGGCTGGCTTGATCGCGGTGCCGTCGCAGTGGCGTCTTTGGGCACAGCGATCCCGCAATTTTGGCTGGGGCTTTTATTGATCCTGCTGTTTGCGGTGCACTTGGGTTGGTTGCCTGCGATGGGCGCGCGCACACCCACCCATGCTATCCTACCTGCGCTGGCATTGGGGCTTGGGGTGGCTGCGTCTTTCACCCGCATTCTAAGGTCGGGGATCCTTGAAGCACGCAATCAGCCGTTCTTGCCTGCACTCCAGCGACGGGGAGTGACTGATCGTGTGATCGGGCGCGACCACATCGCCCCCCACGCCGCCATCCCTGTGATCACTGTATTTGGGTTGGAACTGGCGTTCTTGCTGGAAGGCATCGTGGTATTTGAGATCATCTTCGCGCGTCCCGGCCTTGGCACCACCTTGATCCAAGCAATCTTGGCCCGAGATTTCCCGACGATGCAGGCCGTGGTGCTGCTGACAGCCCTGGTCTTCGTGATCGTAAATTTGGCGATCGATGTGATTTACCGCGCGCTCGATCCACGGATTGCGGATCAAGATGCGTAGCGTTCTCACGTTGGTCACACTGTTGGTGCTGCTGGCTGTGCTGGGTCCACTTCTGGCGCCCCACGACCCGACGGCCATCAACATTCCCGAACGCCTCAGCCCCCCAAGTGCTGCCTGGCTGTTGGGGACGGACGCATTGGGGCGCGATATTCTGTCCCGACTTTTGCACGGGGCACGGTGGTCGCTGGGGCTGGCGTTTGTGATTTCGGTTATGGGATTGTGTATCGGCACTTTGGTCGGGCTATTGGCGGCACAGGGCGGCAAATATGTGGATTGGGTGGTGATGCGGACCACGGATTCCTTTTTGGCGTTCCCCGAATTGGTCGCCGCCGTCGTGATCGCTGGCGTGTTGGGAGCGGGCACGGGCAGTTTGATCTTTGCGCTGAGCGTCACGGGTTGGATGCGCTATGCCCGGGTGGCGCGCGGCATTGGTCTGTCGCTGAAAACCCGGGGCTATGTGGTGCAGGCGCAGCTTGCTGGGCTGTCACCGCTGTATATCGCGCGCTGGCACTATTTGCCGTCGCTGCTGCCTTCACTGACTGTGGTCTGGACCGGCATGTTCGCACGCGCAATCCTTGGAATTTCAGCCCTTGGGTTTTTGGGCTTTGGCGTTCAACCGCCCATGCCGGAATGGGGCACAATGTTGCTGGATGCGCGCATCCATATGCGCTCGACGCCGCTGCAAATGATCTGGCCGGGTTTGGCCGTTGTGATCTGTGTGCTGGCCATCAATTTGGCCGGAGACGTGCTGCGCGATGCCCTGGCCAAACAGGACAGGCAAACGTGACATCGCCAAACAGTCCAAGCCTTGCTATCGGGTTGCGTATTCTGTCGGGTCTGCTGTTCGCGGGCATGCTGGTCTGTGTCAAGGCGGTCAGTGCGGACGTTTCCTTGGGCGAAATCGTATTTTTTCGATCTGCCTTTGCCCTGATCCCCCTGGTGATCTTTTTGTGGATCCGGCGCGAGTTTCCCAGCGGGCTGGCCACGAAACGCCCCATGGCCCATATCCTACGGGCCAGTTTCGGGGCCTTCGCGCTGTTTGCCGCCTTCGCTGCCATTGCGCAGTTGAATTTGGCCGAGGCCGTTTTGGTAGCACAGCTTTCGCCCATCTTGATGGCGCTGTGCGCTGTCGTTTTTCTGTCCGAGCGTTTGACAGGTTGGCGCGTTGGCGGGCTGGCCCTTGGCTTTGCTGGGGTCGTCGTTTTGGTCTGGCCAGAGCTGGGCGGCCAAGACACCAATCCAGGGCGTCTTTGGGGCTTTGCCATCGGCGTTGCGGGGGCGGCACTTTCGGCCTGTGCCCTGATCATGGTGCGCAGCCTTAATACCACCGAAAGCCCCGGTGCTATTGCGTTCTATTTTGCACTGGCTTCAATGATCGGCGGGCTTGTGACCCTGCCTTGGGGGTGGATGCAACCAGATGGCTGGACATGGGTGCTGCTGATCGGCGCGGGTCTATTCGGCGGTGTCGCCCATATCGCTATGACATTGGCCTTTCGCTACGCCGAGGCCAGCCGGATCGCGCCCTTCGAATATCTGGCCCTGCTGTGGCCTGTGCTTGCCGATCTGCTGATCTTTGACGTCACGCTTTCCAGCAGCTTTGTGTTGGCCCTGCCCCTGGTGTTGGGCGGTGCAGCTTTGGCGGCGGCTGAAAAACACAAGCCATAATCCAGCCCACTCTTTCGATCCGTCCTATTGATCGGCCAAACCCGTCACATATAAATCAATCCAACCGACACCCCGGCGCGGTGGGCTTGCAGATTTGCAGATAAGCTGTGTACCTTGATTGCATGGCGATATTTGGAAAATTGCGACATGTCATCGGCCTGGTCATTGGCCTTAACGCAACGGGTCTGGTGGGCATGGCTTGGTCACAGACGATACAAGACCTTACCGACCAGACCAACCTGAAAGGCGCCTTTCTGATCCAACAACCCGATGCGCAAGATATCCGCGTCGATCTGTTTCTTGACGTCGGCGAGTCTGACAACACTGGCCCCGAGGGTTTGTCCCATTACCTGGAACATTTGGTGGGATGGAACGCCGATCGGGCCAACAAAGACAATCTGCATGCGCGTCAAATGAATGCTTGGGCCAACAGCTTTTTCACCAATTACCACAATCTGGGCGGACAAGCACAGTTACCAAAGATGATGGAATTCGCGGCGCGCGTGTTTCAACCTGTCGACTTAGACCGCAGCTTCATGCGCAGCGAACGCAATATCGTCGAGCGCGAATTTGACCTGCGCATGACAGAAAACACGCTTAGTCGCCTGCATCTGGCCGTGATGAAAGCCCTGTATCCCGGCCATGCACGGGGGCGCTCGACGATTGGCAGCCGTCAAAGCATTCGACAGATCACAGTCGAAGACGCTCTCAACTTCCATCGCGCCACCTATAGTGCCGACCGCGCGACCTTGCTGATTAGCGGCAATCTGGACAAACAGGACGTGGTGGACGCACTGCAGCAAAGTTTTTCGGATCTGCCCGTGCAACCGACGTCTCTACGCCCGCATGCGCTGCCTTTGCAGACCCCGCGTCAAACACCCGTTCAGATCGAAACGACAACGACGACACAGCCTGTGGTGCTGTCGGCGTTCCATGCCCTGCCGTTAAACCGGCCCGCGACGGTCTACGATCTGGCCAGCTATGATCTGCTTGGCGCAGTCTTGGTATCGTCCCTGGACGGCGGCTTGAACAGACCGCTGTATTTCGATGATTTTTGGGTGACATCCGTGGAAAGCTGGATCAATTTTCATCCCAATCTTCACCCGCAATTGCTGATTTGGGCGCGGCCAGATGTGGATGTCAGCGTGTCCGACCTTGTGGCACATCTCGATACGACCCTGGCCAAAATCGCCAAACAAGGCATTCCATCCGCCAGTTTTGAGACCGTCCGCGCCGACGTGATCGCGACCCGCCAGCGGGTGATGACGGATACGAATGCACAACGCACCTATGCACATCTGACAGCCCGGCACCTGCCGGCACCACTTGCGCTGGAAGACTCGATCCCGCTGTTGAAACAGGTTACTTTGCAAGACGTCAACGCGGCCCTAAAGCGTCTTGTTCAAAGTCCACAACGCGCAACAGGGATTGCGCTTCCAAAGGAGTGACCATGTGGTTTAGAAATTTTCTGCTAAGCATTGGGATCACTTTGATCGGTGTTGCCGCAAGTGCGCAAACGCTTCAAACGCCGCAAGGACATGTGTTCACCTATCACCACATGCCAGACGCGCCCCGCGTCGCTATAGCGATGGCATGGAAAGGTGGGATTGGGCACCTGGCGAAAGGCAAAGAGAACATAATGACATTTGGTCCCTGGCTGGTGACAGATGGGGGCAGCCAAGATCGCAGTGCTGCGGATATTCGCGCTGAATTTGAAGCGATGGACAGCGGCGCACAGCTTTACACCGCACCGGATGCCGTTCGGGGGTTCATCGTCGCGCCAGCGCAGGATCTGAAGCGCGCCGTGGAAATAGCCAACGAAGTCCTGGCGCGACCGGCCTTAGAAGACCGTTGGTTACAGCGATTTATCCGCACCCGCAAAGCCGAGCGCGCAGAAACCGAACAACAGCTGTGGGCACAAGCATGGTACGCCATGCGCCGTCTAACAATGGGCGATCACCCGCTGCGACAGGCTTGGTCCTTTGAGCCTCTGGACAATCTTGACACGCTCACTGGCGAGGACGCGCAACGCTGGTATGACACAAGCCTGGGGATTGACGATCTGATCATCGCAGCGACAGGCCCAGCAGACGTAGATATCGTCGCAAACGCCATCGATATCGCGCTAAGCGGATTGCCCACAGCACATACCCGAACAGCGACTCCGCCTTTGGATATGGCCTTCAGCGGCAAGACAATTCTGATCCACCGGCCGACAGCTCAGAAATCCTATGTCTTGGTCACGGGCAAACTGCCCGGCGTCACAACCCCCGGAGACACGGGCCGAGAATTGGCCGTGGGGGTCTTAGGATACGGCGATCAGTCCCGCCTGTTCACCGCCATTCGCAAAGAGCTGCGCGGCGCATATGGATTTTCGGCCAGAAAACACGGATTTACCCGCGCACAAGATGTCTTGGCCCTACAAGGCGAGATTGATACAAAGCTATTGGGCGAAGGACTGGCCGCCATTGAAGACACGTATACAGAGTTCCGAACCGGTGGGATCGGACGGCTTGAATTTCCTTTTGCCAAACGCTTTATGGTGGCGGAAATCAAGAAAAACACAGCAAAACCCGAAAATCAGGCGTATCTGATGATTGAAGCAGCCTTAAATGGGCGCAATATTGGCGAGGGTCTTGACCTTTTAGCGCGCGCGCAAAAGTTGACGCGTCGGGACACAAACGCACAAATCAAAGCCGAATTTCCGCCCTATTCCAAGATGTTGAAAATCGTGGTCAGTCCAGATCGACAGGCCGTTGTCGCAGATTGCATTATTACGCATTTTTCAGAGGTTGGACAATGTCGTTAGAGGGGGCGCTTGTAATTCAATGTTAAGGCAGGCTGCATTAGGCGATGTTGGACGCCTCAAGTTAGATCACGCACACGATCGCCGCAAATCAGACTAAGGAGCCCCCATGACGAAGACCATTCTAATAACTGGTGCGACGGATGGTATTGGATTAACAAGTGCAAAAACCCTGGCCGCACAAGGTCATACGATCCTTTTGCATGGGCGCAGCACCGAAAAGCTGACCGCGGCGGCGAAAGATATCGCCGCCACCACACAAAGCTATTGTGCAGATCTGTCCCGGATAGCGGATATACACGCTATGGTCGGCGAAATCCGCAAGGATCACACCCATTTGGACGTCCTGATCAACAATGCCGGTGTCTTGAAAACCAAAGAAACAAGAACCGCAGATGGGCTGGATGTGCGCTTTATGGTGAACACCTTTGCGCCTTACGTTTTGACCCAAGCGCTCTTGCCGATTATCCCAAAAGATGGGCGGATTGTGAATTTGTCCTCGGCAGCGCAAGCCCCTGTCGATCTAGACGCCATGCAAGGGCGCAAGCCGCTGGGGGACATGGAGGCCTATGCCCAAAGCAAGCTTGCCATCACCATATGGACCCGCGAAATGGCCAAAGAACTGCCCGATGGTCCTATGGTGGTTGCCGTCAACCCTGGGTCGTTGCTGGCGTCAAAGATGGTCAAAGACGGCTTCGGTGTGGCGGGAAATGATCTGCAAATCGGTGCCGATATCTTGCAAGAGGCTGCTGTGGGTGCGTCTTTTGCAGATGCAAATGGTCTTTATTTTGACAACGATAGCGGACGATTTGCGCAGCCGAACGGTGCGGCTTTGAACGTGGCGCATAGCGCGGGTGTTATGCTTGGCATACATGAAATTGTGTCAAGCTTGGCGTGATCCGCGCCTGATGCGTCCATCGTTTTACGCCCATCAATGCGGATCAAAGCGAATTTTGGCGCCAGTGAGCTGACTGATGGCTTCGCCCCTATTCACAGCAAGATACAGCGCGCGGGGGGGGCGCGCCGTTTGATCAACGCGGCGGCTCACCCAATCCAAGCTTTCCATCGACTTTAAGGACTGGGATAAAGCGCGGTCCGAAATGGTTCTTAAATTGCGTTTGATATCATTAAAGTGGCACGATCTATGCAAAGACGTTAACACAGGCAATGTCCAGGATTTGCGCAACACGCTTTGATCCCTGTCCCCAGAAACATGGCGAATTTTATAGGCAAGTGCCGCGGCCTCAAGCCCTTTGGGGGTTAGTCGAAATTCGGGGCGCAGCGGGTGACCATACCCTGGATTGCGTTCTATAAGCCCCAACTTCATCAGATGGTCCATGCTGTGGCCAAAAGCCGTTCTGTTGGCCCCAGTTGCCGCCAGTAACGGGGCTTGTCGCCCGGCAACACCTGCTTGCAGGCTTGCCAAAATCGGCAAAGTCCAGGCTTTTGATGTGAGGTTGACAAACGCATCAATGTACATAAAGTATAGTTAGTATATTTTTGATCAAAAGGACACCCCATGGCACACGTTTCGTTGGATACCACACTCACGATTGCGATGTCGGTTACGGATCGTCACGCCAGTGCCGCATGGTATGAAGCCATGTTGGGGTTCGACACGCTTTATCACGAAGATGACGTGGGCTGGAGCGAGCTTCAGACCAAAACCCCAGGTGTAACGATTGGATTGGGCGAACACACGAAGCCCGCACCTGGAAACTGCGTGCCCGTCTTTGGAACTGCAGATCTGGACACAGCGCGCCAGGCTTTGGAAGGCGCACAAGTCGTGTTTGACGGCCCAACAGATGTCGTTGACGGCATGGTCAAGACGGCGACGTTTTACGATCCCGATGGCAACGCGCTTATGTTGGCGCAAGACTTAACCAAAAACCCATAACGCATGGTGTTCCAAGTGGAATGCAACACGCTCTTAAACAAGGATCTTACGCACAGCCAAATGATTGTAACACGCCCGCGCCTGGCGAAGCGGGGTTTTTGACGACTATCGGCTGCGCATCGCACATGTCATCTGCGATTACGGTCTGATTGATCGCGCCCAATTGCCAAGCGACAGTCAGGTGGTCCATAGGGCATAGGGCATAGGGCATAGGGTAACAGAACACGCATACGCAGATCCTACCAATCCTCTTTGCTTAGGCCCAATTTGTTCAACCTGGAATATAAGGTCGTCGGCTTGATGCCCAACAAAGCTGCCGCCCCGCGCGGACCGGACACCTGACCCCCTGCCTCTTTCATGCAAGCGATAATGTTGCGCGTTCGGATTTGTTCGACTTCGGCTTCGCTTAACAGCGTCGACGCGGACGGACCTATCGCGGCGAAATTGGTCTGAATTTCCACAAGCAACTTGTCGGTTTGAGACACAATCGCGCCGCGCTCAATGACGTTGGCCAATTCGCGCACATTTCCGGGCCAGTGATATTGCTGCAATTTGCGCATTGCCCCTTCTGTGACGACGGGCACCTTGCGCCCCAAACGTTTGCACACCAACGCCAATAAATGAACACTGAGCACGGGGATATCTTCGATGCGTTCGCGCAATGGCGGGCAATGGATCGGAAAGACACCCAGATGTAGGGCAAGATCTTGGCGCAATCTGCCGGCTTGCACGTCGCGGTCAATATCACGGCTGGTGGAAGCAATCACCCGCAGATCCAGCGCCCGCGCGCGATCATCCCCCAAACGCTGAACCGCACAATTATGAAGCGCGTCAAGCAAATGACCCTGAATATCCAGCGGGATGTCGCAGATTTCGTCAATGAACAACGTCCCGCCATGGGCCAGTTCTAATTTGCCGGGCCGGTCTTTCAAAGCCCCCGCAAATGCGCCGCGCATTTGACCAAACAGCTCGCTTTCAATCTTCTCGGGCGAAATCGCGCCAGGTTTGAAATGGATCATCGGGCGGCGTTTGCGGCTGGAGACATCGTGAATGGCCGACGCGACCAAAGATTTTCCCACACCACTTTCGCCCCGGATCAGCACACTTGTATCCGTTGGTCCCACCAGCTCAATCTGCGTGATGATCCGTCGGATCGCATCCGAGCGGCCAATGATATCGTGATGCGCGCGCTCAATGCTGATAGCTTCCTGCAAATAGGCGTTTTCTTCTTCAAGCTGGTCGCGCAGGGCGGCGACTTCGTCCATGGCGTCGCGCAGTTTACGCTCATTTTCCCACCGCTCTGTAATATCGCGAAAAATCACGACAGCCCCCACCAATTGCGCCCCGTCATAGATCGGTGTCGAGACATATTCGACACGGATCGGTTTGCCATCCTTGCGCCAGAATACCTCATCTTCAATGCGGTTCACTTGCTCATAGCGAAACGATTGGTAGATCGGACATTGCTGGGACGGATAGGTATCACCGTTCAAATGGTGATGGTGGATCATCGTATGAATGTCGCGCCCCAGCAGGTCTTCGGTGGTCCAGCCCAACATCTCTTGCGCGGCACGATTGACGAATGTGGTCTTCCCATCCGTGTTGACCCCGTAAATACCTTCGCCAGCGGCATTCAGGATCAGTTGATTTTCACGCTCTAGATCCGCAAAGAAGCTTTGAGCGCGTTGCCATTCCATCAAACCGCCTTTGTAGAAATTCCCGGCAGCAACTTCCGTCGCATGGGCAGCAAGCCCTTCCAGATCCAGCAAATGCAGCAACAACATGGGGGCGTCACCTTCCAACACGCGCCCCGTTATTTCCGTTTCAAGGGTCCGCTGCGCTGCCGATTGCAATGCCACCCGGCGCGTCCAAGCGGTCCCCCGATATTGTGCCTCGGCGATGAACACGACGAACGCATCCATCCCGTTGGCAATAAACCCGGCAAAGGGCGTGCCCACCAGGTTTGGATTCTCAAACAAAGCGCAGGCGTCCGGCGTTGCTGCTAAAACAAGGTCCTTTTTAAGATCAATCAGGAGGGTCGGGCCAAAGGCACCCGCAAGGTAGGACTCATATGAAAGGCCAGTGTTTTGCATGCAGCTATTCACAGGGCCAAACATCCCACACTGCAATACGAAAAATCGTAATTTACGAAATTTCGTAACTTTTTTTGACCATCGCCCCAACTAATGCCCTGAAATTCATCACAAATCCAAAAATCCAAAAAATCCGCGTCTATCTTCATTTCCCAATACGGCGCTGCCAGCATGGAGGAAATGAAAGATTGGAGCATGTTATGACCGTCAAATCGCTGGGGAACCCGTTTTCTTCCAAAACTGATCTACGCCACGCCGCCGATTGCAGTTGCCACACCTGTTCTGCTGGCGGGCCCGAGGTCGAAGACAGCCTGGATCTGTCGACATCTGAGGGGATGATGGAGCGCGCTGTAGAAAGCGCGATTGTGCGGTCCGTGTTCGGACAAAGTGATATTGGGCGGCGCTCTTTTATGGGCATGATGGGGGGCACGACGATGGCGGCAGCGCTTGCGTCGGTGTTTCCGTTGGACGCGGCCAAAGCCGCGATCTTGGATAATCTTGGGCCGCCCGAGAAAACGGATTTGAATATCGGTTTTGTGCCGATTACCTGCGCGACGCCGATCATTATGGCGCAACCTTTGGGGTTTTATGAACGCTACGGCCTGAACGCCCAAGTCATCAAAACTGCCGGTTGGGCCGTGGCGCGCGATAAGTCGTTGAACGGCGAATACGACGCATCCCACATGCTGACGCCAATGCCCCTGGCGATGACACTTGGTGCCGGATCTGTGGCAGAGCCCTATATCATGCCTGCCGTGGAAAACATCAACGGGCAAGCGATTGTGCTGTCCAACGAACACCTGGACAAGCGCGACCCCAAACAGTGGAAAGGTTTTACCTTCGGCGTGCCATTTGAATATTCGATGCACAACTTCCTGCTGCGCTATTACGTGGCAGAATTCGGTCTGGACCCGGATGTCGATATCCAGATCCGTGTTGTGCCACCCCCTGAGATGGTCGCCAACCTGCGCGCCGGGAACTTGGATGGTTATTTGTCGCCGGATCCCTTCAACCAACGCGCCGTCTATGAAGGCATCGGGTTCCTACATTTGCTAACCAAAGACATCTGGGAAGGACATCCATGCTGTGCATTTGCGGCGCCCTTATCTTTCGCGACCGAATTACCAAATACATACGGCGCTTTGCTGAAGTCGATCATCGACGCAACTCAATACGCCTCGGCCGCCGAAAACCGTAAAGAAATTTCCGCCGCGATTGCGCCCACCAACTATTTGAACCAGCCCGTGACCGTCATCGAACAAGTTCTGACAGGCACCTATGCGGATGGTCTGGGCGAGGTCAAACGCGTGCCCGACCGCATCGATTTCGACCCCTTCCCCTGGCATTCCATGGGCGTGTGGATCCTGACGCAGATGAAACGCTGGGGCTACATCGAGGGCGACGTGGATTATCGCGGTGTGGCCGAGCAGGTCTATCTGGCGGCGGACTGCAAAAAGGTCATGGAAGATCTGGGCTATGACGCGCCTGATATCACCTACAAATCGCACACAATCATGGGCAAGACCTTTGATCCTGCGACGCCCGAGGCTTACGTCGACAGCTTTGCGATCAAGAAAGGATAACGGATGCCTACGTTATCCCTGAACCAACGGGCAGCGCTGTTGTCCGTTGTGATGCTGGTCGTGGGTCTTTTGATCTGGGAAGCCGCGATCCCGGCCCAAAAAGCAGTCGGAGAGTTGACGGAATATGAACGTCTGACAGGTGCGGGTGCCCCCAAAGCAGGGGTGCCACCGCCCAGCCAAGTGATGGCCAAAGCTTGGGAACAGCTCAGCAATCCGTTCTATGATGCGGGGCCCAATGACAAAGGCATTGGCATCCAAATCGGCTATTCGATCTACCGGGTGCTAACGGGCTATTTTCTGGCGGCTTTGGTGGCGATCCCCTTCGGGTTCCTGATCGGCATGTCCCAGGTGGCCTACAAAGCGTTCAACCCTTTCATACAAGTGCTGCGCCCGATCTCGCCCCTGGCCTGGATGCCGCTGGCGCTGTTCATCATCGGTGACAGCGAGGCATCCGCGATATTCGTGATTTTCATTTGCTCGATCTGGCCGATGCTGATCAACACAGCCTTTGGGGTCGCAGGTGTGCGCGAAGACTGGGTGAATGTCGCCCGGACCCATGAACTTGGCGCGCTGAAGACTGCCTTCACCGTGATCCTCCCCGCCGCTGCGCCCACGATTGTGACCGGCATGCGTATCTCAATCGGGATCGCGTGGTTGGTCATCGTCGCCGCCGAAATGCTCGTTGGGGGCACGGGCATTGGCTATTACGTCTGGAACGAGTGGAACAACCTGGACCTGACCTCGGTCGTTTTCTCAATCCTCATGATCGGCGTGGTTGGCATGCTGTTAGATGCGGCCTTTGGCCTTCTGCAGCGTCGCGTCACTTACGCTGAATAAAGGACACATCATGAAACCGTTTTTAAGTATCGAAAAGCTCACACAGCGTTTTCCGGATGGCGCGGGCGGGGATTTGACCGTGTTCGAAGATGCCTCATTCGGCGTTGAAAAAGGCGAATTCGTAGTGATCCTGGGCCATTCCGGCTGTGGCAAATCCACAATCATGAACATCCTGGCCGGGCTTGCTGACCCCACCAGCGGCGTGGTGGTCATGGATGGCCAGGCAGTGCGCGGTCCCAGTCTGGATCGTGGAGTCGTGTTCCAAAATTATTCACTTCTGCCTTGGTTAAGTGCGTTAAAGAACGTCACGTTCGGTGTTTCGGCACGCTATCCCGATTGGAGCAAAAGCAAGGTCGAAGCCCATGCGACAGAGTTTCTGGCCATGGTCGGGTTGGACGGCGATGTCATCCACCGCAAGCCCAGCCAGCTGTCGGGGGGGATGCGCCAGCGGGTGTCCATCGCGCGGGCCTTTGCCAACCATCCCAAACTGCTTTTGCTGGATGAACCGTTCGGGGCGCTGGACGCGCTGACCCGCGGCACCATTCAGGATGAGCTGCTGAAAATTTGGGGACAGATGGAGCAAACCGTCTTCATGATCACCCATGATATCGACGAAGCGATCCTTCTGGCAGACCGCATCTTGCTGATGACCAACGGGCCCCATGCCCGTGTTGCCGAAAGCGTCGAAATAACGATCCCGCGTCCACGCAATCGGACCGAGATCGTCGAACACCCCAACTATTACGCAATCCGCAACCATTTGGTGCAGTTCCTGGGCAAACGCTCCAAAGAGCTGGCCGGACAGCCTGTCATTGCCGGGCAAACCAACCGGCCCGAGACAGTGCGCATCGACAAGACGGAAACAGCCGATGACCCCGAAGACACCCGACCCGCCTTGCGCGCTGTGAATACCTAAAGACCGGAGGAGACCAACATGAAAGACCTAATGATGACTGATATGATGACCAAAGAAGACGTCACCGCCATGATCCTGTCCGCCAAAAAACAAGCCGGCCTGACATGGGAACAGATCGCAGCGAAGATCGACATGTCCCCAGTATGGACGCATTCGGCCGCCATGGGTATGAACGCCTTTCCCGCCGACAAAGCCAAGCTGATGGTCAGTGTCATGGGACTGCCCCAAGAGGCCGAAAGCGTGCTGGCCGAAAGCCCCACCAAGATCTGGGAACAAGCCGTGCCCACCGATCCGTGCATCTATCGGTTTTATGAAATCGTGGGCGTCTATGGCCCGACATTAAAGGCGTTAATCCAAGAGAAATTCGGTGATGGCATCATGTCTGCGATTGATTTCGACATGTCCGTAACCCGCGTCGAAAACCCCAAAGGCGACCGCGTTAAAGTCGAGATGTCGGGCAAATACCTTGGCTATAACAGCTGGTAAATCGCGATGACCCGTATGCCAGTGCCGCCCTTTTCTTACGCTGATGCTGTCCAAAAGGTCCGCATGGCCGAAGACGCTTGGAACACGCGCGATCCCGAAAAGGTGGCACTGGCCTATACGCGCGATACGCGCTGGCGAAACCGGTCCGAATTTCTAAACGGGCGGGACGAGGTACGTGAATTTTTGGAACGGAAATGGTCAGTGGAAATTGGCTATCGACTGATCAAAGAGATCTGGGCGCACAGCGACACCCGCATCGCCGTTCGCTTTTGTTATGAATACCACGACGCGGATGGCAATTGGTTCCGGGCACATGGCAACGAAAACTGGGACTTTGACCCAAGCGGTTACATGGCACTGCGTCATGCCTCGATCAACGATGTCGCGATTGCGCAAGCCGACCGGCTGTTTCACTGGCCCCAAGGCCCCCGCCCCGCCGATCACGCAGGACTTTCCGCGCTGGGACTATGATCCCAGCCCTTTGACCCTGCCCGGTTCTGGCTTTTGACGTGCAACAAAGTCCACTGCGCCGCACGGTTCTGCGCGTAACGTGATCTGGCGCCCCATTCAGATCCGACGCAGCCGGCCAACAGAAACTACGCGCTCTAAAGCACCCTGCTTAAAACCTGAATCACAAATGCCCTGCCACGCTGTGCGTTCTCGGGACATTTGCGATACATGAGCCTCAGGTTAAAGACAGGGTGCTGTAAGGTGTCCGAATGGGGCTTTGGCTTTACAATTGCCCACAGCTATGGCGGACTAGAGACAGGCTTACAGGGGTCATTTTATGGATTTTCAGATTTGGCTGGCCTTTGTCGCCGCGTCTATTGCGCTTCTGCTTATTCCCGGGCCAACTGTTATGTTGGTTCTAAGCTACGCTATAAGCCATGGTAAAAGGGTCGCACTTGCGACTGTCGGTGGCGTCGTTTTGGGCGATTCCCTTGCAATGTCTGCATCACTTGCGGGCCTTGGCGCGCTGGTTCTGGCCTCGGCGACCTTGTTTACCGTCCTGAAATGGGTGGGCGCAGTTTATTTGATTTATTTGGGAGTGACGCTGTTTCGCAGCGCGGCTACGGCTTCGCTGGGGGATTTGGAAAAGGTCGCGCGCACCAGTGCGTCCCGTGTGTTTGGCCATGCGACTGCAGTGACTGCGTTGAACCCGAAATCGATCGTGTTTTTCATTGCCTTTGTGCCGCAATTTGTTGTCGTTGATCGCCCACTATTGCCCCAATTTGCGATCCTGATCATAACCTTCGTTGGGCTCGCCGCTATGAACGCACTGGCCTATGCCCTTCTTGCGGACAGGCTAAGGTCAAAAATCGCCAGCCCGTCTGTGTTGGGCTGGCTGTCTCGACTTGGGGGCGGTGCGTTGGTTGTCATGGGTGTCGCGACGGCCGCGTTCAAACGCGCACATTAAGATGCCGTCTTAGGCCGCAAAGATTAAGTCGGAAAGACAATCAATTTCGAATACTGGTCCACCATTTCGAAGGTTTTAACGAACGAGTCATACGGCGACTCTTTCAATACATATCCTGCCACGTTGTGATCATAGGCTCTTTCGACATCTTCCCGCGCATTTGAAGTCGTCAACACAAAGACCAAGGAACAGCATAACATTTCGTCATCGCGGATGCGTTCTAAAAATTCATGCCCCCCCATACGCGGCATGTTGATATCGAGCAAAATTATGTAGGGCGGGCACAGTTTGGCGTTGTCTTTTTCACCCTTCAGGATCTCTAAGGCTTCGACGCCGTCATGCGCAACCGTCACTGGATTGACCAGCTTCATCTTTTTCATCACGCGCTGCAACGCCATGATGCACACGTCATCATCATCGACGATAAGAATTTTCACAGGTTCATAGGACATCGGTTTTCTCGCATATGGGCGCAGCAAATGTTAGGCTGCGATTTTGTTGTCATTCTTTTCGGTGATCAGGGGCCAATCGAATGTAAAGGTCGTGCCGCGTTGGCGTGACGGGTCAGACTGCACAGTCAGCGTGCCGCCATGCTGTTCCACTTGTTTTCGGATGATAGACAGCCCCATCCCGCTCCCTTCGACCCGGTCCTGCGATTGCAGCGTTTGGAACAGTTCAAATACTTTTTCGTGGTATTCTGGGGCAATTCCGGGCCCATCATCAGACACTGTAAGGGTGATACGCTCCGCAGTCTGTTGATAGGTCACGGCAATTAAACCGGTGTCCCGGTCGTGATGTTTGATCGCATTATTGATAAGGTTTTGAAGCACTTGCCGGAATGGGGCTTCATAGGTTCGCACCGTCCCCCCCTGCCCGTCCAGGCTAACTTGAAAGCGATCTGTCGCACCTAAAAGATCAACGATGTCGGCAACCATCCAATCAACGTCGAATGCGACGACATTGGCCTTCTCGCGTCCCACATGCGAGTAGTCGAACAGCCCATCCAACAGTTTGTTCAACCGCCCCGCCCGATCCAAAATAAGATCCAGATTCAAACGGCAATCTTCAGGCAACGCAGATCCGGCGTCTTCGATGGTCCATTCAGCCAAGTCTTGGATAGCACGCAAAGGCGATCGCAAATCGTGAGACGCCGCATAAGCAAATCGACCGAGCTCTTCGTTGGATCGATGCAGCTCTTTCGAATTGGCCTTAAAGATTTCTAGCGCCGACGCCATTTCCCCAAACTCATCCGCACCATCGACACTTACACACCAATCGTTATTGCCGGACGCGATTTCGCGCACCGACCGTGTCAACTTCCTAAGTCGCGATATAACTTGCCGTTCAAGTAGGAAAAATGCGGCCAGTGTAAGTGCCAATATAATCACCACCCCCAAGGCCATCAGCAGCGAAATCGTAACGTCCACAGTTCCATCGATAAGACCCGCAGCCGATGTGATACTGTCTTTCGCTTTCAGGACACTGGCACTCGTATTTGTTGTCGCCTGCGTTAGAAGGTCTTGAATATGAGCCCGATTTTGATCACTTGCTGTTGCAATGCGGATCTTCTGTTCTTGAAGCGCTACAAGTCCATCACTGTCTAACGCCAAAGCGCGCAGTGCATTGATCGACGTTGCCAGCTTTTGGCGAAACGCGGTAGGAGACAACAAGACCAAGTCATGAACCGCACTGCGAAACTCAAACGCCAGCCGCTCTTTTAATTCGCGAAATGGAATATCCGCTTGCGTTAACATCAGCGCATCAATCGTTTCAGCCGTGCGCATCATGGTGGATCCCAATTGCGTCAGCGTGTTCAATTCTGACACTTGCTGCATCAATTGGTCTGGACTTGTTCCCACCGCTGCCCCTGTGAGGATCGAAGCTTCAAGCATCGTGCCAATATCCAAAATGTGACGCGAAATATCCGAGATCGACGACTGCCCAATCTGCGCCGTCTGCAACCCGACCATGGCGATATTTTCGTTATTGTTCAGACGTAGATGCCCAATATCGTTCAAGTTGTGCAGGGAACTTTGCAGGGCTTGAATGATCACAGGTGTTTCGTTCGACTGGCGCATCAACGCGTCCAATCGGGTCAGTGACCCCATCGCCTCATCCATAAAGGTGTCATGGGCCGATGTGTCGACAGCACGTACCAAAAAGTCGACCTTTGCGTCCAGAACCGCAAGTTCATCCCTGACCTGGCCAAACTGTTCCAATGCGGGAACTGCGTCTTCGCTCAATGCTTTTTGCGTGCTCTGAACGATATTTAGACCAATAATACTGGCCGCAAATTCTAGAACCAGCAACGCGACAATGACCAGCCAACCCAGGCGCATCCGCGCCACAACACTGGGCAAAAAATTATCAATTTTCAATTGCATGCGCTCGCTTCCACGGTACGTAGTTTGCTGATTAAATATTAAATAAATGTTTATCGGTTCGTGATCTGAACGACGTAATCCACTGATCCGAAGGAAGCCGCAGGCATGGGTGTCACACCGATATTACCGAACAGTTTGCATGGCCTCTCGCGGCGCCGCCTTATGGCCATGAGTGGGGCATTTTCATTGGTGGGGCTAACGGGACGCGCAGCCTATGGCGCTACGGACGTGCCTTTGCACATTGAAGTCGCTGAAAAAGCCAAAGCCCTTGCGACGCCTGGAGCGATTTTGAAAATGTTGATCCCGCAAGGATCCGAGGCCAACATCCGACCAGTCATTGAAAAATTCCAAGACCTGTCCGGCGTTAAGTTGACCACTAAGAGCATCGCAGTCGACGAAATGAATGCGCAACTGTCCTTGGACGGGATTAGCGGTACAGCCAATTATGACCTGGCCCTGCCCGCAACCTTTGGGATCCCGGATCTTGCTTCTGCCGGGGTCATTTTGCCCCTGACCGCGTACGCAAAATACCACGAACCAGATGGGTTCCGTGATGATATCCTATATTCTACCGGGGACACTTTCGATGCAGAAACCTATGGGTTTCAGGCGGATGGCGATGCATATGTGATGTTTTATAACAAAGATTGGCTTGAAGATCCGACCGAGCAAGCGCGTTTTGCCGACCAACATGGGCATGTCTTAGAAATTCCGCGCACTTGGGAAGAACTCGACCGTCAGATGGCGTATTTTCACCGACCCGAGGAAGGTCGCTATGGCGGCGCATTGTTTCGCACGCCTGGCTATCTGGCTTGGGAATGGTGGTTGCGTTTTCATGCGAAGGGTATCTGGCCCCTATCTGCGGATCTAGAGCCGCAAATTGCGTCCGACGCAGGCATTGAAGCATTGGAAGAAATGATGCGCGCAACGCAATCGCTGTATCCTCAGGCGCGCTCGGCCGGGTTATTTGAAAACTGGAAGCACTACGGGGCGGGTAACACATTTGCCAATATCGGTTGGGGCGGGTCTCAGAAATATTTGAATGGTCCGAAATCAAAGATCGCCGGTCGGATGCTTTATAGTTTAACCCCTTCTGGATACGTTGACGGTGTTCACGTTAATTTGCCATATTTTAATTGGGGCTGGAACTATGTGGTGACGACAGCCAGCACACAGCCGGAATTGGCCTACTTGTTTGCCTTATTCGCGTCGACGTCGGAAATTTCAACCTTGGCGGTTCGTGAGCAGGAAGGCTATTTCGACCCGGTTCGATCCGAACATTACGTTGATCCAGTGATCCAAAAGATCTATTCACGTGAATTTCTGGATGTGCATCGCAAAAGCATGGAAAACGCGATCCCTGACCTCTATCTGGCACAACAAAGTGAATACTTTCAGGTACTTAGTAAGTGGCTGGATGCGGCGGTCAACGGCGACACCAATCCGGCAGAGGCGCTGCAGCGGGTCAGCACGCAATGGTCCCTGCTAAACTTGCGGGTTGGTAAAGCGTCCCAAACAGCGCGGTGGCGTGAGTTGAAAACGAAGTACCCTCAAAACGCTCAGAAGGTCTTTCGTGATTTGCCTTAATGGCCGCGTTTGACTGTTTGGATTTAGACCTTTGCTGTCTTTGATTGCGCGCTTAGTTGCCCGTAGAAACTTTGGCTTAAGTGCAATGCACCGACACGTGCTTTCCTAATCATTCCGCGTAAGTATCCATTTGGGGATTTAATTTTCCCTAAAGCGTGTTTTTCAAAGACAAGTACAAACGCTGCCGCTGCCCGTGTGTTTCCCAGTTCTGCGCAAGCTAAAGCCCAAATGCAGTCTTGAAGGCCCATCATAGGCTTTAAGCTATGGACGGCTCGATAGAGATCGGGCCAGGAATTCAGCGGTTGCTTGAGCGCATTGCTCCAACCAACAAACTCTGGGCAGGCTTGTTTCAAAACTTTAACACTTATTGGGCTTGTGTCGTCATGGTCATGTTTCTTCAGGATATTACTATTTATTTGTTTCTTCTTTGTAGCCTGTATGTGGGGGTCACTTTTGACCTCTTTGGGGTTCAGTTTTGCCTGTTCTCTGTCGGTTGTGGGGGCGATGTCGAGGCGCGCAGACAGCAGGTCCAGCAAAGTCAGAACCCGTTTTAGGCGCAGCGCAGTGTGTTTGCCGCGTCCTAGCATGCCCTGAATACGGTCGAAGACCGCCAGGAGCTTTAGACATGGTGCGTGGATGTTTTCCATCAGGACTTCGTCAAATTTTGCGCGGATCTTACGCCGTGTGATTGTGATTTGGCGTTTGATTGATTGCAATTGCGCGCGTTCCGCTTGGCGCTCGGCGTGAAGGGCTTCAAGTCTTTCAACGCTTGCGGCTAAGGGGCTTAGATCGAAGCCGTAGGCCTCGGTGATGTATCCTGCGCTGTCTCTGCGCCCCCAGCGTTTGCCATTTGGGCTGTCGCGAAAGGAAACTATGCCAGCGCGGGCCAGCTTTCGGGCATGGCGCTTCAGCGCAGACAGTGAAAAGCCAGTTCGGTCCATCAAATATGCGTTAGAGGCCCAGACTATCGCGCTTTGACCACTTTCCCAATCTTGGGGCTTTGTGAAGGCGAATAGAACGTCGAACAGCAGGATATCTGCAGCATTCAGACCAATATGCGGTCCGACGCGCTTGAGCGCAACAATCGCCCTGCCCTTCTCGACGGTTTGGTTGCGCCCAGACATGGCAAGCCGGTCCGCATGGGCCAAATCGGGTGAAGCTTTGCGCCATCCTGTTGGCCGTGCATCAGTGTTCCGCGCCGCGATGTGCTCGGTTGCCCTGTCGGGCGTTTGTAAACATGTTTGCATATTTGCCTGTACGCACAGAAACCCAGTCGCCCAAAGGCGTTTTTCATTGTGCGAAGATTCGGGAACTGCTATGACTGAGGTGCGAAAACAATCAGCGCTTATGCGTTGCAGCCCTCGGAACTTCGGTTTCGAGGGTTTCTTTTTGCGTGTTTCTCCTTGCTGCTCTTGTCCTCATTTCGTCAGTTAACAGCTGTTAACCAACCCTCACACACCGGCTTCTTCTTGGAAGCTTCGGTAAGAGTCCTCAATCAGCTGGTCGATATTTTGCTCTAACCAGTCTGCATATCTCTTTGTTTCGCCTGCCCTTTTCACAGTCAGCGAAATGGATGATTTTGTCGATTTCACCACAGCCCCGGTGAGGGGGCTGCGTTCGATGGCGCGATTTTCCGGTGCGCCGCGTTTTGATATTTTGTCCAATACGGTCTTCAAACGGTCATCCGAACCTGTGCCTTCCGACACCCCATCTAAAGCAAGCATGGCGGTTTTTGCAGAAATCGAGCCGTTCTCAAATGCGAGCGCAAGCGCCATCCATTTCGGTCGCCCTGCCCCGTGGGCTGGCCCAATACGAACGCCAACAGCGTCAGGAATCAAACGCACAACGCGCTCAAGCTGTGACAGTGTATTTTTGCTGACAGAAAGGGCACTTAGTACCTCGGCCCGGCTGTACCCTTGCGCAAGGATCGCCTGCGCAAACCGAGCGCGCTCATAAAAGCTAAGGTCTTGGCGATGGGAATTCTCAAGACCCTTGGCTTTCAAAGCTTCGCCGTTATCCATTGAACGGATCAACGCCTTGACGGGGATGCCCAGTGTTTGACAGGCCAACACGCGCCGACGGCCATAGATGACTTCAAATTTACCGTCCTTTTCGGCGGCGGGGCGTAGCAGAACGGGCACGTGTTGACCGTGCTGTTGGATACTTTGCACGATATCGTGGACATCTTCTGGATCGTTGGGTGTGTTAACAGTTGTTAACTCTAGCCGATCTTGCGGCCCCCAAGATAAGATCAAATCAGTCTGGATTTCTTGTATGCCGCCTAACCCAGCGCGCACGGATCCCACGGTCCCTTTGGGCAGGCTAGGGTGGGCGCGCCCCATGGGTTTGGGGCTGTTAATCGGGGCTTTGCCTTGCGTGGCGGCTGAAATCGCTGCCATGATACCTGCTTTATTCTTATCCAATGCCATTAGGACCGCCCCCATGCTTTTTGAACCATTGACGCAACATCCGCCCCAACGGCGTCCATGCTTTTGCGCGCACGATCATACGTGCTGCGTGTCATATCCGCCCGCGCCACCTCATAAATTGACATCTTCAGCATTGATGCATCCGCAACAGCTGTACTGCGCAGCGCAGTCGATGGCACGATCCGGTCCTGAAACAGGGCGCGCATCAATGACACAATCTGCTGGCTTGGAATGTCGCTTGGGTCATCTCTTGTGATCAGGAAGCTGAAAAAGTCGTGATCCATGCGTACACCCGTGTCCTCAATCACGCCCAAATAGGCCGAGGTCATTTCGATGAATTGCTGAGTTGAGGCCAGGTCCAACATGCTGGGCGTCATCGGCACAAGAACCGAAGTGGCCGCAAAGAGGCCCGTCAGCGTCAAGAACCCAAGGGCAGGCGGGCTGTCGATAATGACCACATCATAGCGATCCTCAACAGGGGCCAGCGCCGTTGACAAGCGCTCAAAAAACGCTGACCCGCGACCGGCGTTGATCGCTGTTTCCGTTTCGAACTCACTTAAGACCAGACGGGCAGGGGCCAGGTCCAGGCCTGGGAAATAGGTATCAATAATGACATCTTGTAAGGGCAGGGGGTCTTCGTAGCGCAAGGCGTCATAGACCGTCGGCCCCTCAAATTCGAGTTCGGTTTGAAGACCGCAAAACCCCGTAAGGCTGCCCTGGGGGTCTAGATCGATCGCCAAGACACGGTAACCCTGTAGCGCTAAATAATGGCATAGGTGCACAGTGGTTGTTGATTTCGCAGAACCACCCTTGAAGTTCATCAATTGGATGACTTGCAGTGCATCCCCGTCGCGTCGACCTGGGCGATACTTGCCAGGGCTGCGCGACGCGGCTTCTAATGTCTGGCGCATCGCCCAAATTTCATCGCCTGAATAGGACCGACGCCCGCCGGTATTTACGACAGGTTCACTTAGCGTTTCGTCGCTGTGGCCCTTGCGCAAAAATTGCCCCGAGACACCAAGCAGCTCAGCCGTTTCCGTCGCGCTAAAAAGCCGCAAACTCTTGCGTTGATCAGGTGCATAGACCTGCTGTAAATGTGTGTTGAGAGCCGTTTTCAACCGAGCCGCCATCACAGCGGTAACATCGGATTGAGACTCGGCCGCGATGGGTCCTGTCTGGAACATGGTTGCTCTTTTCCTGCTCTTTGTCGCTTATTTGCGCAACTTATCCACAGTTAAGCTTTGATTCACCGTTCTAAGTCAAGTGGAATCTATCCATAGAGAACTTAACTGATTGTCCCACCATATGCAGGGCGCGGGGATATCGGTTAACAGCTGTTAACTCTGAGTGCTTTTGCAGCGGTCATCCTGTCAGGCATCGCGCTTTTAATCTGACGGATGATGAACTTTATCCCTATCAAGCAAGTGCAGCATGGATGAGGCAACCCGACGGTCGGTTGGCATGAAATGTGCTGTTACATGTGGCCCGTGATCAGGTCGAAGCTATCAACGCCCGGTCTGCTCAAAATTAATTTCAATTTTTTTGCCAGACATGTCGAAAAACCGGTTCTGCAAACGTCGTAAGGGTATCGAAACGAAAATTAAAAGGACGTTTTATGTTATTCGCAACAACTCCGATCTATGCTTTGATCTGCGCCAGTGTGTATCTGGCGCTTTGGTTTCGCGTCACATCCTGGCGCGCGGCGCATGGTATTTCCATTGGTCACGGGGATGACCAGACATTGTTGCTGCGCATGCGTCAGCATGGAAATTGCGCAGAATGGTCCAGCTTTATCCTGATCCTGATGATCCTGGCCGAAGGTATGGGTGCGCCTGCGCTGTATTTGCACATCACCGGTATTTTGTGTGTCGTGGGGCGGATCGCGCATCCCTTTGGTCTGAAAGCGGACACCGCCGGTCATCCGCTGCGTTATTTGGGCAATGGGACAAACCTTCTGGCGACACTCAATATTTTGATCTGTTTGATTGTAAATCTTCTTGGCTTGTGATCGCGGCAGGGACACGGTGTGACACTGAAAGGAGCGAGACGATGACATCCAGGATGTTGACCCGTCTGGGGCCCACCCAAGACTCCAGCAAAGGCATGCCGAGATTTGAAATGATGTTACGCGGGACCGCGATCGCCATGCTTGCCGAACGCAGCCTATCGCGCATTTTTGCAAGCCAAGATGCGCAAGATTGATGGCTGAAGTCCGTGTGCACAAGACCGGCAATCCGTTGTCGCACGTTTTAGCAAGTGAACACCGCTGGTCTTGGCGCACGTGCGGGGCTATTAAAGGCCCTGCTGCCCCGACGCGTTTCCCTTTAAATCTCATCCTGGCTTTTCCACATGCGTTTTTCGATCAAAACTCACCTGCTGTATGAGGTCACGCAACCGACAGATGTGCTGTTGCAAATCCAGCCATTTGCCAATGACGTTCAACTTATTCATTCGGCGCATATGCAATTGATTGGCACGTCGCATGACGTAGATGTCGCCGGGGAAGAGGGCTTGGGCACGCGCAAATGGGTGACGTGCGATGCGCAATTCGAGTGCCATTTCCAAGCCGAAGTCACTGTGTCACGCCGTGCCCAAAATTTGACCGAACTATCGGCGGCGCCGCGCTCTTCGCTCCCCAGCGCTGCGCTCAAGTATTTGTGGCCGTCGCGCTATTGTCACCCTGAACTGTTTCTGGACTTCGTCTCAAACCAGTTTGCGGACCTGACGGGCGGGGCGTTGGTCGCGGCGATGTGCGATTGGATTAACAACGCGTTCACGTATGACAGCACCGCCAGCCCACTTGGCGCCACAGCGACCGACAGTTTTCAAAGCCAGTCCGGCGTGTGTCGCGATTATGCCCATGTTTTGATTACGTTGGTCCGCGCTGCAGGCATCCCTGCGCGGTTTGTCAGCGTCTATGCTTGGCGTGTTTTTCCCAAGGATTTCCATGCAGTTGTCGAAGTCTATCTGGACGGCGCGTGGCATCTGGTGGACCCGACGGGTATGGCGGACCCCGTCGATATGGTGTGCATTTGTGTGGGGCGCGATGCCGCAGACACCGCGTTTATGACGTCTTATGGGTGGATGAATATGGTTGAGCAATCCGTTGTTGTTGAAAGGATCTTCCGCTAATTTGAACTAGATGCTGTGCAAATAACATAGAAATGCCCCTTTTCTTGTGTTGTAAGCGCCGGGATCGCGCACTAGGTGCATTATACAACATGGTATTTTCCTAAGTTTTGGACCCCAAAAAATGACCTATTGTGTCGGCCTTCATCTTGATCGCGGTCTTGTTTTCATGTCGGATACACGCACGAATGCGGGCGTTGACAACGTATCAACGACCAAGAAAATGTTCACATGGCAGGTCCCTGGCGACCGCGTCATCACAATCATGACGGCGGGCAATTTGGCCACGACCCAAGCGTTGATCAGTCTGCTGGAAGAACGCTCAAAGGCCCCATCTGAAAGAAGCCCGACGATCTTGGAACAACCCACCATGTTTCAAGTGGCCAGTCTTGTGGGTGCGACGCTGAAAGAGGTGATCCAAGGCGGAAGCCAAATGAGTGGGCAAGTGGCGGGTTCTGGCTTCAAGGCGACTGTCATGGTCGGCGGGCAAATCAAAGGCGGCGTGCCGACGTTGTTTTTGGTCTATCCTGAAGGCAATTTCATCGAAATTACCGAAGACGCGCCGTTTTTCCAGATCGGCGAGGCGAAATACGGCAAGCCCATCATCGTGCGCGCTTATGAACCCGATATGAGTTTTGAAGACGCAATCAAGTTGCTGATGGTGTCGTTTGATTCAACGATCAAGGCGAACTTGTCCGTTGGATTGCCACTTGATTTGCAGATTTATGAAACTGACAGCCTGACAATGGATCAACAGCCGCGGATCGAAGCCGATGATCCTTATTATCAAGCGATTTCAGAAAGTTGGGGCGATGCATTGCGCGATGCTTTGATGCATTTGCCCAGCTATCAACGCGCCTAAAGCACCCGGCCTTTAACCTGACCTATCAATGCTCTGCCAGGCACCGCGTTCTCGGGACATGTGTGATAAAGGACGCCTTAGATATCAAGCAGCGTACAGTTAAGCGTTTCACGGCGTCCTTAAGACACGCCAAATTACGGTCCGTGTTAGACTAAAGGGGCGGTGACAAAAGCAAGTTCGTCGCAACAGGCTGAAACGGCGTTACAAACCGGCCCGGCGCCGCAAATCCAAAGTCATTGGAAATTCAGGATGGGGTCGTTCGGCCACGGGTGTAAAGCGGCCGCCCGTATGCCCCATCTTTTCGAACCGGCTTAGTCGGCGCGCTTCGGCTTCGTTGCCATTCACGGGGAATGTTTCGAAATTGCGTCCGCCGGGATGCGCGACATGATAGCGACAGCCCCCAAGCGATCGGTTGGTCCATGTGTCAAAAATGTCAAAGGTCAGGGGCGCGTCGACCTCAAGGACAGGGTGCAACGACATCGCGGGTTTCCAGGCTTTGTACCTTACGCCCCCCACGCGGGTGCCGTTCATAGGTATCGCACTCAGTGGGACACTGCGGGTGTTGGCCGTGACGATGTAGCGATCCGGATTTGCACCGCTCAACTTAACTTGCAACCGTTCAGTCGAGCTGTCTGTATAGCGCACCGTTCCGCCAATCGCGCCCGTTTCACCCATCACATGCCAAGGTTCAAGCGCTTGGCGCAGTTCCAGGGTGACCCCTTCATAGGTGACATCGCCGCAGAACGGGAACCGGAATTCCGCTTGGGCTTCGAACCAGGCGGGATCCAGGGCTAGATCATGGGCCTTTAGATCTGCCAAAACGTCCGCAAAATCCTGCCACAAACACGCAGGCAACATAAAGCGGTCATGCAGTGTGGTTCCCCAGCGGATCAGATCGCCACTGATCGGGTTTTCCCAACACCGCAAAATGATCGCCCGCAGCAGCACTTGCTGGGCCAGGCTCATGCGGGGGTCGGGCGGCATCTCAAAGCCGCGAAATTCGACCAGCCCCAACCGACCCGTTGGCCCGTCTGGCGAGAACAGTTTGTCGATGCAAATCTCGGCGCGATGCGTGTTGCCGGTGACATCAATCAAGGCATTGCGCAGCAACCGATCCGTCAACCAAGGCGGTGGCGGGCTTTGCGCATCCGTCGGTGGCCAGATCTGATCCAGCGCGATTTCCAGCTCATATAAGATATCATGGCGCGCTTCGTCGATGCGGGGCGCCTGCGATGTCGGCCCGACAAAAGTGCCAGAAAACAGATAGGACAAACTGGGATGGCGCTGCCAGAACAGGATCAAGCTTTTGAGCAAATCTGGACGGCGCAGAAACGGGCTGTCGGCAGGGGTGGCGCCGCCGACAACCACGTGATTGCCCCCGCCTGTGCCTGTGTGACGGCCGTCGGTCATGAATTTATCCGCCCCAAGACGGCAGTGCCGGGCCTCTTCATAGACAGTTTCGGTGGTGGCAACGCACGCGTCCCAGTCGGCTGCGGGATGGATATTGACCTCTAACACACCTGGATCCGGGGCGATGCGCAGAACGTCAATGCGCGGATCATGTGGTGGCGCATAGCCTTCGATCAGAACTTTGCGTTTGGTGTGTTTGGCAGCACTTTCAACAGCTGTGATGAGTTCGAGGTAATCTTCGAGTTTTTCGACCGGTGGCAAGAACACGCACAGCCGCCCATCGCGCGCCTCGACGGAAATCGCGGTGCGTACACGCCCGTCCAAATCGCCTAAAGTTTGTTCGACCTGATCTTGGCCAGCAGTCGCGTCAGTGCGGCTGGCAATTTTCTGCTCTGGCTGTTTTTGGGTCTTGGGTGCATCGGGGTGTGTCACGGGCAGCGGTTCGCGCGGTTCTGTCGGGTCTTGTGGATAAATGACCGGATAGGCGCTTTGCGGTATGTGGGGCAGGGTGCCAAGCGGAAGGCGATAGCCAACTGGGCTGTCGCCCGACACCAAAAACACCTTGCCACGGCGCAGGTTCCAGACCTCTGACATCCATCGATTAGAGGCCCGTGCCTGCCAACGCTGCACCGGCAACACATATCCAGCGGGCGTCGTCAAACCGCGCTCAAACACACGGGCAATGCGGGCGCGTTCTTCGGGATCGGTCAGCTTGGAATTTTCTGGGGTGACATTGTCGGGCAGATTGCCTTCTTTGATGATCCACTCGGCAGGGTCCTCAAAGGCGGGCAATACATTGTCTTCGGGCACGTCCAGGAACGCGGCAATGCCTGTTAGCAAGGTCTGTGCATCATCCGGACCTACGTCTTCTTGCGTGTCTTCGCGCGCCAGTAAGTCCGGGTCGTGCCAGATCGGTTGACCGTCCTTGCGCCAAAACAATGAGAACGTCCAACGCGGCAGTGTTTCGCCAGGATACCACTTGCCCTGCCCGTAATGCAAAAGCCCGCCTTTGGACAATTTGCTTTGGAGGCGGCGCATCAATTTATCGGCAAGCCCGCGTTTTGTGGGGCCAACCGCGTCAGTGTTCCATTCGTCACTTTCGAAATCATCAATCGACACAAAGGTCGGCTCGCCGCCCATGGTCAGGCGCACGTCACCCGCATTCAGACGGTCGTCAACATGATGGCCCAAGGCATTCAACGCCTGCCAGGCGGCTTCGGAAAAGGGTTTTGTGATGCGTGGATGTTCTGCCGTGCGTGTGACCTGCATATCAAAGGAAAATTCGACATCCGCCGCGCTGGCCATTCCAGAAATCGGTGCGGCATGGCGGTAATGGGGGGTCGCGGCCAAGGGGACATGACTTTCGCCCGCCAAAAGACCCGATGTAGGATCCAGGCCGACCCAACCTGCGCCGGGCAAGTAGACTTCGACCCAAGCATGTAGATCGGTGAAGTCAGTGTCCGTGCCCGCAGGCCCCTCAAGCGCCACAAGATCCGGTTTCAGCTGGATCAAATACCCCGACACAAAGCGCGCAGCCAGGCCCAAGTTGCGCAGAATTTGGACCAACAACCAACTGCTGTCACGGCACGATCCCGCAGCCCGCCCCAGTGTTTGCTCAGCCGTTTGCACCCCGGGTTCCATACGAATTTCATATCTGATTTCAGTGGACAAACGACTGTTGAGCATGACCAGAAAATCAATCGTCACCATCGGTTCGCGCGAAATGGTCCCTAAGAACGCTTGCAACAAAGGACCGACTGGATCTTTGTGCAGATAAATGCTGAGATCCCGCGCAATATCGTCGTCATACGTTAGTGGAAAATCCTTAGCCGAGTCTTCGACAAAGAAATCAAACGGATTGTAGACCGACATATCGGCCACTAGATCGACTTCAATTTTGAATTCACGCACAGGTTCAGGGAACACAAACCGCGCCAGCCAGTTGCCGTAAGGGTCTTGTTGGTGGTTCACAAAATGCGCCGATGGGGACACTTTGAGACTGTGCGAAATTACCCGTGTGCGCGAATGCGGTGCCGGGCGCAGGCGAATGGATTGTGGGCCCAAGGTCACGGGGCGATCGTATTTATAATGCGTTAGATGATAGATGCTTGCGGTGATCGACATAGACGTCTCCTTGGGCGTAACGGGGTGGGTTTGGCGTCGAAAACCAGTCCGAAAATCATCCTAGCCTGTTGGCTATGATTGAAGGGCCACAGGGGCAGTTGCAACCGCTTGGGGGCAAAAATCTGGTATTCACGTCTGGACGCCCAAAAATTAACCTTTGAAATAAAGCTGGAAAATTAAACGTAGGGGTATGGCTGGTTATCATTGTAGTCCGTTCCAAATTGGATAGGTTTTGTTAATGAATACAAACAGACCCCATTTTGATGAAATGCTTGACGGCCAAGACGGCGTTCGCGACCCATACAATGCGTATGCGGCGTGGTTTGCTCAGCAGGACCCATCGCGACTAAGCGCAAAGTCCGAAGAGGCCGAGGCCTTTTTTCGCCGCACAGGCATTACGTTCAATGTCTACGGCGAAGATGCCGCGCAAGAACGTTTGATCCCATTTGATTTGGTGCCGCGCATTATTTCTAACCGTGAATGGAACACGCTGACCAAAGGAATTGAGCAGCGCGTGCGGGCCATTAATCTGTTTTTGCACGATATTTATCACGATCAGGACATCCTGAAAGCGGGGATCATCCCGGCGGACCTGATCACCCATAATGCAGCCTTCTTGCCGCAAATGATTGGCCTGACCGCACCGGGCGGTGTCTATACGCATATCGTCGGGACCGATATTGTGCGCACAGGCGAGGATGCGTTTTACGTGCTTGAGGACAATGCGCGCACGCCTTCGGGTGTGTCTTATATGCTCGAAAACCGCGAAACGATGTTGCAGATGTTTCCCGAACTGTTCAGCAAAAACCGGGTCAAACCGGTCAGCGATTATCCCAAAAGCCTGCGCAAATCCTTAGCCGCCTGCGCCCCGCCGAACTGCACGGGCAAGCCCACTGTCGCCATTTTGACCCCCGGCATTCACAATTCTGCGTATTTTGAACATTCATTTCTGGCCGATCAGATGGGTGTCGAATTGGTAGAGGGCCATGATTTACGCCTGGTAGATGGCCATATCGCGATGCGCACGACCAAAGGCTATCAACAGATTGACGTCTTGTATCGTCGGGTGGATGACGACTTTTTGGACCCGCTTGATTTTCGAGCTGACAGCTTATTGGGTGTGCCCGGCATTATGGATGTTTACCGCGCGGGGAATATCACGATCACCAATGCACCGGGCACTGGGATTGCGGATGATAAGGCGATCTATTCCTATATTCCCGATATCGTGAAGTTTTATACCGGCGAAACTGCGCTGTTAAAGAACGTCGAAACCTATCGCTGCGCGGAACCAGATGCGTTGGCCTATGTGTTGGATCATTTGTCTGAATTGGTCGTCAAAGAAGTGCATGGATCGGGCGGGTATGGGATGTTGGTCGGGCCAGCTGCCAGCAAAACAGAGCTGGCCGTGTTCGCGCAAAAACTGCGCACGCACCCGGCGAATTATATTGCCCAACCGACGCTGTCCTTGTCGACTGTGCCGATTTTCACCGAACAAGGTCTTGCGCCGCGTCATGTGGATCTGCGCCCGTTCGTGTTGGTTTCCCCCGAAGGGATCGACATCACGCCAGGTGGGTTGACACGCGTTGCGCTGCAAGAAGGCTCTTTGGTCGTCAATTCAAGCCAAGGTGGCGGGACCAAAGACACCTGGGTGCTGGAGAACTAAGCGATGCTGGGAAAAACCGCGGGTGGTCTTTATTGGATGTTCCGATCGTTAGAGCGCAGCGAAAACATCGCCCGCTTGATTGAGGCGGGGTTTCGGATCGCGCTGACCCGCTCGCACGACGCGGCCTCGGATTGGAAATCCATTGTGACAACGGCGGGTGTCCTAGAGGGCTACAACAAGATCTATGATACCTACACGTCCGAAAATGTGGTGGATTATTTGCTGCGGGACACGCGCAATTCCAGCAGTGCATTGGCCGTCATTGAAAATGCCCGCACGAATGCGCGTATGGTGCGCACGGCTCTGACCACCGAAGTGTGGGAAGCGGTGAACGAAAACTGGATGGCAATGAAGAGTTCCTTAAAATCGCCAATCCCAGACACGGAATTGCCTGCCTTGCTTGGGGAAGTGCGCCGCAACTCTGCCTTGGTGCGTGGCGCGTTGCACGGTACGATGTTGCGCACGGATATTTTCGATTTTGCCCGCATTGGCACGGCAATTGAGCGCGCGGATTACACAGCCCGCATTATCGATGTGAAGTACTATACATTGCTGCCCTCGGTGAACGATGTTGGCTCGCCCTTGGATAGCATTCAATGGGAAACCGTGTTGCGTTCTGTCTCGGCGCATCGTTCGTTTCGGTGGTTGGGCGATGGCGAGATGACGCCCGTGGCGATTGCAGAATTTTTGATCTTGGACACGCGCTTTCCTCGATCTTTATACTTTTCCAGCAAGACCTTAAGCGAGCATTTGGCTTATCTGGTCGAGGATTACGGTATACGTCATGACTGCCATGACTTGATGGACGCGCAACTGGCAAAATTGCGCGAACATACGATTGGTTCGATCTTTGACGAAGGCCTGCACGACTTCATCGGCGCTTTCATCCGCCACAACAATGCCATAGGCGCGCAGATCGAACAGGATTATCGGTTCAACGGATAGGCGGCGTGCGGTAATGGTGAACACGAACCGCATCCCTCAGGAGTCCCCATGCCCAACACGCTTTCCTTTGAGACCTTAACAACTCAGGTCAAAGACGGCACGATTGACACTGTATTGGTCTGTTTTGTGGATATGCAAGGCCGTCTGATGGGCAAACGGTTTCATGCGGTGAACTTCATTGAGACCTCGCATAAGGAAACGCATTGTTGCACCTATCTGCTGGCCACTGATTTGGAAATGGCCACGCCCGATGGGTATCGATCGTCATCCTGGGAACAGGGGTATGGCGATTATGTGATGAAGCCAGATTTGTCGACGCTGCGGCCCGTTCCTTGGCTGGACGGCACCGCGATGGTGCTGTGCGATGTGCTGGATCACCACACGCACGCCGAAATCGCCCACACGCCGCGCACGATCCTAAAACGTCAGATCGCGCGACTGGCCAAGTTGGGCTTGGATGCGATGATGGCAACCGAGTTGGAATTTTTCCTTTTCGACAAAAGTTTGGACGCTCTCCGGACGTCAGGCTTTCGCGACCTGACCCCATTGAGTGGGTATAATGAAGATTACCACATTTTCCAAACCACCAAAGAAGAGGGCATTATGCGCCCGCTGCGCAATCATCTGTTTGCCGCTGGGATCCCTGTTGAAAACACAAAAGGCGAAGCCGAAGCGGGTCAAGCCGAGCTGAACATTCGCTATGCCGCTGCACTGGACTGTGCGGATCATCACACAATTGCCAAGCATGCCGTCAAGGAAATTGCTTGGCAGCATGGCCATGCCGCGACGTTTTTGCCGAAATGGCACGAAGGGCGGGTGGGCTCATCCAGCCATGTCCATCAATCACTTTGGCAAGACGGTGTCCCGGCGTTTTATGACAAAGACGAAAAGTTGGGCATGTCGAAATTGATGCAGCATTATTTGGCAGGGCTCATCGCCTATGCACCAGAGTATACTGTGTTTCTGGCCCCTTATGTGAACAGCTATAAGCGGTTCGCCAAGGGTACGTTTGCGCCCACAAAGACTGTGTGGTCCATCGACAATCGCACGGCAGGGTTTCGGGTCTGCGCCGATGGCACGTCGGGTGTGCGGGTGGAATGTCGGATTGGGGGGTCAGATCTGAACCCTTATTTGGCCCAAGCTGCCATGCTGGCGGCGGGTTTGCAGGGAATCCAGGACAAGATGGAATTGCCGCCTGCCACTTTGGGCGATGTCTATGAAAACGCCCAAGCGCGCGATATTCCCCAAACATTGCGGGCGGCGACGGACGCGTTGCGGGGCTCTGCGATGTTGCGCGCGGCGATGGGGGATGATGTGATAGATCACTACACTCGCTGCGCGGAATGGGAACAAGAGGAATTTGACCGCGCGGTCACCGATTGGGAAATCGCGCGCGGATTTGAGCGGGCCTAAAGCGGCGATCATTTCAGCAAAACACTTCAAGAAAGCACAGCAGATGAATTTGCACACGACCTGGTCCTATCCCACCACGATCCGCTTTGGCGCAGGGCGTATCCAAGAAATCGGCGCGGCGTGTGCTGTCGCCGGAATAAAGCGGCCCTTGTTGATCACGGATCGCGGTTTGGCCGAACTGGACATCACGCAAAACACATTGGATCTGTTGGACGCAGCGGGATTGGGGCGCGCGATCTTTGCCGATGTAGATCCCAATCCCAACGAGAAAAACGCCGCCGCTGGGGTGCGCGCGTTTCTGGATGGGGGGCATGACGGCGTTGTGGCGTTTGGCGGTGGCTCGGGTCTTGATCTGGGCAAGTTGGTGGCGTTTTTGGCGGGTCAAACACGTCCGCTTTGGGATTTCGAAGATATCGGCGATTGGTGGACCCGGGCCGATGCAGAGGCCATTGTACCAATTGTTGCGGTGCCGACCACTGCGGGGACGGGCTCTGAAGTTGGGCGGGCCTCGGTCATCACCAATTCGGTGAGCCAAGAGAAAAAGATCATTTTCCATCCGAAATTTCTGCCCAGCGTGGTCATTTGTGATCCCGAACTGACTGTTGGTATGCCGTCCTTCATCACGGCCGGCACCGGGCTGGATGCATTTGCGCATTGCGTCGAGGCCTATTGCTCGCCCCATTACCACCCCATGTCCCAAGGAATGGCGCTGGAAGGGATGCGTTTGGTGCGGGAATTTCTGCCACGCGCCTATGAAGATGGCACCGATATAGAGGCGCGCGCGCATATGATGTCTGCAGCCGCCATGGGGGCGACGGCGTTTCAAAAAGGGCTGGGGGCCATTCACGCGCTGTCCCACCCAAT